>JBBSCG010000009.1:0-50543 GCA_038250515.1 Candidatus Limnocylindria bacterium
CCTTGCCCCGACGGCGATCGGGCTGGTGGAGGCAAGCAGAACAGCGGCAGTGAGCGCCGCGAGGGCACGTAGGCGCAACAGGTTCTCCCCCGGACTCGGGCATTACTATTGGATTAGGGTGAGCCGGCATTGTGCACTCGTCGCTCCAATCTGTCGAGGGGTATTGCAAGAGGGCGGGGGCCGTTGTGGACCGAAGTCAACACTTGTTCGGGTAGACTCTCGCCGTGCCCCAAGAGCTTCCGATCGGTGACGATCGTCCCTTTGCCCGCCTCCGACACGCGGTTCGCGGCACGGCGCTTCACTCTGGCTATCGATACCTGCGCTCTCGCGCCGGCGTCCAGCGCGAGCGTGAGCTGCTGGGCTCGGTGCGGACCTACTGCCTGTTTCTCGGCCACGCCCGAAGCGGTCACAGCATCCTTGGCGCACTGCTGGATGCGCATGCCCAGGTCGCCCTCTCTGATGAGCTCGACGCGCTGAAATACGTCTCGGCCGGATTCTCCCGGGACCAGGTCCTGTGGCTGTCGGTACAGGTCGCGCGGGACCAGGCGGCACGACAGCGCCAGAAGCGTGGCCGTGGCGGAAAGGTCTATAGTTACGAGGTCCCCGGGCAGTGGCAGGGGCGGACGCGCGACCTCAGGGTCGTGGGCGACAGCAACGCCGGTGGCACGGTCCGCGCTCTGTCAAAGGATCACCAACTGCTCAGCCGCCTTCAAACACTGATGGGTGGGTTGGATCTGCGTTTCGTCAACGTTGCTCGCAACCCGTACGACAACATCGCGACCATGATGCTGCGCAGCGGTCGCAGCTTCGAAAGCGCATTTGAGCGCTACTTCGAAAACTGGGAGCTCATCGAACAACTCGCGGAGCGCATCGGGCCCCAGCCCATTCACACCGTGCGCCATGAGGACCTGGTCACCGCACCTCGAGAGTCGCTCGCTGGCGTGACCCGTTTCCTTGGCGTCGAGCCTTCAGTGGAATACCTGGACGCATGCGCCGCGGTGCTGTACGACTCACCTGCCCGCAGCCGACATTCGGTCAGCTGGTCGCCCGAGCAGCGGAGCCGCATCGACGCGCGCACCGCGGGCTTCACTGCCTTGCAGGGGTACTCGTTCGAAGCCTAGCTGTCGTCTCTGCCAGCCTCGTCGGAGTCTTCCTCCTCGAGCGTCTCAGCGCCCGGCGATCGGCCGCTGAGGTCACGCAACCGCTCGCGGGCGCGCCATGCCTGCATCTTCGCGAAGTTCAGCGGCCAGTCGCGCAGGAGGTAACGGATCCGGGGGCTGCCACCGAGCGGCGTCTGTATCGGCTCATATCCATGCGTGCGCATTGCTCGCCGGGCGCGTGACTCGATGAAGGCAATGTCGCCTGCCGGCAGTGCGTTCCTGAATCGGCCGATCGATCGCGTCGAGATCGTACCGACCTCGAAACCGCCGTACGAGCTGTTGCCGCCGCTCGAACGGAAGTCGTCCGCGCCTTCCATGCCAAGCATGCCGGAGTCGTATGGCTCACCGATGAAGTCACTGACCTGTTGCAACTGGCCCACCGGATCCGATGCAAGATCCTCGTAGCGCAGGATGAGGTACCGACCGGGATGACGGGCGTGGTTGCGTTCCGCCAGCCTGATCGAAGCGAGCCAGGCCGCGGTCGCGGCGCCAACCCCGCCTCGCACATGCTTCCAGCGCTTGAGGACCGATGCGTAGCGATCGCGCGGGTCCCGCAGCATGTGGATGATGCGGGCCTCGGGAAACTCGCGGAGCACCGTGTCGGCGTATCGCTCGGTGTGCAGCGACTTGTCGCCCCAGCGTGGCTTGCCGAGTCGGTCGGCATGCTGCATCGCCAGCAGGCCGAAGAGCCGTCCATAGGTGGGCGGTCCGACACGAAAGGATGTCCGCAGCGCGTCGAAATCGGGCGCGAGCTTCCGATGGCGGCGGTAGCGACCCATCACTGTCAGCAGGCGATCGAGATTGGCATCGTCCGCGAGATCGCCATACTGCCCGTAGAAGTACGACCACCAGTTCGTGCGACGGACCATGGCGATCCGCGGATGCGACGCCAGGAGCGCGTAGATCAGGCTCGTGCCACTCCGATCGATCCCCCCGATGAAGATCGGCCCTTCCGTGGTCTCGCTCACGCGGTCGCCTCGTCCAGCCGCACCTTGCCGAACCGCAGCCGGCCGCCACGCAGGCGCGCTGCGCCGGCAGCGGTTCGGGCGGCAATCGGCGAGAAGCTGTTGACCGGCCAGATGACGCCGGCGTAAGCCACCTGCTGCGGCACCGACATCCGACGGCGCAGCGGAATATAGTCGAAAGCGGCCATCTCGCCGGCCAGGCGCGATTCCGCAAACGCCAGCTTGCCGGTCGACATGTCCGTCGCGAAACGTCCGATCGCGCGCGCATCGTCGTCTGCGCCGGGCCTGCGGGCCCACGCTTCCGCTGCCACGCCCAGTAGCTCCACGTCAGGCTCGCCGATGAAGCGGCCGATGCGCTCAACGGTCTCGCGCGGCGATCGGGCTAGGTCCTCGTACCGTACGCCGAGGTAGCGGTCCGGGTGGAGCCCTGCATTTGAAACGGCACGCCGCGCGTTGGCGCGCCAGCGGCTCACCGACATGCCCAGCAGGCCCGGTCGGTCGCGTCCTGACGCAACGGCCAGGTACCGGTCGCGAGGGTCGCGAATCATGTGCACGACGCGCGCATCGGGGAACGCGGCGAGCACTGGCTCGAGGCGATCCTCGATGCCCCCTTCCTGCTCTCCCCAGCGCCGCTTGCCTGCCGCCGCGGCGGCCTGCGCACCGATCAGGCCGAACAGTCGCGCATAGGTCGCCGGTCCCGCCTCGAACTCGCGTTCCACTGCCGCAAGGTCGATCCCGAGCTCGGCGATCCCGCGGTAGCGGCGCAGCTCACTGAAGCAGCGGGTGCGGCGGGCGGCATCGGCCAGGTCGCCGTAGCGACCATAGAAATGCGTCCAAAGATAGGTCCTGCGTGAGAACGCGATCTCCGGCGAAGTCTCCAGGATGCGGCGGAGCGGCGTCTTCCCACTCTGATCGAGGCCGGCGATGAAGACGGGGCCGCTGTCAGCCGGCATCGATCACCAGGTGATGTGCCGGAGGTGTGCGGCCGGCGAACCGCGGCAGCCGATGAGCGGCAGCCTGGCGTGCCTGCCAGATCGCCATGCGGACAAGGTTCAGCGGCACGTCCGCCGTGGCGTACCGCAGGCGATCGACACCGCGCAGCGTAACGCGGTCAGGCTGGTAGCCGAAGGATCGCATCAGCGCGCCGGCACGAGCCTCCAGGAAGGCCAGCTCCCTGGCGGGAATCCGACCGCGGTAGCTGCCGACATGGGCCGTCGAGATCAGCGGACCGTCCGGCGCGCTCGCCGCTCGAAGCTTGGTCCGGTAGGTCGGCATGCCGGCCATGTCGAGCATCTCGGCCAGGTACGTCTCTCTCAGGAAGGCGCAAGTCTCCGCCAGCACGCCGGCAGGATCAGCAACGAGATCCTCGTAGCGGATGATGCGGTAGCGACCGGCGTGGCGCCGCTCGTTGCGGCGAGCTTGCCGCGCCGAATAGAGCCAGCGCGCAGCGGCACCGCCGACTCGCAGCCGGCCCTCCGGCCACATCGTCAGCGACGCGTCATACCGATCGCGCGGATCCCTGAGCATGTGCAGCATGACCGCATCGGGATAGGCAGCCAGCACGTGGTCAGCGTACCCCTCGATCAGCCCCGTCTGGTCGCCCCAGCGCGGCTTGCCGGCACGCTGCGCGTTCTGCTGCTGCATGAGCGCGAACAGACGAGCGTAGGTTCGCGGGCCCTGTGCGAAGTCGCGGCGCAGCCGGGCCACATCGGGCGCCAGGAAACGAACGTGCTTGTAGTGCTGCAGCGCCGAGAGGCAACGCTCGAAGTTCCGCGGCTCGGCCAGGTCGCCGAATCGATTGAAGAACAGCGTCCACATGTTCGATCCGACGGGTGGGATGCTGATCCGCGGATGCGAGCCGAGGAGCGCGGAGAGCAGCGTCTTGCCAGCTCGGTCGGTTCCGCCGATAAAGATCGGCCCGCTGCCGCTCATCGCCATGCCGCCTCGAATGCCGGGATGAGCCGATGCGTCCCAGCCGCCAGCAATCGGGCGGCCTTCACTCGGTCAGCGGCTTCGCGCAACAGGGCGGCGCTGGGTGAGTCAGCGTGGCGGCGGAGGCAGACGGCCGCACGGCGTAGGTTCAAGAACTCGAGCAGTGCCGGCGCGGCGGCGAGCTCCGAGCGCATGTCGGGTGCGCGTTCGAGGTAGCCGGACAAAAAGGCCGCGAATCGATCGGCCGAGAACCGCGCTCGGCTCACCGCGAACCGCGGAGCGGCGGTCACAAGGTCAAGCAGCCTCCAGTCCAGGCGTGAGAGCTCGAAGTCAACGACCAGCAGCGGCTCGCCCGGCCGCACGAGCAGGTTGTACGGGCCATAGTCGCCGTGAACGAGCGTCGTCCGCAACGATGCCGCGACCAACCGCGCATCGAGCTCGCACACCCGGTCGGCCAGCGCCGCCATCGACCGCCCCGACACGGACAGCGCCGTCGCACCATGCCGCAGGCCCTCGGCGTGGTCCGCTGAGGTATCCTGCCGCATCCCGTGCGGCCCGAGGCCGGTGCGCGGAAATCCGGCTGGCGGATGGTCGGTGAGCGCCAGGTGAAGCAAGGCTAGGGCGGATCCGGCAGCGCACGCGAGCCGCCTGCGGCTGGCCGGCAAAAGGATGAGCTCGTGCATGGGCAGGTGACCATCGACGTGCTGAAAGGCCGCAAACGAGGCGCCATCTCGTCGAACGACCGTCGTCCCGTCCGGTCCGACGACCAGCCGCGGAGCGGGAAGATGCAGCTCATCCAGGCGACGCAGGACTCCGTGCTCGCTCGTGATCGCCTCAATTTCGACCGAGGGCTTGTAACGCTTCACGACGAGACGACCGCCATTGGTGTCGACCACGACGTTCCAGCTCCGCCCCGCACCGATGGAGCGCGCGCCGCGGACCGTCTCGATCCCCAGCCCAGCCATGACCTCCTGCAGCTCGAGCCGCTGATCGACGTCGAGCGGATGAGGTCGGCTGCGCCACCAGCGGTCGGGGCGGCGAAGGGAAGGAGCGCGGCGGGGCGGTTCGATAGGCCAGCCGGCGGGCGCCGCGGGGTTCAGCGGTGGCACGAGAAGTCGGAGGGCCGCCGCGAGCTCGCGGCCGGCCGCATCGAGCGTCGAGGCGTTCTCGATCCACAGCCACCGTGTTCGATCGGCGGTCTCGGCTGGGATGGCGCGCGCGATCTGACCGGCGGAGGCCAGGAATGCCGCGACCTGGACCGGGGACCACCCGCGCAGGCGGAGTGGCAGGCCGCGCGCGGCAAGGCGCTGGCCGGTGACCTCGTCCGCCGCGTCGACGAAGATCGCGACATCGGGGGCGGGCGCGGCGCGCAGGTACGCCTGCAGCTCACCCCGGATGGAGCCCGGGCGTTGACGATCAGAGGTGCTGCGCCAGGCGAACAGGTTCACGGCGCGGTGATACAACCCTTCATCGAAGATGACGATCTCGCCCCCGATGCGGCCGCGCAGGAAGTGCTGACGCGCGGCGACGCCGGCCCAGCGCATCAGCAGGGTCCAGCGGTGTCCCCAGCCAACCGGGGCGAGCCGAATTGCGGCGGCCGCGGATAGTGTCAGCCGCGGCCGCGACAGCATGAACGCCAGGCCGTAGGGGACGTCTACGAGAAGCGCCCTGAGGCGGCGCGGACGGCCCCCGAGCAGAGGCGCCAGGAGGCGGCCCGCCGTAGAGCTGTGCAGGTGGCGGTCGACCGCCTGGTCGGCCGGCTCGCATATTCGCCCGGACCAGCGCGCCAGCTCGCGCGTCGCAGCCGGCAGAAGCGCGCTCTTTCCGGCGCCCGGCGGCCCCAGCAGCTCGACGATCATCTAGAGCCGGTCCCAGACGGCGCTCGTCACGTGGCGCAGCACCTCGTCGAGGGGCGCCGAAGCGTCCACGATCACCATCGTCGCGTCACCGTCCCCTAGCCCGGCGAGGGCCGTCGCCTTCAGATCGAGCGCCTCGGGCACGCGCGACTTGCGCAGGCGGGCCGCCTGTGGGTCGAGACGGAGCACGACGAGCGTCTCGGGCGCCGGAATGCGCCGGTAGATTGCGCGCTCCCGCTGGGCAAGGCGGCGCGACAGCCACCCACCGTCGGTCGTGAGCGGCAGGCGCCAGGCATCCATGCGCCGCGCACCGACGCGGAGGGCCGGCATCGGGTAGCGGTCGAAGAAGACGAGCCAACCATCGGAGGCCAACCGCCTTCCAAGGATTGCTCGGCGTTCCCGGTCGCGCGCCTCCGCCACGGCGCGAACGCCGGCGCTGACCTCGGACGCACGAGCTGCGATTCGGGATACACGGCTCTGGGCGCCGAGCCGTCGCTGCAACCATGCGCTTAACCGCCGCGCTCCCCGCGCGCTGGTCTGCGACGCGGCCGCCAGTGCTCCGGGCCGGGCCGAGCCAAGGTAGAGCGTCATGACGTTGACCCGCCAGCCGAAGGTGTTGACCAACTCGGCGACGATGGTTGACTTTCCGGCCCCGTCGACTCCGATGACGGCGATGGCGCGACCACCGGCGGCGGGGCGCTTGCGCCGTCCGGAAGGACGGTGCTGCACCCGCTCAGCGGCGCCACGGCCGAATCGCGCAAATCGCGATCGGCTCAGGGCGGTGCGAGCGCGCACCGGAAGCAGCGCCAGTTCGCCGCGTCTCCGGTACGGCCGCAGCGCCAGCTCCAGCTCCCTGCGCAGCGCGCGCACGCGACGCGGCTCGATCCGGCCACTGCTCACGGCACCGAGAAAGCCAACGATGACCGCCGCCGGCAGCATTGAAAGATGCCGCTCAACGGTGCCGCGGACGGCCTCGACCGTGGTACGGCCAAGCAGCTCGTGCACCTCCTCCACGATGGCAGCCGGGAGGCCGCCGCGGTGTCCGAAGGGAAGGAGATCTCGGAGGAACGCGTCCTCGCGGTACTTCAGCAGGGCACGCACCGTAAGAATGGCCAGTTCGAGTTCTGGCCGTGGGACGCGAATGCCGTGATGCAGCACCGTGTTGGCAAGCAGGACATCCTCAACCGGCAGGCGGTGATTCTTGACGAGCTCCTCGCCAAGGACGAGCTCGTAGTAGACGTGCAGGTGAATGAGGCGCCGGGACGCTGGGTCCAGGCCCAGCCAGTCCTCGACTCCCGGCAGCTGCCTGGACGGGTGGGAGATGAAACGCTTGAACCCGAGCGCTCCCACCGTGGCGGCGAAGTCCGCGGCCCGCGAGTGGTCGACCAGCAGGTCGAGATCAGTCCTGCCCGCAAGCGCCTCCGGAATGCTGGCGCTGCTCTTCCAGTGGCAATGGCGAATCCCGGCGCCGTCCAGTGCGTCGAAGACGCGCAGGACCGTCTCGAGCGGATCAAGGCGCCGCGAAGCTGCCGCACTCACGTCGAGTCCTCCAGGTACCCACGCGCCGGCGTGGAGACGGGCTCCGGCCGAATCATGACTGCCAGGTTGGTGGCGACCGCGACCAACGACGCCGGCGTGGCTCCTCCCGTGCACGCTCGAGGGTCAGCGCGATGAGACCGAGTGTCAGCCACCAGAGGGAGGTTGCCCACAGACTGGAGTGGATGATCTCGAGGAAGTTGCTGACGAGGAACTGATCGATGAGAGCAAGCCAGAGCACCACGCACAGACCCCACGCCACGGCGTCCGCGCTCTTCAGCCGGCGCCGAGCGCGCACGGTCCGGATGAAGAGCAGCAGCGGCGTGAAGAAGTACAGCACCACGGCCGGAAGTCCCATCTCAGCGGTGAGATTGAGATAGGTGTTATGCGAGCTGCCCCCGAGCTTCAGGGGAATGTCACCCACCCGCTGCTTGTATTCCTCGTCATACAGCTCGAAGTTCCCAAAGCCGAAGCCGATCAGCGGACGGGCCTGGATCATGCGTGTCGCGGCATCATTGGTGATAATCCGCGACTCGACGGTCGCCTGGTCATCGAGGCGCTGCTGAGCAAATGCGATCTGCTCGCCGAGGGGGCCCACGGCCAGCGATCCCGCGAGCAGCAGGCCGGCGGCGCCTATCAGCGCCACCGCCCGCGGATAGAGGATGGCGAGGCCGCCGAATGCCACCACGGCGCCCAGCCAGCTGCCGCGCGACAGTGACAGGAAGACCGCGAGGAGGGCCGCGATCACCAGACCAAAGGTCAGCAGCCGGCGCATCCTCGAACTGTCACGCATGGCGGTTTGGATACCAAGCAGCGCGAAAAAGACCAGGGTGATGGTGTATGGCGCCGGTCCGCCGAACGTCCCGACCGTCCGCTCTCCCGCCCGTCCCAGCCACTGGGCCGGAACCAGGCTCGGAGCGAACCAGCTCATGATGCCCAGAGTGACCTGAATCACGATCGTCACCAATCCGACCGCGACGAGCAGCTTCAGGTCGCGTCGCGTCGGGCCAATCGCCCGGACGAGCCAGAACAGCAGGATCGGGACGAACAGATGGTCGTAGAACGAAACCAGCTCTCGCTGAGCGTTCACGCCGTACAGCAGCACGTTCGCAGTTCCCAGTGCGACGAATCCGAGAATCGCGAAGTCAACAATGCCGATGCGGAACGGCGAGCGACGGATGCCGAGTCCGTGGTACACGGCCACGAGCGCCAACGTCGCAGGCAGGGCGAGGCGGTGCAGCGCCCAGACACCGGGACTCGCGTCCGCGGAAAGGCTTTCCAGGAAGTACGGCAGGATGAGGGCCCACAGGACGATGACCATGAAGGGGTTGCGCAGCACGAGGGCGCCGATCGGAAGTGCAAGCGTCAGGAGGACCGCCGCCTGCGGATAGCCCAGCGCGATCAGGGTGCCCACCACTGCCGCGAGAAGAAGCGCCCCGCCCAGCAGGAGCGCGCGAATGCTTGCGATGCGCAGCCACGCCGCCACTTCGTGACGGTGGGGCAGGCCGCGACGACGTGCGAGCCGAACTGTATCAGCCATGTGTGCTTGCCTCTGGATGCGGCACCACCAGCTTCTTGGTTCGCTTCGCGCGGCGGCCCCGACGCAGGAGACGACCCTTGATCCGATCGAGCACAAGATGGTCCTCTGGATCTAGTCCGAGCAGAACTAGCACGATGCCGTAGACCCCAAACAGCGTGGGCAGCCCAATCAGCAGCTGCAGGGTGACGCCCGCATCCAGCAGCACAATCCCGAGTCCGAGGCTTGCCCCCCAGGCGATGAAGCCGGCGAGGATCGGCTTGAGGTACGTCCGGTTGTAGGGCGACACCCTGACGAGGATCGCCACCTCAACCAGCCGCAGCACGTTTACGATGCTCTGCGAGGCGAAGGCCGCGAGCGCGGCGCCAACGAGGCCCATCGGCGGGATCAGGATGAAGCTCAGCCCGAAAGCCAGGACCACCGCGGCACTCGAATTAAGGAGCTTCACCTTGGTATGACCGGTCATATCGAGAACGGCACCCGACGTCCCCGTCGCCGCATTCACGAGGTTGGCCCATGCGAGGACGATGAGCGCGACGCTGCCCGTCGCGAACTCCCGCCCAAAGATCGCCAGCAACGCTTCGGGAAAGACGATCACCATAAGAAAGAACGGTAGGTTCAGCGCGAGTGACCATTTCGAGGTGGTCTGGTAAAGGTGCTCGAGTGAGCGCCGGTCCCCGCGGTCCTGTGACTCGGCAAAGAGCGGCATGGACGAGGCCACGACAGCCGACTGAAAGATGGACCCCACCATGTTGACCTGGTTCGCGACGGCGAAGACGCCGACCGCACTCAGCGTACTTAATGCGCCGAGGAACAGCGTCTGCAAATTCGATCCGAAGGTGGTGATCACGTTCGAGAAGAAGACCGGCAGCGAGAAGCGCATCAGCTCTCGAGGCTCCCGCTTCGCCTGCAGGTTCGTGCGGCGCAACGGGAAGAGACGGTGAACGAAGAACACCAGCATTACCGTCGCGGCGAGCGCGGAGAGGATTGACGCGAGAATCGCGTACCCGGCGTTCAATCCCAGAAGAGCAAAGCCGGCAAGTAAGACGAAGCGGACTACCGGCTGGCTGAACTGCTCGGCCGCGACGTCGTATTCGATGCGTTTGAGGCCCTGAAGGGTCGCCCCGAGCTGGCGGTTCAAGACCGTTGCCGGGATGAGCAGGCTGACCATGATAAGCAGTGGGATCAGTCGTGGCTGATGCATGACGCCGGTGGCGATCGGCCCGGCGAGAAGAATCACGGCTACCGCGAAGATGATGCTCAGCAGTGCCGGAACGCCGATTCCAAGCTGCAGCGTGCCGAGCACCGAGCTCGAGTCCTTTCGTCCAGAGAAGACCGCGGTGTAACGCACCAGCGCCGCGTCCAGTCCCAGCGTGGGGAAGCTCGCGGCCACCGTTGCCACCGTCAGCGCCAAGTTGTAGAGCCCGTACTCCTCGACACCCAGGATGCGAGCCAGGAAGACAGCGAGGACGAACCGCGTGCCCCACGCGAACAGCTTGCCGGCGAACACCGCGCTGCCGCCTCGCGCCGCAGTGATGACGAGGTTGTCGCCGTGGTTCTCGACCACCGGATCACGCGCCGGACTGGCTGGACAGCGCCGAGAATGACTGCGTCTTGCCGATGGGCACCGTCTCAGCGTCCTGGAGCGCGCGCAGCGCCCGATCGATCAGCTCCTCGTCGCTGAGCGCCTCGCCGTGATACCCGACGACACCGGCAGCCGGCTGCACCCGGATGGGCTCACCGTCGGCGGCCACGCCCAGCGCCGGCATTGCCATTCGGGTGCGAATACCATCGATCATGCCCATCGCATCGGCCTCGTTCGTGTCGGGGAAGAGCAGCGCGAACACGTCAGGGTTCAGGCGCGCACTCATGTCCTCGGTACGCAGATGCGCATCGACCAATCCGGCGAGCTGTCGGAGCGCATCCGATCGCAAGCGTGGGGTATGCCCGTCGAGCATCCCGCGATGGTTAACGTTCACGACTGCCACGGCGAGGCTGGTCCCCGAGCGCTTGGCGCGGCTCACCTCCTGCCGCAGACGCAGGCGGAAGTATGGCGCACTGTATGCGGAGGTCTCCTCGTCGAGCATCTCCATGCGCGTCTTGGCAGGGCGCCGGGTCTTCAGCAGCTCGGCGACCAGGCCGATGCCGATGCTCAACGCCGCGCCGACCATCACGCCCAGCGCGACATTGAGCGGCACGTTTGGCGAGACGGGCCGGGCCGGCGTCCCCGCCGGATAGACGGGCTTCAGGCCGAACGGCGTTGCGAGCCTGTTCACGTAGGCGATCAGCGCGGTCGCGATCGCGTTCGTGTGGTCGCGCGCCAGGTTCGGATCGGTCGACTGTGTCGACACGCTCAGCAGCGTCGTGCCGGGGATCAGGCGGCTGCTCGGGCTCACGTCATCCTGCTGAGCCGCGGTGAGATGCAGCGCGTCGATCGCGGCACGCCGAATCGGCGGGCTCGTTGCGATCTGGGCATACGTCTCGGACAGCTCGGACTGACGGGCGATGAGGCTATAGACGTCGAGCGTGTCCTTGCTCGCTCCGGTGATGATCGGTTCGACGAACAGGCGTGATTCAGCCTCGTAGATCTTTGGCTGCGAGAGCGTCCAGACGACGACTGAGCCGACCACCATGAGAAAGGTGGGGATGATGAGCCACCACTTCGCTCTCATGGTCCGTAGCAGTGAGCGTATCTCCATCAAATCACCTTCAAGCGGGGCGCGCGACGCCCATCATAGCGAGAGACACGAGACGCGCTCGACACACCTCATGCGCCGACCCTCGAACCGGCCCGGATGAAGCGCTACGCGGTCTCCGCGGAGGCCGCGGCCACGTCGGTGAGGACGTCGCTGACCCTGGCGACCACCGGGATCGAGACGATCGGGATGGTAGTGAGCGACGTCGGCTCGGGCTGCATCCGAATTGGGCGGGAGCCTTCGCGCATTGAGAGCTCGGCCGCCTCCAGGATGCGAACCGTCCGCAGCCCGGACTCCGCGTCGGCGACTGGCCGTCCCCCGTGCAGGATGCAGTCGATGATCTCCTCGGCCTCGACCGCGAGCGCCTCGCGATTGTCCAGGCGCGGCGCGCGCATGTCACCTGACCGATACGAAACGAGCTGGTTGTACACCACCTCGGCATCGTCCCATGGGGCGATCGTGACGCCCTTGTCGTAGATGGCGAGCTTCTCCGACGCCTGCATGTCATCGTACACGGCCATTTGCTTCGAGCCGCCGACGATGGTCCGCCGGATCTTGGCAGGGGCCAACCAGTTCACGTGGACATGAGCAAGCACGCTCGGCCCGTAGCGCATCGTCAGATAAGCCACGTTCTCGCGGAAGCTACCCGCATGGGCCGCGCCGATCGCCGAGACCTCGGTCGGCGTCTCGCCCTGCATTAAGTAATCGATGATGCTGACGTCATGCGAGCCGAGGTCCCACACGACATTGACATCGGACTGGAAGACTCCGAGGTTGATCCGCACACTGTCGATGTAATACAGCTCGCCGAGATGACCGGTCTCGATCATCTCGCGCATGGCGCGAACCGCGGAGGTGTAGACGAACGTGTGATCGACGGCCAGCATGACGCCCTTGCGCCGCGCGCGTTCGACAAGGTCCTCGGCATCGGACAGCCGTGTCGTCATCGGCTTCATCACCAGCACGTGCTTGCCGGCCTCGATGGCCGCCTTTGCGAGTGGATAGTGTGTCAGCGAAGGCGTGGCGACGACCACCAGGTCGACGTCTGGATTGGAGAGCAGCACAGCCGCGTCGGAGGTTACTTCGGGAATGGAATACCCCGAAGCCAGCTTTTGCGCACGCTCAATTTGGCCATCGCAGACCGAAACCACTCGTGCTCCATCCGTCCATGCGAAATTTCGGACATGGTTGGGGCCCCAGTAGCCGCAGCCAATGACGCCAACACCGACCGGGCGGCTCACGAGGCACCCCCGCCGTCGACGAACATCACCCACGGCGTGCGCAACATGATCAGCAGGTCCAGCCAGAGGCTCCAGTCACGGACGTACTGGATGTCGAGCACGCACATCTCGCTGTAATTCAACCTGTTACGCCCGGAGACCTGCCAGAGGCCCGTGACGCCCGGCCGCACCGCAAGGCGCTCACGCTGCCAGTCCTCGTATTGCTCGACCTCGTATGACAGCGCTGGCCGGGGGCCGACGATCGACATCTCGCCGCGAAGAACATTGACGAGCTGCGGCAGCTCGTCAAGCGACGATCGGCGCATCCACCGGCCGACGCGGATGATTCGGCTGTCGTCATTCACCTTGTAAAGCTGTCCATCACCCTCGCTCACGGACGCCGCCGTACGCATCAGCATGCGAGTCACCAACTCCCGGTGAATCTGATCGCTCGCACCGTCGTGCATCGTGCGGAACTTGAAACAGGTAAATGGGACGCCAGCGGCGCCAATGCGTTGCTGACGAAACAGAATCGGTCCAGGTGATGTCGCCTTAATCAAGACGCTGGCGACCAGCCAGATCGGGCTGGTGAGTACCAAGAGGCCGATACTGACCGCGATGTCGAACGCACGCTTGCCAACCGATGTGAGCGCGGCGGCCACGGGCCTGCCAGTCGCCACCAAATCCGGCCTCGTCGAGTAAGGCGGCGCAAGGCGCGCTCGCCGAAGGGTCACCATTTTCCACCCCGGTAAATTGGAGGACGCGGGGCACCCGCCTCCTCGCTGGGCAACTACCGCTCCGATAAGCATCTGATAAGCGGCTGATAAGGAAGGTTGGTATCGTGCCTGAACGGAAGTACTATTTCAAGGCCTAGGACCGCTTAGCGGTGCGAAATCGCAACACGTGAGTGTTTCGGGTCAAAAAGGGAAGGCAATCGGGATCAGCGTCAGGCACATTGCGATCGTAAGCAGGTTGAGCGGCAGCCCAACCCGAGTGAAGTCTCCGAACCGATAGTTTCCAATCCCGTAAACCATCATGTTCGTCTGATAGCCGAGCGGCGTCAGGAATGAGAGGCTGGCTCCCAGCGTTACCGCCACGACGAACGGACGGGGATCCGAACCGGTTGCCGTGGCCGTTGCGACGGCGACCGGGAACACGAGCACCGCCGCGGCGTTGTTGCTGATGAACTCCGTCAGCGCCATCGTCGCCAGGAGGACGCCGGCGAGTGCCCCGATCAGGCCCAACGGGAGGAAAATCGTCAGAAGGAGATGTGCGATCGCGTTCGCGAGTCCCGTGCTGCTCACGGCGGCACCCAGGCCGAAAGATGCCGCGATGAGGACGACGATATTCAAATCGACGGCATCGCGCGCCTGGCGAACGGTAAGCGCGCGAGTCGCGACCAGGAGCAATGCCGCGAGCAGCGCCGCATGGAGGATGGGAAGGATACCGGTGCCGGTGAGGACGATGAAGCCAAGACCGATGAGCGCGACGCGCTTTGCCTTGCGCGGCTGGGTCGGCGAGATTCCGCGATGCGGTGCAATCACCAGGAAGTCGGCCGAGTTGCGATAGCGGCTGCGAAAGTCCGGCCCAGCAAGCACCAAGAGGGTGTCCCCCATCCGCAGCGTGAGCTCGCCGAGCTTGCCCTCGATTCGGTGACCTGCCCGGTGAATGGCGAGGACCGCGGCGCCGTACTGCGCCCGGAAGCCGATCTCGCGCAAGGTCCGTCCTGCAAAACTCTCCCCCAGCACGACCTCGTTGAAGGCATGATGGGCGCCCTCCAACTGTTTGATCTGCCTGCGATGCGTTGATTGCAGACCGCGCATGCGCTGGAGATCGACGACCTCGTCGATGCGGCCCACGAACGTAAGGATGTCGCCGGCGTTCAGCTGGGTCGCCGGGCTCACGGGTGCAATGCGCTCGCCGCCTCTCTCGATTGCCACCAGATACACGCCCTGAAGCTGACGGAGCCCGGCGGCTTCGACGGTTCGCCCGGCGACGGGACCGTCCCGCTGCACGGCCATGCTCACGGAGTAGTCGCGGCTATTCCCGGTATCGGTCCGGTCGCCGCCGCGCTCGGGCAGCAGCCTGCTCGCGACGACCACGAGCACGAGGGTGCCGACCAAAGCGATCGGCAGGCCGACCGGCGTGAGCTCAAACAGGCCGAGCGGCTTGTACCCCGCCTCACGCAGGAGGCCGGAAACCGTCAGGTTCGTCGACGTACCGATCGTCGTGATGACACCTCCGAGTACGGCGGCATAGGAGATCGGAATAAGGAACCGAGAGGGCGAAAGGCCCTTGCGGTTGCAGAGGTCGACAACCGCTGGAATTGACATCGCCACGAGCGTTGTGTTGTTCAGGAACCCCGAAACGACCGTTATCGGGAAAACGATCCGGGCTAGCAATCCGCGAGGCGGCGGACCGTGGCCGATGAACCGGTCGAGCACGGGCTGCAGCAGCCCAGAGATGTCGGCCGCCCGAGCAAAAACCAGCAGCGCGGCAACGACGATCGGTGCTTCGTTACTGAAGCCGGCGAAGGCCTGATCGACATCAATCAGCCCCATGAGTAGCAGAAAGATCGTCGTCACCAAGATCGCCAGCGCGGGCGGGGCCATCTCGCGTGCCATCACCACGACCAGTACCGCCATCGTGATGAGCGTCAACCATCCCTGAAAACCCATCGCTCCTCCGTGCCGGTTAGAATCCGTCGTCACCCGCCACCACGGACGGGGCGCGTTGCCGGAGAATAGCGGAGGAGCGGTTGGATATCACCGACCCAATGGCAAAGGACCAGCATCGGTTCGCCGAGGCAATCCGCGCTGCGCGACGAATCACGGCGCTGTGCCACGAGAATCCGGACGCCGACACGATCGGCGGAGCGATTTCGATCGCCCTCATCGGTCAGCGACTCGGAAAAGAGGTAGAGATCGTCAGTGTCGACGCTCCTGCTCCCGCCTTTGACTTCCTGCCGCTCTACGACCGCATCAAGCCGACGCCGGAGCTGGAGGCCGATCTCGCCGTGATTTGCGATGCGGCTACGCTCGAACGCGTTGGCCGCATCCGCGTCGAACATAGTTCGTGGTTCGAGCGCGCGCGCCTCGTGAACGTCGACCACCATGTCACCAACACTCGCTTCGGCCACGTCAACCTCGTCGACCCAAGCGCCGCCGCGACGTGCCAGGTCATCGCTGCGGCCCTCCCGAAGCTCGGAGTCACGGTCGACTTGGAGATCGCTACCGCGCTGCTAACCGGCATCGTCCGGGACAGTCACGGCTTCTCAGACCCAAGCACCCGAGGCGAGACCCTGCGCATCGCTGCAAGCCTCGTGGACGCCGGCGCGCCTGTCACCCTGATTCATCGACGAGTCCTCGCCGAGCTCCCCTACGCCACGCTCGCGCTGTGGGGTCGTATGCTCAACGGCCTCGGCCAGCGTCGCGACGGGCGTATCGTCTACGCGACGCTCACCCAAGAAATGCTGGACGCCACGGGCACACAGAATCATGACGCCGATGGACTCGCCGAATTCATCGCGCAGGCAAAGGGAGCCGATATCTCGATTCTGCTCAGGGAGACCGGGCCAGAGCGTACGCGGGTCAGTCTCCGGGTGAGTGAGGCGGTTGATGCGACCAAGATCGCCGGCGTATTCGGCGGCGGGGGCCACATGACGCGGGCGGGCTGCACCATCGAGGCTCCGGCAAGCTTGGCGGCGGAGCATCTGCTCGACGTCTGCGAGCGGTACCTCGACGGCTAATCGCCGCGCCGCTGGGCCTCAATCGCGGTCCATTGCGTGATATCCCGGTCCAGGAAAGCGGAAAGCCGCTCAACCTCCTCGTTGAACTGGCGCGTGAGGCGCTCTCGCGTCTCCTGCGCCATCGGACGCCGCAGCGCAGCCCGAACATTCAGTGCCTTGGCGCGCTCGTAGAGCGTCCGTCGCAGCGGACCTGGGACTGTGCGACGAATGATCCGTCTGGGAAACTCTGGCGGCCGAGACAGGAAGTGACGAAATCCTTCGCTGCGAATCCGCTTGCTGGCATTGACCACGTCGAAGCTCGCCGGCCGGAGATCATCGCGGACCCCGAGGAAGCGAAGGGTGCGGGCGTAGGTGCCGGGTGTATCGGCCGCGAAGTCGTCATAGAGGATCACGTGCAGACGCTCGCGACCGAACGCCGCGACGTAACGCTCGAGCTGATCGGTGTACCGCGCGACCGTCGAGTACCAAAGGGCCTGTGGCAGGTGCGCGTGGGGGGGAATTCTTTTCCCATCGCGGCGGTCGGCCTCGGCATCAAGGGCGTCGGTGAAGTCCTCGATCTCCTCGTTGCCGTTCGACAGGTGCTCTCCGTGCAGCGCGTGCAGCATTTCGATTGGATTGCGCAGCATGGCAATGATGCGCGCCTCTGGTGCAAATTCAGCAATCTCGCGCGCCGCATTACGTGAGTAGAGGTACCAGACATACGCGGTCCCGATGCGCTGCGTGGGCCGAGCATCCCTGAAGTAGTCGAGGTACTCGTCGCTCGTAAGGCTTGGCCGATCGCGTATCTCAAGGTCACTTCCGAAAAAGCGCAACTCCTTGCGCTCGGGAAGGTAAAGATCAGGGTGCTTGCGCAGGTACGAATACATTGCTGTCGTCCCCGACTTCGGAGCGCCGACCATGAAGAAGTCCGGCCTGCGGCGCCTCACGACTGCTCCGCCAAAAGCGTCGGCAGCTCGCGAAATAGGCGTGAGCGCGCCCACATCGGTGCGAGACCGGCGGCGCGCGCCGCAGCATGCGCCTCGAGATCCGTGTGCGGGCCGAAGAGGATGATGCGCACATCACCGGCACGCCGCCAAGCAGTGAGATCATCGACCCAACTCGGCGTGCGCTCCGACCAGTCAACGATCACCAGCTCCAGGTCTTTGGCCGGCGCCAGCTCACGTGGCGCGCGGACCCACGTTAGCGGTACCCCAGCAACCGAGGCAGCCCCCTCGATGCGGCTGAACAGCATGAGGTCGCTCGTGACCGCCGCGAGCCTCACTCGAGCGGAGCGAGATCAGACGTGGACGCCGATGGGCGGCGGGTAGCAGAGCCGTTCAGGTCGGCGTTGTTACGCCCGTCACCAGGGCGTGGATGGCCGTTGGAATGCACGGGCCCGACTCCCACCGGCGCTTGTTGTTCATTTATGCCGTTACTTTTCCCGTTCGGCGCGGCCACATGACCGCTGCCGTAGTCCTGGATGAAGCGCGCGATGTGCATCGGGTAGATCCCGACCACGACCGGCGCTCGCACCTCGACCGACATCTCCAGCCCGATCTCGTCGCGCGTCCACAGCTCCTGCAGCTTGGCCGTTTCACGCTCGGGCAGCCCCACGAACACGGTGGTGCCGTCGCGACGAAGTGAGCAGACCGCATCGGGCTCGTCGACGCAGAAGCGTCTTCGCAGCTCCGCGACGGTGACGTATGGACGGGTCGTGATGAATCGGCGGAGACTCGAGGTGCTCGGCCGCTTGCTGACACTCATGGCTATCGGGGGAGTCTACCCCGGTCGCCCGACCGACGCAGAAACCGAGTCAGCGCTTCTCGCCGAAGACGCTGCGCAGCACGAACAGGATGTTCGCCGGACGCTCAGCGAGGCGCCGCATGAAATACGGGTACCACTCGGTGCCGTACGGGACGTAGATCCGCAGCCGATATCCATGCTCCAGCAACTGTCGCTGGAGATCGCGCCGGATGCCGTACAGCATCTGGAATTCGAATCGGTCATGACCGATCCCCCGCTCCTTCACGAAGGAGGTCACGGCCTCGATCATCGCCGGGTCATGCGTGGCGATGGCGGGATGCGCATCGGCCTCCAGCAGAAGCTCTGAGATCTCGACGAAGGATTGACCGATGGCCTCTCGGTCGTGCCAGGCGATTTCGGGCGGCTCGGCGTAGGCGCCCTTGCAGACGCGTATGCGGATGCCTTCGCCTGCCAACGCAAGCGCATCGGCCTTTGACCGATGCAGGTAGGCCTGAAGCACCACGCCGACCTCGTGGCCGTCCGCATGCAGGCGGCGCGTCACCTCCAGCGTCGGCTCGGTGTGGGCCGACCCCTCCATGTCGATCCGCACGAAAACGCCGTGACGCGTTCCCGCCTCGACGACCGGTCGCATCACCTCCACGCACGTGTCGATGCCGAGGTCGAGGCCCATCTGGGTCAGCTTCAGGCTGACGTTCGCGTCCAGCTTCTCGGCGGCGATGCGCTCGATGGTCGCGACGTACTCGTGCGCGGCCCGATCCGCCGCCGCGCGATCGTCGACGCTCTCGCCCAGGACGTCGAGGGTCGCCGTTGCGCCGCTGGCGTTGAGCGCGCGGACCGCTTCGACCGCCTGCTCGAGAGTGGTGCCGGCGACGAATCGCAGTGCTACGCGACGCAGCAGTGGCGTGTGGAGTGCGACGCCTGCCAGCCAACGGCGGTTGCTGAGCCACAGGAAGAGGCCGCGGAGGGCGGAGGCAAGCATCAGCGCCGAGTGTACCGAGTGTGGGGCGGAATCAGCGGCGTCCGTGGCTCCAGCCGCGGGCACGCTCGACCGCGCGGCGAATGAGTTCCTTCGGCGGAAGCGGGCGGCGGAGGATGAGGCCAATCGGTCGATCCACGTTTGGCTCGATGTCCTCGCCATCGATGCGGATGGTGGGCGAGCCGGGAAACGCTAGGAACTCGGCATCCGCCTGGCTGCTGACGGCCACCATCTGGATCGTCGTCTCGAAGGCGTCCTCGGTCAGCACCTCGACGAGGTTCTGCCGTGCCGTCATGTAGTCAGGATCGTCGTCCCAGTAGAGAAACTCGACGCGCATCGGCATCGGGAAAGTATCGCGCGGATCTTTGCGTTTGGAACGCTCAGCTGTAGGTGAAGAAGCCGACCAGGCAGAAGACGGCGGCGACGCCCAGCGCCAGGCCGATGTAGACGTGACGGCGCTCCTCGCCGGTCATGCCCTCGGACGGCCGTCCGGCAGGCGGCATGGCGCGGCCTCGCCAGGTCATGTAGCGATCGGTGTTCGCGTCGCTCACGTCGCGACGCCGGTACTGCTCCCAGGATCGCCAGCCGATGAGGTAGGCCGCGACGGTGGCGACGGCGGTCGCGAGCAGCCAGATCCAGGCAGTCACGCGGCCTTGCCCTCACCACCGGCGGCCTCCGCATCGACCAGCCATTCGGTTCGCTGCGCCTGCACCCGACCGGCGGGCAGGCCGGCGCCAGATCGCACGCCGGCAAGGGCATCGGTCTTGTCGGCGCCGGTGACCACGAACAGGACGCGGCGCGCAGCGTCGAGCACCGGAAAGGTGAGCGTCATGCGCCACGTCTCGAGCTCCGGCGCCCAATTGGGCACGACCCACCGATCGGTCACGGCCAGTGCCTCGCTGCCGGGGAAGAGTGACGCGGTGTGGCCATCCGCGCCCATCCCGAGCCAGATGAGATCGAACGCCGGTGGCGCATCTTCCGGCGGACTGAAGACACGACGAATCTCGGCTTCGTAGGCGGTGGCTGCCGCTCCGCGGTCGTCGGCATCGGCCGGCATGCGGTGGACGCGTTCGTGACGGACGCCCGGCAACCGCGAGATCAGCATGCTTTCGGCAACCCCGAAATTGGATTCAGGATCGTCCGGCGGCACGGACCGTTCGTCGCCCCAGAAGAACTCGACGAGGCTCCAGTCGAGCATGCCGATCCGCGGTTCGCTGGCGAGCAGCGGATAGACGGTCTTCGGCGTCGACCCGCCAGAGAGCGCGACGCGGAACACGCCGCGCTCGTCGATGGCCGCCCGCGCGATGGAGATGAAGCGATCGGCCGTTGTCCGCGCCACGGCGGATCGGTCCGGGAGCACCGTGAACTCCGTGCTCACGCCACTTCCTGGGCAGGCTGAGCAGCGGCCAGGAAGATCGCAGCGGCACGCAACGCCGCTTCGTAGACGGGCTCGTTGCGCTCGGTGATGAGATCCGTGCTGAGCAGGTCCGCCTCGCTCGGCTCGTCGATCGACACGCAACGCAGGAACGCCGTCATCCCGTCGGCATTGGTGGCCACCGTGGCCTCATCGCCGTTGCGGTCGATGATGAACTCCGCGGCGCCGGTCTCGCCCAGCGCCCGCATATGAATATTGATCAGCTCGCCGGGCGCGTACTCATCGGTCACGACTGGCTCGAGCGCGAGATCGATCATCTCGTATCGGCCTTCGAGACGCAGCCGCATGCGGCCGTCGACCAGCGCCTCCTCTGTCCGGTCGCGCTTCCAGCCGAGGCACGAGGCCAGCCACCCGGCGTAGAGCAGCGCCTGGCTCATGGGGGAACGAACGCCCGGCGCCACATCGTCCTGCTGCGAGGGATGTCCGTTCGAGCCGGCCGCCTCCGACGGCGCGACGGCATAGCTCAGCCAGAGCCGGTTCAGGTTCGGCAGATAGCGGCGGAAGCGAGGCGCGTCGAAGAACTCTGCGGTCAGCTCCTGCCACCAGCCCAGCCGGTCCCACAGAAGGTCACCGACGCCGCTGCGCCGTCGCAGGTTGGAGAGACGCCGATAGCCGGTCAGCAGGTCCTCGAAGTCCGAGCTGTCGACGATCAGCCGATCCGCCATGTCGACCAACTGACCGAAGACCGCATGGCCGAACGGAGGGTCGCCCGGCCACCACACGTGCGTCGGCAGGTCGTGGATGAGCAGCGGCGCGACGATGCCGGACAGGTGCCTGGCGGCCTCGCCACGAACGGTGAGCACCACCTCCTCGTAGCAGACCCGCTCGGCTTCGCCACCGGTCGGATGGCAGTGCGTGCTGATCCGGGCGTCGAGCGGCTCCCCCTGGGCCTCGGGGTCCGCGACCAGGACGATGGCACGCGACGGATGCCGGATGCCGAGCTCCATCATGGTGTGCACCACGCGATCGGCGGCGGTGGCATCGACCACGGTCACGATCAGGTTCAGGACCGATGCGCGGGCGTGGGGCAGGCCCTTCTCGGTGATGACCCGGTTGCCGCCGTCATCGGCCGGCGGCGCCCAGAGGTGCGCCAACTGCGCCTCAATGGCGCGCACGCTTGTGCCGCGCTCCTCCCAAACGGGCGTCGCGAGTGACTCGGCCTCGCCGAATCGGGCGAGCCGCATCCGGACCGCGTGCTCCTCGCCGCTGCTCACGGCCGCCTCCATTCGCGTCCGTCACGCTCCATGAGCTCGTCGGCGGCGGGCGGTCCCCACGAGCCGGCCGAGTAGAAATGGAGCGGCCCGCCGTCGCCCGCGGCCCACGCCTGGAGCACGTTGTCGAGGATCTCCCAGGCGCGCTCGACCTCGTCGTCGCGGGTGAACAGCGACGGATCGCCGATCATCGCGTCGAGCAGCAGCGTCTCGTACGCATCGGGCGAGTCGACGGCGAATGAGCTGCCATAGCGGAAGTCCATGTTCACCGTGCGGATCTGTAGGCCCTGGCCCGGCACCTTGGCGCCGAAGCGCAGCAAGATGCCCTCGTCGGGCTGAATCCGCATGGCAAGCACGTTCGGCTCGATCACCGGATTGCCGGCGCGCGCGAAGAGGGCCAGCGGCGCACGCTTGAACTGCACCGCGATCTCGGTCACGCGCGTCGCCAGTGCCTTGCCGGTGCGAATGTAGAACGGCACGCCGGCCCAGCGCCATGAGTCGATTGCGAGCTTGATGGCCACGTAGGTCGCCGTGTCGCTGTCGGGCGCGACTTCGGGCTCGTCGCGATACGAGGCCACCTTCGCGCCCTCGACCCAACCGGACGCGTACTGGCCGCGCACCGTCTGGCTCGCCACCTCGCCGAGCGAGATCGGCTTCGCCGCGCGCAGCACCTTGACCTTCTCGTCGCGCAGGTCCTGCGCCTTGAACTCGACCGGCGGATCCATGGCGAAGGTTGCCAGCAGCTGAAGCGCATGGTTCTGCACGATGTCGCGCAGCGCCCCGGTCTGGTCGTAGAACTCGCCCCGCTTCTCGACGCCGACCGTCTCGGCCACGGTGATCTGCACCGAATCGATGTAGCGCCGGTTCCAGATCGGCTCGAAGATGCCGTTCCCGAAGCGGAAGACGGCGAGGTTCTGGACCGTCTCCTTGCCGAGGTAGTGGTCGATGCGGTAGATCTGCTCCTCGTCGAAGACCTCGCCCAGCTCGCGGTTGAGCGCCTGCGCCGATCCAAGATCGGACCCGAACGGCTTCTCCACGATGACCCGCACCCAGCCACGCTTGCCGCCATCGCGGCGGCCATCACCGGCCAACCCGGCCTTGCCCAACTGCTCGACGATCTCCGGGTAGAGCTTGGCGGGCACCGCGAGGTAGAAGAGCCGGTTGCCAGCGGTTCCCCGATCTCGGTCGATCCGATCCAGCTTCTTCCGGAGCTCAATGTAGGCCTGCGGATCATCCAGGTCACCTTGGTGATACTCGATCCCCTTGGCGAATGACTCCCAGACCGATTCCTTCGCCGGCCGATTCCGACTGAACTCGTCGATCGCCTCGCGCAGGTGATCCCGGAACGCACCCGGAGGGAGGTCGCGCCGCGCAAAGCCGACGACGGTGAACTCCGGCGGCAGATAGCCACCGAGCATCAGGTTGTAGAGGGCCGGAGCCAGCTTGCGCTCGGTGAGGTCGCCGGTCGCGCCGCAGATGACCATGGTGCACGGCTCGGGCATGCGCTCGAGCCGCAGCCCTTCACGCAGAGGGTTCGGCCTGGCTGCCGAGGCGGCCCCCATTGCCCGGCTGCGGGGTACCGCGCTGCGCCGGTTCGCGGACGCGTCGGGTTCGGTCACGCTGCGGTCGGGCGCGCTGCGCGTCGGCATCGGTCTAGCGGTCGCCTCCGGTTGGGGCGGTCGCCGGTTCGCCGGCCGCGCCGCCTGCCTCGCCCTGCTCGACCGTCGAGGTCGCCGATGCCGCCTTGATGGCGTGGCCGCCGAACTCGTTGCGCAGCGCTGCCAGGACGCGATCGACGTAGGAGTCCGGTTGGCGCCGGCTGCGGAAGCGCTGCAGCAGGCTGAGCGTGATCACCGGCGCCGGAACGTCACGATCGATCGCCTCGAAGACGGTCCAGCGGCCCTCGCCGGAGTCCGCGACCCAGCCGGAGATGTTCGACAGGTCGTTGCCTTCGTTCTCGAACGCATTGCCGGCAAGCTCCAGCAGCCAAGAGCGGATGACGCTGCCGTGGTTCCACATGCCTGCCACCGCCGACAGATCGAGGTCGTAATCCGATGCGTGCAGGATGTCGAATCCCTCGCCATAGGCCTGCATGATCCCGTACTCGATGCCGTTGTGGACCATCTTGACGTAGTGCCCGGCGCCGGCCGGACCGCAGTACAGGTAGCCCTGCTCGGGGGCGAGCGTCTTGACCGCCGGCTCGATGCGCTCGAACAGCTCGCGCTCACCGCCGACCATGGTGCAGAAGCCGACCTGCAGGCCCCACACGCCGCCGCTTACCCCGAAGTCGAGCCACTTCAGGTCCTTCTCGGCCAGCGCGGCAGCGCGCCGCTGCGAGTCGTGGAAGTTCGAGTTGCCGGCGTCGATGATCACGTCACCGGGCTCGAGGAGGTGCGCCAGCTGGTCGATCATCGCCTGGGTCGCGTCTCCCGACGGCACGCTGATCAGGACATGCCTCGGCGTCGCGAGCCTGCGGATCATCGACTCGAGCGGCTCGGCGACTGTGATGTGGCCCTCGTTCTCGGGCTCGGCCGCGATCTCGTTCGCAACCGACTCGGTGCGGTTCCAGACAACCACCTCGTGCCCGCCGCGCGCCAGCCGTCGCGCCATGCCGGCGCCCATGCGACCCAGTCCACAGATCCCGATCTGCATGCAGCTCCTCTTCTCTTGGCTATTCAGGCGGTCAGCAGGCCGGA
This sequence comes from Candidatus Limnocylindria bacterium, assembly GCA_038250515.1. GTDB lineage: Bacteria > Chloroflexota > Limnocylindria > QHBO01 > QHBO01 > JAICUY01. The sequence goes on from JBBSCG010000009.1 coordinate 24,712, forward strand.
GAGCGCGTCGACGATCATCGCCTCCAGTCGTGGAAGCCCGGTATCGGCATCGGCCAGGTGGAGGCGCAGCACCCTGCGATTGCGACGTACGAGTGACTGGAGATCGCCCAGCGCCTCGGCCGCGATCAGCATCCCGAAGGTCTGATCCCAGCCCGGAATCGGCAGGTCCTTGTGCGGCTCGGCCGTGATCTGCAGGTAGATGCCGCTGTCCGGCCCGCCCTTGTGCAGCTGTCCGGTGGAGTGCAGGAAGCGCGGCCCGAAGCCGAGCGTGGTGGCCACGCCAAGCGCGTCGCGCACCTGGGCGCGCAGGCGCTGCAGGAGCGCCTCGATCTCTCGATCCTGGGGCAGGTAGGCGAGCAGCGCGAAATAGTCGCCGGGACGCGCCAGGCCCAGCAGCTGCCGAATACCGCCATCGACGCTCACCGGCGTGTCGCCCAGCGCCGCGGGGTCGCCATAGAGCGCCATCCCCTCCGCAGCGACGATCGGCGCGGGTGAGGTCAACCGCCCGCTGTCGCGCGCCGCGGCGAGCAGCTCCTTCGTTGCGTCCTTGCTCTCCTGCACGTTGGGCTGGTCGAACGGGTCGATGCCCAGGATCAAGCCCGCGGCGGCCGTCGCCACCTCCCAGCGCACGAACTCGGCGCCGACATCCAGCGGCTCGCCGACGACGATATGCAGCAGCGGATGTCCGAGCTGCGTGAGGCCCTCGGTGAGACGCCGCCACTCGGTGTCCGGATCGTCTGCGAGGGTGAGCAGGACGAAGCAGCGGTCCTCGCCGTACTGCTGCGGGTCGCCGATCGGCTCACCGACGACCGGTACGACGCCGGTCCCCTGCTTGCCCGTGCTCTCGGCAATCAGCTGCTCGACCCAGTCGCCGAAGCTCCCCAGCCGCGACGAGGTAAGCACGGTCAGCTTGTCGCGTCCTGCCACCGCGGCCTGACCGATGTACGCGCCCAACTGCAGACCGGGATTCTGCGACGGGCTCATGCGGCAGCGCTGCGCCATCGCCTCGGCACGCCGCAGCAGCTCGCCGATATCGATGCCGTGCAGTGCGGCTGGCAGCAGGCCGAAGACGGTCAGGGCCGAGTAGCGGCCACCCACGTCAGGCGGCGCCTCGACGATGGCGCGGAACTCCTGGCTGCGCGCCAGGTCCGCGAGCGCGGTACCCGGGTCGGTGATGGCGATGAAGTCGAGCGCCGGCGCGCTGGCGGCCATTGCGGCGTGGAACGCGTTCGGCTCCGTGGTGGTGCCCGACTTCGAGCTCACGCAGAAGATCGTCCGCGCGGCGCCCGCCCAGTCCCGGAAGGCACGCACCGCGGCCGGATGCGTCGAGTCCAGGATTCGCAGCTCCAGGCCGCCACTCCCCGGAACCGCGGCACCGCCAGAGGAGCCGAAGACGCGGCTGAACAGCTCGGGGGCGAGCGATGAGCCACCCATGCCGAGGACCGCCGCGCGGGTGTATCCGTCCGCTCTGACCGCCTCGGCGAGGTGCTCGAGCTCCGGCACGCGCGCCTGCATCGATTCGGGCAGATCCAGCCAGCCGAGCCACGCGGCGATCTCCTCGGGTTTCTTCCCGGATGCGGACCACAGCGATCCGTCCTTCTCCCAGAGTCGCTCAGCCACGCGCGCATCGGCCCACGAGCTGAGGCGATCGGAAATGGTCGAGCGCAGCTCGTCGCCGACCCTGCGGTCCACGCCCTCCGTCACCGGAATGCTCACGCGGTCGCGAGAGCCTTGCGCTGGCTGTCGATGGTCTCCATGAGCTCGTCGAACGACTTGGCGAACGACTCGACGCCCTCCTTGATCAGCTCGTCCGTGACGGTCTCCATGTCGACTCCCTGTGCGCCCAGGTCGCGAAGCGCCTGCCGAGCGTCATCGACGCGCTGGTCCACCGTGCGCTGCACATTGCCGTGGTCGAGGAATGCCTTGATCGTATCGAGCGGCATGGTGTCGACCGTTTCCGGACCGATGAGCTCCTCGACGTACAGCACGTCCCGGAAGTCCGGATTCTTCGTCGAGGTGCTGGCCCACAGGCAGCGCTGCACCTGCCCGCCGGCCGCGCGCAGCTCCGCGAAGTCCGGGCCGTGGAAGATCTCGAGATACGTCTGGTAGGCCATCTTGGCGTTGGCGATGGCAGCCTTGCCGATGACGTTCTTGGCGCTGTCGGTGCCGACCTCCTGCAGCTGCTTGTCGACCTTCGTGTCGACGCGACTGACGAAGAAGCTGGCGACCGATGCGATCCGGTCGATCGGCTGACCCTGCGCCCGGCGACGCTTGAGGCCTTCGATATACGCCTGCGCCACGCGTCGATAGACGTCCACGCTGAACATCAGGGTGACGTTGATATTGATCCCCTCACGGATGCACTCGGTGATCGCCGGGATGCCGGCCTCGGTGGCAGGGATCTTGACGAAGACGTTCGGCCGGCTGAGGCGCGTCCACAGGTGCCGTGCCCGCTCTGCGGTTTTCGCGGAGTCGTCGGCGAGGCCCGGCTCGACCTCGATCGAGGCGAAGCCGTCGGTCCCGCCGGATGCGTCGTACACGGCCCGTAACGCATCGGCCGCGTCTCCGACGTCGGCGATCTCGATCTCCTCGAAAATCTGGTCGTTGCTGTGGCCCGCATCGATCTGCTGCTTGATGAGCTCGTCGTACTGCCCGCTGGCGACCCCTTTTGCGAAGATGGTCGGGTTGCTGGTCAGCCCGCGCAGACCCTGGTCGATGAGGTCGGCGAGCCGACCGCTGGTGATCAGGTCACGGTCGATAAAGTCGATCCACGGGCTCTGGTCCTGCTCCTTGTGGAGCCTCTGAAGCGTGTTCATGACGTCCCTCTCTTTGTTCCCGCCCCGACGAGTTCGCCGCGCACGAGCGCGCGGGCGGCATCGACAATATGCGCAGCATCGATGCCTGCGGCGGCCAGCTGCTGCTCCGGCGTCGCCGATCCCGGCAGGTGGTCGACCGCCAGCTTCACGATGCGCGGTCGCTCGTCGGTGTCGGCAAAGACTTCGAGCACCGCGTCCCCAAGGCCGCCCTGCGGCCAGTGATCTTCAACCGTAATGAGGCGGCCGGTGTCGCGTGCCGCGGCGCGCAACGTCTCGACATCGATTGGCTTGACCGAGTAGAGGTCAATGACGCGCGCATTGATGCCGTCGCTGGCCAGCGCGTCCGCTGCCTTCATGGCCTCATGCAAGGTGATCCCCGCCCCGATCAGCGTCACGGCGTCGTCATCGGTCCGTCGAACGACCTTGCTGCCGCCGATGCTGAACTGCTCGTCCGGTGAATAGATGATCGGCGTCTTCTCGCGCGTCGAGCGCAGAAAGACGATCCCCTCGCGATCGGCCATCTGAGCCACCAGCTGCGCGGTCTGGTTCGCGTCCGACGGATAGAGCACCGTGCTGCCGAACACCGCCCGCAGGCTGGCGATGTCCTCGAGTGCCATCTGCGACGGCCCGTCCTCGCCGATGCTCACGCCGGCATGCGAGCCCACCAGGCTGATATCGGCCTGGCTGATGGCGCCCATCCGCACGAAGTCGTAGGCGCGGCTCAGGAATGCCGCGAAGGTGCTGGCATACGGCCGCCAACCGCGAACCTGCATGCCGATCGCCGCCGCAACGAGCTGCTGCTCTGCGATGTACATCTCGAAGTAGCGCTCCGGATGCGCCTTCTTGAAGATCTCGGAGTAGGTCGAGTTGCTCACCTCGCCGTCGAGCGTCACGACCTTGCCGTTGGCGCTGCCCAGGGCGGCGAGCGCCTCGCCGTAGGCCTTGCGCACCGCCTCCGTGCCGCCGAGCTCGTAGCGCGGCAGCTCCAAGGTCTTGCTCGTCTCGAAAACGTGTGGCTCGCCATCCGAGATCGGCTTCGGCACGTCGACGTGGATATTCCGCTCGCCGCCGAGCACCCTGATCGCTTCCTCGGGATTCGGCACGACCTTGCCGTGCGCGCCGTTCTTGTTGGCGACCTCCGGGTCGCCCTGCCCCTTCACCGTGCGCGCCACGATGCAGGTTGGCTTGCCCCTGACTGATGCCGCCTCGCCGAACGCCATGTCGACCGCATGCACGTCGTGCCCGTCGACCTCGATGGCGTGCCAGCCGCAGGCCTCCAGCCGTGCCTTGAAGTAGTCGAGATTCCAGCCGTGCATCGTTTCGCCGGTCTGACCCAGCCTATTCACGTCGATGATCGCCGTCAGGTTGTCGAGCTCGTTGAAGGCGGCATGCTCGATCGCCTCCCAGATAGATCCCTCGGCCATCTCCGAATCGCCGCACAGGACCCACACGTGGTACGGCAGCTGGTCGAGCCGCTTACCGGCGAGGGCCACGCCGACACCGATCGGAAGGCCCTGGCCCAACGAGCCGGTCGCCACGTCAACCCACGGGATCAACGGGGTGGGGTGGCCCTGTAGCCGGCTGCCCTGCTGACGGAAGGTGAGCATCTCCTCGTCGCTGATCGCGCCGGCGGCCTTGTACATCGAGTACAGCAGCGGCGACGCGTGGCCCTTGGAGAAGATGAGGTGGTCGTTGTTCGGGTTCTGGGGCGCATCGAAGTCGTAGTGGAGGTACTTCGACATGAGCACCGCCATGAGGTCTGCCGCGGACATCGAGGACGTCGGATGGCCGGACGCGGCCGCCGCGCTGGAACGGATGGAATCGACGCGCAGCTGCTGGCCGAGTTCACGCCAGTGGTCGAGGTCATTCATGTGCCGATATGGCTCCGCAAGTTATCTGCCGATGGTTCTTATGGACCATGATACGAGCCTCGGCCACGGCTCACCGAACCCGGCTCACGCGGGTCGCCGCGTATGCTCGACCGATGCGAACGACGTGGATGGTGGTGGGCCTGCTGCTGGCGGTCGCCGGGCTGATCTGGATACTGCAGGGCTTCAATATTTCATTCGCGCCCAAGAGCTTCATGACCGGCGATGGCCTGTGGATCGTCCTTGGCGCGCTAACGCTGCTGGCCGGCCTGACCCTCGCCGCGTGGAGCTGGCGCCAGGCCTGACGTTTACTCCAGCGCGACGCCCGCGGCTGCCATTTCGGCGATCGCCCGCTCACCGTCATCGGGCTGCAGGTCGACCGCGGCGACGGCATCGCTCACCAGGACGGTCTCGAACCCCAGGCGTTGCGCATCCAATGCCGTGGCCCGCACGCAGTAGTCGGTCGCCAGGCCACACACCACCACGCGCCGGGTCTCACGCTCGCGCAGCATCGGTTCAAGGCCGGTCGAGGACTCGGCGCCGTTGAGCGGATCCCGCATGCTGAAGGCCGAGTAGCCATCCTCGCCGCCGGTGCCCTTGCGAATGCGCTCGCCCTCGACCCGTAGCGACGGATGCAGCTCGGCGCCCCAGGTGCCGCCGACGCAGTGCACCGGCCAGATTCCGCCGTCACCGGCAAAATGCGGCGTGGCCGCCGGATGCCAGTCCTGCGTGTAGACGACGATCGCCTCCGCCTCGCGGGCGCGCGAAACCTCGTCGTTGATGCGCGGAATGATCGCCTCGCCGCCGCGTACGCTCAGGCTGCCGGCGGGATCCGCGAAGTCGTTCTGGACATCGACCACCAACAGGACAGTCCGCGGATCGTAGAGGGTCACTGCCCCATCTTACCGATGCGCCCGCGTCAACTCCGCATGGCGGCCTGAATGTACGGAATCAGCCCGAGCAGCCCGGCGATGATGAGGTAGATGGCCACGATGTAGTTGAGGATCCGTGGAAAGATCAGGATCAGGACGCCCGTCACGAGCGCGAGCAGCGCTGCCCAGAAGAACCAGGCGCTGCTGATGTCGAATGTCACCTCTCCGAACATCGGCATGATCGTTGCACCTCCGCATCGCAATCCATGCAGCATCCATGCCCGCCGAGTGAGGCGGCTCGCGGCGACCGGCGCAGTAGCATTGGACTCCGAATGCAGGCAGTCATCACCCCACGCAGGCTGTTCGTGGCAACGATCCTTCTGATCGGGGCGCTGCTGACCGGATGCGCTCCGTCGCCTGTCACCGTCCAGGGTCAGGACGTGGCCTGGCTGTATGGAATGTTCATGATCGCGGCGGTCGTCGTCTTCGTCGTCGTGACGGGCCTGATCGGGTGGAGCGTCATTCGCTACCGAGCGACACCCGACAACGGCGAGCCCGCCCAGTTCAACACCAACGTGCCCCTCGAGATCGTGTGGTGGGCGCTGCCGACCCTGCTGGTCATGGGCCTGTTCGTGATCAGCGCGCAGGTCCTGGCGAACGTCGACAACAAGGCCGATGCGGCTGCGCTGACCGTCGACGTGGAGGGGTTCCAATGGCAGTGGCGCTTCACCTATCCAGACAGCGGCGTGACGATCACCGGCCAGGTCAGCAACCCACCTGAGATCACCCTGCCCGTCGGGCGCGAGGTGACGTTCGTGCTGAAGTCGCCGGACGTGATCCACTCCTTCTACGTGCCGCGCTTCCTGATCAAGCGCGACACCGTGCCGGGCATCACCAACCACGTTTCGCTGACGATCAACGAGGCGGGAACGTACAGCGGGCAATGCGCCGAGTTCTGCGGCCTGCTGCACAGCGACATGCGCTTCTCCATCCGCGCCGTCCCCGCGTCGGACTTCGACACCTGGCTCAAGCAGCAGCAGGCCACGCCATGACCACCGCCGAACTGGAGCAGGGTACGATGACGTTACCCAGAGCGCGGCGCGGCGGGATCGTCAGCTACGTCACCACGACTGATCACAAGAAGATCGGGCTGCTCTACATCTTCAGCGCGCTCGTCTTCTTCCTGCTCTCCGGTCTGCTGTCGCTGTTCATGCGGGCGGAGCTGACCGCGCCGGGACTCCAGTTCATGGACCGCGCGACATACAACCAGCTCTTCACCATGCACGGCACCGGGATGATCTTCTTCTTCGCCGCACCGGTGGCCATCGGTCTGGCGAACTACTTCATCCCATTGCAGATCGGGGCGCCGGACGTCGCCTTCCCACGCCTCAACGCCTTCAGCTATTGGCTCTTCCTGTTCGGTGGGCTGACCGCCTTCTCCGGCTTCCTGAGCGCGACCGGCGCCGCGGCGTTCGGCTGGACCGGCTACGCGCCGCTGTCGGACGCCACCTACTCGCCGGGCATCGGCGCGAACCTGTGGATCATGGGCCTGATCATGAGCGGCGCCTCCGGGATCCTGGGCGCCCTCAACTTCATCGCCACGACCTTCACCATGCGCGCGCCGGGGATGACCATGTTCCGGCTGCCGATCTTCACCTGGAACATCCTGGTGACCTCGCTGCTCATCCTGCTCACCTTCCCGGTGCTTACCTCCGCGCTGGCCATGCTGTTCATCGACCGTACGCTCGGCGGCTCGTTCTTTGACCCGGCAACCGGAGGCAGTGCCATCCTGTGGCAGCACCTGTTCTGGTTCTTCGGCCATCCCGAGGTCTACATCCTGATCCTGCCGTTCTTCGGCATCGTGACCGAGATCATCCCCGTCTTCAGCGGCAAGCGGATCTTTGGCTACCGCAGCTTCGTGTTCGCCACCATGCTCATCGGCGCGCTGTCGTTCAGCGTCTGGGCGCACCACATGTTCACCACCGGCGTGGTGAGCAACCTGTTCTTCGCGGTCACCTCGCTGCTGATCGCGATCCCGACCGGCGTGAAGTTCTTCAACTGGATCGCCACCATGTGGCGTGGTCGGCTGCGCTTGCCGACACCGATGCTGTTCAGCATCGGCTTCCTGCTGGAGTTCCTGATCGGTGGCATCACCGGGCCGTTCCTGGCCTCCCCGAGCATCGATTACGCCGTGCACGACACGTACTACGTCGTCGCCCACTTCCACTACGTGCTGTTCGGCGGCTCGGTCTTCGCCGCGTTCGCCGGGTTCTACTTCTGGATGCCGAAGATGACGGGGCGGCTGTTGAGCGAGCGGCTCGGCAAGTGGCATTTCTGGCTGATGCTGATCGGCATGAACGTCACCTTCTTCCCGATGCACCAGCTCGGCCTTGACGGCATGCCACGCCGCGTCGCCGACTACCCTGCCAATGCGGGCTGGACCGGGCTGAACGTGCTGATCAGCGCGGGATCGGTTTTCATCGCCGTCTCGATCCTGATCTTTGCAATCAACGTGATCGTCTCGGTGTTCCTGCGTCGCGGCGTCGTTGCTGCCAATGATCCATGGGGCGGCTACTCACTCGAGTGGTGGACCACCTCGCCGCCGCCGCATCACAACTTCACCTCGCTGCCGCCCATCCACAGCGAGCGGCCGGTGTACGATGCTCATCACCACCTTCGAGAGCCCGATGGCTGAGGAGCTGCGCTTCTTCCTGCGCACCGGCGTCTATTCGATCGTGGTCGGCACGGTCTACTGGTTCGTCAGCTACGAGGTCGCGGGCAGCGTGCTGCTGACCTTCGTAGTGTTCGCGTCCCTGGTATTCGTGGGCGTGGCCGGGGCGTTCGTGCGGGAGGCACGCAACGAGATCGTCCCCCGGCAAGGTTCCGGTCCGGTCCGCCTGGTGGGTTCCCTCAACCGCCTGCTGGGCTTCGAGGAGCACGCCGGCTCCGCGACCGATGAGCCGCTGGCGGCCGGCCTTGAGCCGATCCCGACCGGCAGCATCTGGCCGTTGGTGGCCGCAATTGCGGCGCTGCTGCTGCTGCTCGGCCTGGTCTACGGTCCGTGGCTGCTGCTGCCGGGCGTCGTCCTGGCCGCGGGCACGATCTGGGGCTGGGTGACGCAGCTCGACGCGCGCTAGCTGCGTTCCTGGCCAGGTCGCCACTCGGGCGGCCGCTCTGGCCACCGCTGATCGTCGGGCGATCCCGGGGCTGGCGCCTCGAGCGTCGGCTCGACCGCAGCGGCGCTCTCCGCAACGACGCCCTCGGCGTCGCCGAAGTGACGGCGCAGCGGCAGCTCGGGCAAGCCGAAGAGGACCACCAGCACCGAGATGCCGGCCGCGGCCACTCCGAGCCACAGTGCGCTGCCGATTGCCAGGCTGAACGCCTCGTGGAAGCCGGCCACGATGTTGGGAATGAACGGCTCGACCAGCGGCTTGAACTGGTCGGGCGTCTTCGACAGGATCTGCGCCCCCAGGTTTCCGACCGCCGAGATGTCGCTGTTGTTCACCTGGCCCGATCCGAACTGGGTCACCAGCTGCTGCGGCACCCCGGCCGCGGCGAGCTGCTTGGGCACCTCAGCGGTCAGCGCGTTACCGAACAACGTGCCGGCAATCGCCAGGCCGACGGTGCCGCCGACCTGTCGGAAGAATGTGAGATCGCTGGTGGCGACGCCGAGCTGGCTGAACGGCACGGCGTTCTGCACCACGATGGTGAAGGCGGCCATGGTCGGACCCAGGCCGACACCGGCGATGATCATCCACAGCCAGATCGTGGGCAGGCTCGTTTCCGCGCGCAGGTTGGTCATCAACAGCAGCCCGACCGACATGACGGCCATCGCCCCCACGACCAGCCACTTGTACTTACCGGTCTTGCTGATGAAGAAGCCGGAGGCGATGGAGCTGCCGAGCAACCCGACCAGCAGCGGGAACATCTGGTAGCCCGATTCGGTTGCAGACGAGCCGTAGACCACCTGGAACCAGCGCGGCACGAAGATGATCGCCCCGAAAAAGCCGAAGGCTGCCAGGAAGACCGCCACCACTGACGCGGTGAAGGTTCGGTTCTTGAACAGGCCCAGCGGCACGATTGGCTCGGCGGCGCGCGACTCGACCCACACGAACAGCGCGGTGAAGGCAACTCCAACCAGGATCAGCCCACCAACGAAGGGATCGGTCCAGTCGGCGGACTGCTTGTTGGTCAGGCCGATCAGGATCGGCACGATGGCCGCCGCGAAGACGCCGCTGCCGAGGTAGTCGATATTGCCGGCTGCCTCCGGATGCCTGATCGGGGGCAACAGCCGCCAGATGATGTACAGGGCAACCAGTCCGACCGGCAGGTTGACGAAGAAGACCCAGTGCCACGACAGGTTATCGGTCAGGAATCCTCCGAGGAACGGACCGATGAGCGCGCTGATGCCGAAGACGGCGCCGAACAGGCCCTGGTACTTGCCGCGCTCGCGTGGGGTGAACAGGTCGCCGATGACGGCCAGGCTGATCGGGAAGATCGCGCCGGCGCCCAGTCCCTGGAAGCCTCGCGCCGCGATGAGCTGCCACATCTCCTGCGAGATGCCGGAGAGGACCGATCCGGCCAGGAAGAGGCCGATGCCGAGCATCATCATCGGACGCCGGCCGACAAGGTCCGAGATCTTGCCGTAGATCGGTCCAGTCACGGTGCTGGTCAGCAGGTAAACCGTGACCACCCAGACGTACAGGTCGTTGCCATGCAGGTCGCTGACGATGCGCGGCAGGGCGGTGCCCACGATCGTCTGGTCGAGCGCGGAAAGGAAGAGTGCGAGCAGGATCGCGCCGAGAATTTCGAAGCGGGCGCGCGGGTCGAGCTGAATCGGACCCTGGTTGGTCATCGAACGGTCTCCTTCGTCGCGTCGACCCTCTGAAAGGCGATGCGCAGGTGATGAATGGATTGCAGCAGCGCCTCTCGCTGCTCCTGGGTCATGTCGCTGAGGGCCACCGTGAGACGGCGGCGCCGGATGAGCTCGAGCTTGCGCAGCTGTGCCATGCCGGCGCGGGTCAGGCGCACGAGCACAACGCGTCGGTCACCCTCATCGCGCAGGCGCTCCACGACACCGCGCTGCTGCATGCGGCTCACCAGACCGGTCACGTTCGGGAGTGCCGCACCGAGCGTTTCGGCAATGGTTCCCATCGTCATCGCACCCCGCGTGTCGAGCAGGCTCATCAGGTGCAGGTGCGACATGCTCAGGCCCAGCTCATGGCAGCGTTGGGCGAAGACAGAGCGCTCTCCGGCGATGATCGGCTGCAGCTCGGTCCAGAGCGCGTCCACCTGAGCGTCGAGTCCGTCGGCCGGTTCGCCGTGCGTAGCCGGGCTAATAGTTCGTGTCACCAGAACTATTATGCAGATCTTAAACAATCGCGCAAGTCGACCCGCCGCGGCCGTCGGCTGGCCCTGCCCGACGGCCTCGACCGGCGCTACTCAGTGACGTCGATCTCCTCGAAGCCGCCATCCGGCGTGCGACGCAGTCGCACAGACGTCGGACGCTCGCCGCCCGCCCAATCGTCGCGACGCAGCTCGTGCATGATCCGCCAGGTCACCGCGAAGCCGATCGCAGGCACCACGAAGATCAGGATGCGCAGCACGTCGGTCATCGTCTCGACCCGGATGTTGAAGATGATGGCCGCCACGTCGTTGCCGGCCGCCAGCGTGGCAATGATGAAGACGAGCAGGGCCGCCACGCCGAGCGCCGTGCGGAACGGATTGTCGCGTGGCCGGTCGAGCAGTTCGTGCGATCGATGGTCGTGGGTCACGAAGCGCTGCTCGATGAACGGCCATAGGGTCATGATCGCAAACGCCACGCCGGGCAGCAGGACGCCGGGGATGAACGGCGACGGGATGGTGATGCCAAGCGCCGTGATCTCGATCGGCGGGAAGAGGCGCAGCGCACCGTCGAGCCAGCCGATGTACCAATCGGGCTGCGAGGGCGCGGACACCGTGGTGGGGATGAACGGCCCGTAGGTCCACACCGGGTTGATCTGCACCAGCCCGCCCATCAGCGACAGAACGGCCGCGACCATCAGCATCAGCCCGGTCGACTTGAAGACCTGTGAAGGCCAGAAGCTCTTGCCGACCACGTTCGTTTCGGTGTACCCCGGTCCGGGGAACTGGCTGTGCTTCTGGCGCCACAGGATGGCGAGATGCACACCGACCCCGCCCAGCAGCAGCGCCGGCAGGAGCATGACGTGGAACACGAACAGGCGACTGACGATGGTCGCCGTCGGGAACTCGCCGCCGAAGACCAGGAAGGCCAGGTATGGACCGATGAACGGGATGCTGATCGAGACGCTGTACACGATGCGCAGCCCGGTGCCCGAGAGCAGGTCGTCGGGCAGCGAATAGCCGGTCAGGCCCAGTGCCAGCGCCATCAGCAGCAGGCCGATGCCGACGAGCCAGTTGATCTCACGTGGCTTGCGGAAGGCGCCGGTGAAGAAGATCCGCAGCATGTGGACCACGATTGCCGAGACGAAGACGAGCGCCGCCCAGTGGTGGACCTGGCGCATGACCAGTCCGGCCTTGACCTCGAAGCTCAAAACGAGGACCGAGTTATACGCGGCCGAGACCTCCTGGCCGCGCAGCGGCAGATAGCGGCCGTCGTACGTGACGGGGGTCGCATCGGGCACATAAAAGAGCGTCAGGAAGACGCCGGTCAGGACGAGGACGACGAGGCAGAAGAGGGCGACCTCGCCAAGCAGGAACGACCAGTGGTCGGGGAAGATCTTGCGCAGGCCGGAGCGTGCCCAACCGGCGATGCCCAGGCGTTCGTCGAACCAATGCAGCATCAGTCGCCGCCCTCATCGGTATGGGTCATATTCCAGAACGACGGGCCCACCGGCTCTGTGTAATCACTGCGCGCGACCAGATAGCCATCGGCGTCGACGTCGAGCGGCAACTGCGGCAGCGGCCGCGCGGCAGGGCCGAAGGTCGGCACCGCGCCATGAAGCACGTCGAAGGTCGACTGGTGGCAGGGGCACAGCAGCGAGTGGTCCTCGGCGCGATACAAGCCGACCGGACAGCCGGCGTGCGTGCAGATCTTTGAGTAGCCCACCACGCCCTGCGGCGCCCACGCCTGGCGGTCGGCCGCCAACTGCAGATCGCCCGCTCGGACCTTGATCAGCAGCGTCTGGCTGTCGGCGCGTCCCACGCTTCCCGCCGGAAAGACCGTCTGCACGGCATCCTCGGCGAGGTCCGCGGCGCGGATCGGTTGACCGTCGCTGCCGACGACCCGCGATCCCTTGCGCCAGGCGGTCTCGAACAGGGCGCGGCCCGGCTGTGGGCCGAGCGAAAAGACCGGCAGCACCAGTGCCGCGGCGAGCATGGCGCCGGCACCGCCGAGCAGCCGCACCAGGAACTTGCGGCGAGAGAGGGACTCGACGTCGAGCGTCCGCTCGGTCGCCTGGACCGCTGACTCCGAGCCGAAGGGGTATCGCGGCTCCTCCTCGACCGGCGCGTCCATCAGGCCAATCGCCCAGACCACGATCCCCAGGCCGACTCCGCCGAGCGCCAGCGCCAGCAGCACGCCTTCGATCTGTGGATTGGCGCCGACGAAGGCGTAGACCACCAGCAGGCCGATGGAGGCCAGGATCGAAACGCCCAGCGCCAGCGTGATGGCGCGCTCTGCCCTCACGGCACGTGCTCCTCGTCGCCGCTCTTGCGACGCCACTCGCGACCGACCAGCACCACGATCACCAGCAGCAGGCCCATGCCCAGCACCCAACCAACGAAGCCTTCCGGCACCGGACCGATGCCGCCGATCGAGAAGCCGCCCGGGTTGCTGCTTTTCTGGAGGTACTCGATATAGCTCGCCACGCCGTTGAGCTCGCGCGCTTCGTAGCCAAAGACCGGCATCTGGCCAGGCCCTGTGAGCATCGCCTCGACGACCTGCACCGGCGTGGCGAGGTCGAGCGCCGGTGCCAGCGCGCCGCCGCCGACCGCTCCCCCGTTCGCTGTCGCACCGTGGCATGGAGCGCAGTTCCCGACGAAGAGCTTCTGCCCGTCGGGGACGAGGGATTCCTGGGTCTGAACCTCGGGGATCTGCGGTCCCTGGCCAAGCGAGGCGACGTATGCCACGAGCTGATGGATCTGTTCGTCGTCGAAGACCGGTGGCTTGCGCTTGGCCTGGCTGCCCGGACCATCGCTGAAGGGCATGCGCCCGGTGCGCAGCTGAAAGTCTGCCGCTGCCGCTCCAGCGTTCTCGAGGGACGGGCCAAACTCCGTTCCCTCGCCCTGCGCTCCGTGGCACGAAGCGCACGACGCGGCGAACAGCTTCGCGCCCTGCGCGCCGAATTGATCGTCGCCTGGCGCGGCCAGCACACGCTGGCCGAACGAGCCGACGGGCACCAGAATCATGGCAGCCGCGAGCATGGCCAGCGCGATCGCAAAGATGCTGAGCGCCCGCATCGGTCCGGTCATCGTCAACCGGTTGACAGCAGTCGCCAGGCCAGCAGGAAGGTGATCGCTCCGCCGATCGCCATGACGCCCGAACGTGGCCGCGGTGGCGCTTCGCTGGCGAAACTGAAGGCGAGGGGCAGGACGCCCAGGATCGCGACGCCGTACAGCAGGTGCAGACCTTCCCGCGGCCGCGTTCCGCTGGCGTACACGATCGCGCCGACGAGGACCTGCACCAGCAGCATGGCGATGACCAGGATGGCGCCGCGGCGGACCCAGGCGTGTCCGCGGTCGAGCCACACGGCGATGCCACCGCCGACGGCGAACAGCGCCGCGGCCACCATCACGAGGCTGCTTAGGAGACCGTGGGGCGGCTGCATCGATCTAGCTGTTTGCCGCACAAACGGTCAGTCTCTCGCAGCATGGAAGATCGTCGAGCCGGCTGGCGAGCACGGATGGTCGATTCAGCGCGGGAAGATGCGTCGCAGGCGGCGATAGGCTCGGGCAGCGGGGTCGCGGCGGCCTTTCAGCCACTCCGGGCCACCTTCCGATCGCATGGCCTCCGACGCCGAGCGTGGTGGCTCGCTGGCAGCCGGTCCGGATTGCTCGGGCACCAGAGCGTCGACCGCGGGCGACTCGGCCGATTCAGCCGCATGCTGGCTGGCTCGCGCCGCGGCGGCAGCCTTGGACCAGTTGCGCGGCTCCGCACGTTGGCGGACCGGATGGGCCACGGTCGCCGATTCCGGCGTCGCACGCTCGTCGGCTGTCGGCTCCGGCGCTTGACTGGAATCGCCGAGCGCGGCGAGCGCTCGCTGCAGGTCATCGCCGCCGGGAAGACTGAGGCTGATCGACCGATCCGCCTCGGGCCACCGCGGAGCTTCCTGTTCGTCATCTGTTGATGGATATGGAGCTGGTGTGCTTGCAGCTTCCCCTTCGGTCGGGGCTTCGCGGTGCTCAGCGTCCTCTGCTTCCGATTCGCTCGATGCAGCTTCGGTAGGGCGGGCGGTTGCTTCGTCGGTGACGTTCCCGACGCCCGCCTCGGCTCCATGGGATGGCGGCTCGAGGAGGTTCCGAATCGCATCAACTTCGGTCGCATCCCAGCCCTGGTCGTGCGCGATGCGGGTCAGCTCGTCCTGCGACGGTTGACGCGACGTTTCTTCCGCGTGCCAGCCCGCCGTCGCGAACTCGAGCTCGGCGGCATAGTCGTCGCGTTCGTCGAACTCGCTGCCGAGCCACATCAACGCGACCTCGCCCGTCGCGTCCGGAACAGGAGGTGAGGCGTCGGTTGGCTCAGGTTCGGCGGAGGGCGACGGCTGCGGCTCCGCGGGAGTGAGACTCGCCGATTCCTCGACGGCGTCGGCTCCCGTGGGCGGCTCTTCTTTAGGCGGCTCTGCGGTGGCTGCCTCTTCTGTGACCGCTTCTTCTGGGAGACCTTCTATGGGCGAGCCCGCCGGCTCATGCTCTTCAGCATGCGTCTCAGGGAAGGACTCGCTGACGAGCCCCGGCTCCTCATCGGTCAGCGAAGGTTCGTCTGGCACGATCTCGTCTGCCAGCGCCTCGGCGATAAATGCGTCCGCCGCCAGCTCATCCTCGACAGGCAGGTCCTTGGTCGCGAAGCCCGGCTCCTGCATCTCGTCGTCCGGCAGCTCACCGGTGACGGGCGCCGCCGCATGAGGATTTGGCGCAAGCGTTTCGACGGTGATCTCCTCCTCGACGCTCACCTCGAAGTTCTCTGCCGCAGGTTCGGAATCCCAGTCGTCGTCCCAGTCCTGATCGTCGGCGGGCGGGGGCTCGATCGGCTCGGCGGGCGCCTCAGCCTCAGCGAGCCTTCCGACGGGCTCGGGCTCCGCAATCTCAGGTTCGGCAATTTCAGACTCCGGAACCTCGGGTTCAGCCTCGGGAACCTCGGGCTCGGCCTCAGTTTCGGTCGGAGGCTCAGCTTCGAGCGGGTCCGCCGCAGGTCCGGCATCCGGCGGGGGCGGCTGCGCCGTCGCATCATCGGTAGGCGCCGTATCGGCCTCGCGAGTCTCAACCTCGGCGGCATCCAGCCAGACGAACTCGCCCTCGGCCAGCCAGTCCGGCTCTTCGATCTCGGTGCTGTAGCGCTCGGTATCGATCGCCGGTCCCCGCTCGACGCTCTCCTCCGTCTCGTTCGACGCCGCCTCGACCGTTTCAACCTCTGCCACGCCTGGCGATTCGGGCGCGTCAACCGGTTCGGGCAACTCTCCGGTACTGGGGTCCATGGCACGCGCCAGGGCCTCCGCGAATCCTCCCACGGCGATCTGACGGAAGCCGGACCGATGATTGCGCGCCGGCTTCACCTCCTCGGCCTGCACGCTGCCCAATTCGGACGCCGTCTCCGACGCAACCGACGCCTCGCTTTCGTCCACATCCGGCTCGACCGATGTGACCTCGACCGCGACGTCCTCGGCAACGACGATCGAATCTTCCGCGCTGGTCGAGTCCGCGCCCGGTGCTTCCGGCTCGACGGACGCGGGCAGTGGCGGGTGCCATTCGACGACGGAGGGCGTCGCAGCAGAACCCGGGAGCCGCAGGTCCATGCGCACCTCGAGCGCCTCCACCCGGCCGCGCAATGCGGCCACCTCCCCGCGGGACTCGCCAAGCGCCAGCAACGCCTGACCGTACCGCTCGGTGAGATTGCGGAACTCGGTCAGCAGCTCGCGAAACGGGCTGGCCTCGAACGCTGGATCGACGTCCGTCTCGGCCTGGACCGATGGAGCGGATCGCGGCTGCAGATAGACGCGCAGCTCGCCATCGTCCTCCTGTGAGCCCGCGATGACGCCGCGGGCAACCAGCTCCCGAATGCGTCGCTGCGGAACTCCGAGAACCTCGGCCGCCTCATGGATCGAGTAGCCATTCACGGGTGAGATAGCGTAGCGCCTCCCGTCCACCTTGGCACGCCGACTCGGCGGACGTGCCAACGGCATGACGATCACCCCTGGGACCGTTATCCGGAACACTTCGTCGCGGCAAGCACGTAACGATCCCTCTGCGAAGCCTTATCCGCCAAAGACCGCATGAATGGGCCGCTACCGATCCCTGTCGGCGCCGATACCGCTACGGTGCCGGTCATCAGCCGAGATAAGGACCTCAGCGAGAGGCATTGCAGGCCGCGAGCGAAGTCTCAGACGCGATGGCCGCGCAGAACGGCCCGCGCGATGTCGAGATCGGTATCATCGGAACTCCATGACGACTTCCATCCGCATCCCGACCTTGCCGGGGCATGACTTCAACCTGCCACTTGGCCTCGAAGGGCTGGGCGAGCTGGCCTACAACCTGTGGTGGAGCTGGACGCCCAGCGCCGGGTCCCTGTTCGCCCGCATCGACTCGCTCGCCTGGACGCGCTACCGCAACCCGATACGGGTGCTGCGCGGCGTGCAGGCCAGCCGCTGGGCCGAGCTTGCCGCCGACGAGGACTTCATGGTCGACGCATCACGCCTGCTCGACGAGTTCCAGCGCTACCTCGACAACGGGTCGGATGGTTGGTATGCATCCTCGCCCGGCCGAGAGCTTTCCGGTCCCGTCGCATATTTCTGCGCCGAGTACGGCATCCACGAGTCGATGCAGATCTACTCAGGTGGTCTCGGCATCCTGGCCGGCGACCATTGCAAGTCCGCATCGGATGCCGCGCTGCCCTTCATCGCCGTGGGCGTCTTCTACCGACACGGCTATTTCCGGCAGCAGATCGATGCCGATGGCCACCAGGAACATGCCCAGCCAGATCTCGATCCGGCATCCCTGCCGCTGCGCCGAGCCCGCGGGCGCGACGGCTCGCCGCTCGAGGTCAAGGTCGATTTTCCGGGACGAACGGTGCACGCCGCCGTATGGGTTGCGCAGGTCGGCCGCGTCCCGCTGCTGCTGCTCGACACCGACACGCCGTCCAACGACCCCGCCGACCGGCCGATCACCCACATCCTGTATGTCCGCGGCCGTGAAATGCGGCTGGCACAGGAGATCGTGCTCGGCATGGGCGGCGTACGCGCATTGCGCCAGCTGGGGATCGAGCCCGCCGCCTGGCACCTCAATGAGGGCCACTCGGCGTTCCTGCTCCTCGAGCGTGCGCGCGCGCCGGTTTCGCAAGGGAAGACGCCGGCTGACGCGCTGCGTGAGGTCGGCCGCAACGCCGTATTCACCATCCATACACCGGTACCTGCCGGGAACGAGATCTTCGATCGCCGCCTGATCGCGACGCACCTCGCTCCGTGGCTGGAGGCGACCGGCATGCCGGTCGACCAGCTGCTCGAGCTGGGCCGCGGACGCACCGATGATCCCAATGCGCCCTTTGACATGACGGCCTTCGTGCTGCGCCATGCCGTGGACGCGAACGCCGTCAGCAAGCTGCATGCGCAAACGGCCACGGACACGTGGGAGCCACTCGCTGGCCATCCGATCATGGCCATCACCAACGGCGTGCATGTCGCCACCTGGCTCGGCGGCCGCGTGCGCGGCGTCATCGAGACGGCGATCGGGACGCCGCTCGGGACCGATCTGCCGGGACCCGAGCCATTCGCGCGGCTCAGCCAGGTGAGCGACGAGGATCTGTGGGCGGCGCACAAGCAGCAGAAGCGGGAGCTGATCCGCTTCATCCATGGCCGGCTCAGCCGCCAGTTCGCCCGACACGGCGAATCACCCGAGACGCTCCGTCAGCTGCAGGCCGCCTTCAATCCCAAGGCATTGACCATCGGCTTCGCTCGACGATTTGCGACATACAAGCGTGCCGATCTCCTTTTTCGCGACGAGGAGCGCGTTGCGCGGCTGCTTGACGACGTGCACCGACCGGTGCAGATCGTGCTCGCCGGGAAGGCGCACCCGGCGGACCGGCCGGGTCAGTCGGTGATCCAGCACATTTTCGAGCTGTCGCGCTCCGAGCGGCTGCGCGGTCGGGTCTTCATCCTGGAGGACTACGACATGCGCATCGCGCGCTTCATGGTCGCCGGCGTGGACATATGGCTCAACAACCCGCGCCGACCCCTCGAGGCGAGCGGCACCTCGGGCATGAAGGCGGCCATGAATGGCATACCCAGCGTCAGCATTTTGGACGGCTGGTGGGACGAGGGCTTCAACGGACGCAATGGCTGGGCCATCGGCGGCCGAGAATCATCGGCCGATGAAGGCGCACAGGACCACGCCGACTCGCAGGAGCTGTATCGGCTGCTGGAGGAGGAGATCGTGCCGCGCTTCTTTGAACGTGACGATGCCGGCGTCCCGCGCCCGTGGCTCGAGACGATGCGCGCATCGGTCGAAGGCGCCATCTGGCAGTTCAGCACCGCTCGGATGGTGATGGAGTACGTCGACCGACTCTATATGCCGGCGGTCCGCTCGGGCGAGCTCGCCGCCAGCTACCCCTAGCCTCACCCTACGGCAGGTAAGCCCGCGGGTTCTGCCACACGCCGTTGTCGTTCACCCCGAAGTGCAGATGGCAACCGGTCGAGTTGCCGGTCGACCCCTCGTAGCCGATGACCTGGCCGATCGTGACGGCCTGTCCCGGCGACACGGCGACGCGCGGCTGCATGTGCCAGTACAGGGTCATCACGCCGCCACCGTGGTCGATGATCACGCCGTAGGCGCTGTCAAACGGATACGACGGCTGGCCTGACGCCGCGACCACGCCAGTGCCCGCGGCCAGGATCGGCGCGCCACAACCGCTCGCCACGTCGATCGCCGTGTGGAAATGCGCATAGTAGGTACCCTGGTAGGTGTATGACGGCTCCAGCGCGAAGCTGGTCGGCCCCCACTCCTGGGTGATCCGCGGCGCTGCCTCGGGCCAGCCGAAGCCGAGCCGTGAGACCGCGGCACGGGGC
This sequence comes from Candidatus Limnocylindria bacterium, assembly GCA_038250515.1. GTDB lineage: Bacteria > Chloroflexota > Limnocylindria > QHBO01 > QHBO01 > JAICUY01. The sequence continues at coordinate 44,499 of JBBSCG010000009.1, forward strand.
GGCGGGGTCGGGGCTGTCTCCTGCCCGGCGGCAGCTTGGCGTCGTGCCTCCTCGGCGGCCCGCTGCGCAGCTTCTTCCGCGGCCTTGCGCTTGGCTGCCTCGATCGCCTTCTGCCGTGTGGCTGCCTCAGCCTGGAGACGCGCGACGAGGATATCGGTCTGCTTGGCGGCCTTCTCGTTGGCCGCAATCTGCTCCTGGACGTTGCCCTTTGCCTCGAGTGCCGCGTTGAGCGCGGCTTCCTGGTCGGCGCGCTTCTGGTCGGCCGCCTGCTGAAGCTCGGCCAGACGCTGCGTCATTTCGGATAGGTCGGCCTGGCGCTGCCTCAGCAGGGCCGCCTGCTCTTCGGCGACCTGGCGAGCGTCGGCAAGCTGTGCACGTCCCTCACGTACCGTGTCCTGCTTCGTCTCGAGCTGTGCTCGCAGGTCACGGATCTCATCGGCCAGCGCGGAGTCCTGCTCGGACATGTTGAGCATCCAGCTGACCTGCGTGGAGGCGTCGTCGAGCGAATCGGACGAGATCAGAATCTCGAGGAGCGAGGTCTGGCTCTGCTCGTAGGCGGCGCGCAGATGGTTCTGCAGGAGCGCCTCGCGGGCATGCAGCTCATTCGTCTGCGTCGTGATCTCGACGGCGATCTCGGTGAGCTGCGCGTCGAGCGCCGCGATCCGTGCTCGAAGGTCGTCAAGCTGGGCGGCGATCTGTTCGACCTGCTGCTTGACCTGCACCAGCAGGCCGTTGACGCGGTCGTACTCGGCTGTGACCTGCTGCAGCTCGGCCTTGGCGGTATCGAGCTTCTGCGCCACGTCCACGGAGGTGGCTTTCAGCTCAGCCAGCTGCGTGCGCTGCTGGCTTAGCGTCAGCTGCAGCTGTTGCTGCTGCTGCCTTGCTTCGGAGAGCGGATCCGCAGCCCGGGCAGGGTTGCGGTGAGTTGTCGAGGCGAGAATCGTGCTGACCGCCAGCAGGGCAATGAGGCTGGTGGCCAGTCGGTTTCGTCGCCTCATCCGGCGCGTTTCCGAGGGATGAACAAAATGTTGTGTGCCCCTGATGCGAGTGCTCGGTTCCCCATCCTAGCGGCCGAGATTGTCGTGTAACGCCCACGAAGGTACTACACCGTACTACACCCGATCGGCTGACTCGACGACGTTGGCACGTGCCACCTCGGCGCCGAAGAGCAGCACGATGCTCGCGAAATACAAGAAGACGAGCAGGGAGATGGCGGTCGATATCGGCCCGAATGCCGAGTCGTAATGGGCGATCCTGGTCGCGTAATAGGTGAAGCCGAAGCGGAGGATGCCCCACAGGACAGTCGCCACCAGCGCGCCCGGCCAAACCTCGCGGAGGCTCACCGGCCGATTCGGCACGACCCGGTACAGTAGCAGCAGCGCGAAGAAGACGAGCACCAGCGGCAGCAGCAGGCCGATGAGGTAGAGCGCCACCTCCCCACCCGGCACGGCCCCGACGACATCCGCCGTCATCTCCTGTATCACGCCGGCGACGAAGCCGATCAGGACGGCTGCCACCGCGAGCACACCGGTGATCGCCACCAGGAGCAGGCCGAGCAGCTTGTCCTGCACGAATGGCCGCGGCTGAGCCACGGCGAACGCGCGCGAAACACCGCGGCTGAGCGCCGCGAAGACGCCGAGCGCGCCCCACAACAGCAGCACCAGGCCGACGATGCCGACGCCACCGCGCGCCTCAATAATCTTCTCGATGACGCCACCGATGGTGTCGGCGTCGAGCGGCGTAGTCGCCTGGATCTGCTGCAGGACGAAGTCGCGCGCGCCTCCCTGGCCCAGAAAGAAGCTGAAGCCCACGACCCCGAGCACGAGAAGCTGAAAGATCGAGAGGATCGCGAAATAGGCCATGCTGCCGGCGTACTGCAGGCCGTCATGCAGCATGAAGCCCGTGACAGCGCGACGGAGGACCCGCGTGCTGCGGTGGCTGCTGCTCCATCGGTCAAGGCTGGCCAGAAGCTGCTTGGCTCGGTCGATCATGCGTCGCTCATTCCTCGCAAGGCTCGTGCCGCCTGGTGCCGCAGGCTACCCTGTCGGCATGCCGACCGAGAAGGAAGCACTCACGCTCGACGGCCACGAGGTGACCATCAGCAACCCATCCAAGGTCTTCTTCCCGGGGGCCGGGGTCACCAAGCTCGACCTCGTTCGCTACTACATCGCCGTTTCCGATGGCGCACTGCGGGGCGTCCGCGACAGACCGATGGCGCTCAAGCGCTTCGTCAATGGAGCCGGCGGCGAGTTCTTCTTCCAGAAGCGGGCACCGGCCTCCGTGCCTGACTACATCTCGACGGTGGAACTCTCCTTTCCGTCGGGCCGAACGGCGGACGAGATCATCGCATCGAACACGGCGGCGCTCGCCTGGGTCGTGAATCTGGGGTGCATCGACCTCAATCCGCACGCCGTGCGCGCCTCGGATGTCGAGCATCCCGACGAGCTGCGGGTGGATCTCGATCCGGGCCCCGGCGTTCGGTGGGGGGATGTCCGCGAGGTGGCGATGGTCGTGCGCCAGGTGCTCGACGATCACGGCTGCGTCAGCTGGCCGAAAACGTCGGGCTCGCGCGGCATCCACATCTACGTCCGTCTTCGTCCGGAGTGGGGCTTCGGCGAGGTGCGTCGCGCGGCTCTGGCCCTCGCCCGCGAGGTGGAACGCCGCGCCCCGTCCCTGGCGACCTCGAAATGGTGGAAGGAGGAGCGCCACGGCGTGTTCATCGACTACAACCAGAACGCCAAGGACCGCACCGTCGCTTCGGCATATTCGGTGCGCCCGGTGCCGGATGCACGCGTCTCGGCTCCCCTCGAGTGGTCAGAGGTGCCTGACGCCGAGCTCGCGGACTTCACGGTGGATTCCGTGACGACCCGGTTCACGCGCGTCGGTGACCCATGGGCGGAGATGGACGCGGTCGCCTACTCGCTGGAGCCGCTGCTCGAGCTCTCCGCGCGGCAGGAGGCGGAGGGGCAAGGGGACGCGCCATGGCCACCGCATTACGCCAAGCAGGCCGGCGAGCCACCGCGTGTGCAACCGTCAAAGCGGCGCAGTTCGCCTGAGACAGCCGCTTCGAAGCCGCGGCGCGCTCCGGAGCGACCCACATCGAAGCCGCGGCGCGCGCCGGAAGGGCCTGTACCGAATCCATCGGCGCCGCGCGGACGGGCCGGCTCGGTGGCACCCGCCCTGCCCGCAGCCCCGGCGCGTCGCGCGGACGGGACCGTTGCGCCAACCGGACGGAGGCGCTCGTCGCAGCCACTGGTCGTGATCTCACAGGCAGCGTCGAAGGAGGATGCGCTGGCGGGCCTGGAGCAATGGCGCTCGCGCCATCCCGAGGCGGCTTCACAGCTCGCCGTTGACGACGTGCTGGTCGACGCCATGCGCGGTCGCTTCACGGTGTGGTGGCGAATCCGCGTCAACCTGCGTCACGTGCCTGCCGAGGAGCGACCTGAGGCCGAGCCGCCTGACCCGGACTACGACCCCTGGCAGGCGTAGAGCCAATCGCGTTTTCGCCGGATACGGGGGCACTGCGCCGGCGGTGAGTTTCATCCGACTGCACACTTCGTCAGATGAATCGGCGATATGCGGCCTCTCAGAGAGCACAAGCTGCCAACTCGCAGGGCCGGATGTGACCTGATGGTGCACATCCCGACGCTTGACTCCCTGAGTTGTGTCGTGCGGGGAACCACCCCACGACGTGCGTCAACTAGCACTAGCCTGCCGACAGCCGCCCCGTGAGACGATCCCGCACCGCGGGCCACTCGTCGGCGAGGATCGAGAAGTAGACCGAGTCGCGGATGAAGCCGTCGGCGAGCCGCATGTGCCGCCGCAGCGTCCCCTCGCGCACGGCGCCGAGCCGCTCGATGGCGGCCTGCGAGCACTCATTCCGGCCATCGGTCTTCAACGCAACGCGGCCCGCGCCGAGCTCGTCGAAGGCGTACGTCAGCTGCAGCAGCTTCGCCTCGGTATTGACCGCGGTGCGCTGGCGCGACGGTGCAATCCAGGTCCAGCCGATCTCCAGCCGCTCGGACGGCACGTCGATATCGCCGAAGCGCGTGGACCCCACTGCAAGGCCGGACGCGCGCTCAACCGTCGCCCACGCAACGTAGCGACCATCGGCGACGCCGGCCGCGGCCTCGGACCACCACGTGTCCCAGCCGTGAGCGGCGATGTTCGTCGACATGTAGCGCAGCGATGAAGGATCCTCGGCGGCCGCTGCCTCGAGGTCGGCGCGATGCTGCTCCCCCAACGGCTCGAGGCGGACGAACCGGCCCTCCAGGACGACCGGCTCGGGCTGCTTCACCGAGGCGCGGCGACAGCCGACTCGACCCAGCCCGGGATCTCGCGACGCAGCGTGGCGAGCGGCAGCGAGCCGTGGCCGAGCACCTCGTCGTGGAAGGCCCGCAGGTCGAATCGGTCACCCATCAGGCGCGCCACCTCGTCGCGGGCACGCTCGATCTCGCGCTGGCCCATCTTGTACGCGAGCGCCTGGCCGGACCAGATGATGTATCGGTCAACCTCGATGGCGGCGTCGACCATCGGCAGGGAGCCGCGTTCGTGCATGAAGCCGATCGCCTTGTCACGCGACCAGCCGAATGCGTGGAGGCCGGAGTCGACCACCAGTCGCGCGGCGCGAAACGCCTGCGTGTCGAGCATGCCGAAGCGCTCGAAATCGTTGGCATAGAGGCCCATCTGGTCGGCGAGGCGCTCGGTGTACAGGCCCCAGCCCTCGGCATACGCGCCGCCGACCATCCGCGAGCCGAGCGTCCGAAAGGCGGGCAGCCCTTCGAGCTCCTGCTCGATGCCGATCTGAAAGTGGTGCCCAGGCGTCGACTCGTGGAAGGTGATCGGCGCGATCATGTGGAGCTGCCGCTCTTCGGGCCGGTAGGTGTTGAGGTAGTACTGGCCCGGCCGCGTGCCGTCGAGCGAGGGCGGCATGTAGAACGCCGGTGGCGACTCCTGCTCGCGGTAGGCCTCGACCGCCTTGACGATGCAGTCGGCCTTGGGCAGCCGCCCGAAGTACTGCGGCGCCGTCGCGAAGGCGCGCGCCGTCTGCTCGGACGCGATCTCGATGATTCGCGTCGGGTCGTCAGTGTGGTTGGCCGGATCTCCGGAAAGGAACGCAGCCAGCCCGAAGCGATCCTCCTGGCCCATCCGGCGAGCGATCTCGTCCTTCTCGGTCTCGATCGTGTCGAGGTCGACCAGCCCGAACTCGTGCACCTCTTCCGGTGTGGCGGCCACCGTCGTCTGCATGCGAATGGCGAGCCGATACGCATCGGCGCCATCCGGGGTGGCGCTCAGACCTGGCTCCGCCCGGGCGTGCGGCTCGTACGCATCGGCCAGGAAGTCGCGAAGTCGCTGCAGCGTGGGATAGACGTTGGTCTCGGTTGCCTCGCGCAGCTGATCTCGCGCGGCGTCGTCGGCCACGCTGGCCTGGGTCACCGCCGGCGATTCGGCCGATGGCGCCGCCAGCATTCGCTCGATCTGCTCGATGGCCCGTCGCACGGGAATCGCCGCGGACGTGCGCAAGTCGCGCAGGCCCTCGCGCAGGATCTCGATGTGCTGATCGACCAGCCGCGAAAACTGCGCGTATCGGGCGAGAAGCTTATCAAGCCGCTCGGGCGTGTCTGCAGGCTGATACAGCGCGATCAGCGGCGGCAGGGTCTGGACGCCGGAGATGTGGTCGACCGCCAGTTGATACTGCCTGCGATCGAGCGCCTCGAGATTGTTGCGGGCCACGATTCGTAGCATGTCGGCGGTGATGACCTGCTCGGTGGCGAGAGCCGCCGCGTCAACGTTTTCGAGCTCGTCGAGCACCTCGCGGTAGGCCGCCGCCTCGGCCGCCCGGCCCTCCGGCCCGATATCCGGCAGTCGGTCGTCATACCGATCGTCACCGAGCAGCGTGGCTTCGAGCGGGCTGCGCTCGAGCACGCCCTCCCAGAATCGGTAAGCGAGCTGATTGACGGCGTCGTTCGGGTCGAGATTCGGGTCGGCGGGCACGCGCTGATCTCCTGGTTCGCGTTGGTTCGTGAATCGCAAAGTCTAGCGACC
>JBBSCG010000010.1:0-48718 GCA_038250515.1 Candidatus Limnocylindria bacterium
AGCCCGATGGCGACGCCGCATTTCCTTCCCGCAGTGCGCGACTCGATCGAGGATTACCGCCGCTTCGTCGGCGCGCAAGGCGTCACGTGGCCGCGCACCAATCCCGGCCGACAGATCGCCGGCGCGCTGCGCCGCCTCTAGTCGAAGTCGACATAGATCGGCGCGTGATCCGACGGAATCCCCGGATACGTCGACGGCTTGCGCGCCTCGCGATCCCGCTCCGCCCCGACTGCGCGCTTCGCAAGCGCCTCCGAGACGTACACGTGATCGATGCGCATCCCCAGGTTCTTGTGGAAATTGCCGGCGCGGTAATCCCACCAGCTGAAGAAGCCCGGCTCGGGGTGAAAGCGCCGCACCACGTCAATCATTCCCCATGCGCGCAGCCGCGCGACCGCTGCGCGTTCCTGCGGTGAGACGTGGGTCGCGCCGTGGACCGCCGCCGGATCCCACACGTCGATATCCTTGGGCGCCACGTTGTAGTCGCCGCAGATCGCGAGCTCGGTGGACGGATCGTTGTCGTCGAGCCAGCCGGCGAGTCGCTCCAGCCACTCGAGCTTGGCGACGTAGAACTCGGAGTCGACCACGCGGCCGTTGGGGACGTAGATGCTGGCCACGCGAAGGCCGCCACAGGTGGCGGCCAGAAAGCGCCCGCCGTCATCGCTCCAGCCGTCGGCGGCGGGAAGGCCTGCCACGACCTCGTCCAGGCCGATGCGTGACACGATGGCGACGCCGTTCCAGCGCCCGGCGCCGTGATGCGCGATCTCGTAGCCGCGCTCGCTGAACGCCAGCGCTGGCACCGCAGCATCCGACAGCTTGGTCTCCTGCAGGCACAGCACATCGGGCCGATACCGATCGGTCCACGCCAGCACCCGTTCGAGGCGCGCTTTCAGTGAGTTGACGTTCCAGGTCGCGAGTCGCATGCGCCCCCGAGTCTACCGATGCGCTCGTCGCCCGATCAGCCGGCGGTCGCTCCCATCCGCCGGCGCGTCTGGACCTCGACCTTCGTTTCTGAGCTCTCCATGGCGGGATGCTCGACCAAGGCGATCACGCGGCTGGTCATGAAGCGGCCGGTGCGCACCGGCGTCCCGCCACGCGTGACCTCGCTGACCTCCACGACGCCACGGGCTGTGGTCACTTCGACGCGCCGACCGTTGCGGGTGGCGCTGATCTCGAAGGTGCGCACACCACCCTGTCCGCTGTCCACCACGACCTCGACGCGATCTCCACGCATGCATTCCTCCGATGCAAACAGCCTGCCAGCTCGCTATCCGACCAAGCCTATACTTCGCCGCTGCCGCCCACTCGCCAATGGAGGTGCCTACGTGGTCAAAGAGTTCCGCGAGTTCATCATGCGCGGCAACGTGATCGACCTGGCCGTAGCGGTCGTCATCGGTGCCGCCTTCGGGGCTGTGATCACGTCATTTGTCACCGATATCCTGACGCCCCTGCTGGGCCTGATCGGCGTTCCCGATTTCGCCAATGCCGCAATCACCGTGGGAGATGCGCAGATCCGCTACGGGCTCTTCCTCAACGCGCTGATCGCCTTCGTGCTGATCGCCCTGGCGATTTTCCTGTTCGTCATCAAGCCGATGAACGCCCTCGAGGCGCGCCGCCAGCGCGGGGCGGCTCAGACCCCGACGACAAAGACATGCACCGAGTGCGCCACGGAGATTCCGTACTCGGCGCGACGCTGCCCGAACTGCACCGAGCCGCAAACCGTCTGAGTTCGCGCAGGCCACGTCGGCGCTTCCTCGTGTCGCCGAAGCGCGCCGCCATCTGCCAACAAGAGTCGGCTTGGACAAGCGCGAGGCCGCCTTCAGGCCACTCGGATGGTGGTTTCACGCTCACGCCCAGACCGCCGTGACCGCTTCGCTGTTCGACATCTCGCCTAAGCCCGTCGTGATTGGCGTCTGACCCTCGCGCAGCGCTACCGTGGCGAAAGGGGCAGGTTCGCCATCACGGACGCAAGTCTCGCGCGCGATGACCCTGACCGTCATGGCAAAAGTGAACGCGGTACCGTCCATCGAAACGAAGATTGGCCGGCCGCCACATCCAACCGGGCGCTATATCGACGGGCGCCGCCAGTAGCCGGCTCCAGAATGGTGTCATCAGCTCAGGGTAGCGCTGTGCCCCTACCGACTGGCGGGTTGAACCAAGACCGCGCTCGCGAGAAAGGTCACGGTTTACACCGAGTAGGGCCGAACGACGCGGCAAGGACGCCATACACGAGGAGCGGTGAGGAAGCCGGGATCCCGTCCGCAGGCTGTTGCGAAGCCAGCCAAGCAGACGATCGAACGGGCCATCCCGGTACCCGAAGGGATCAGACCTCTTTGTACTCGCCCTCGATCGTTTCCTCTTCCCCGCTGTCCGCCCCGGCCTCAGCATCCTCCTCCGGACCGGCGCCGTTGCCACCGGGCGCCTCACCAGGCGCTTCGGCGTATGCCTGGGCACCGACCCGCTGCAGCACCTCGGAGAGCTGCTGCTTGGTCGAGTCGATCACGCCCGCATCGGTTCCCTTGAGGGCTTCGCGGACCGCGTCGATGCGCGCCTGGATCTCGGAGCGATCTTCCTCGGATACCTTCTCGGCGAGGTCCTTCAGCAGCCGCTCCGCCTGGAAGGTGAGCGCGTCGGCCTCGTTGCGGGACTCGACCTCCGCACGGCGGCGTCGATCCTCCTCGGCATGCTCGGCGGCGTCGCGCACCATCTGGTCGACGTCCTCCTTGGCGAGCATCGACGAGGCCGTGATGGTCACCTTCTGCTCCTTGTTGGTGGCCTTGTCCTTGGCCCCCACGTTCAGAATGCCGTTGGCATCGATGTCGAAGGTGACCTCGATCTGCGGCACCCCGCGCGGAGCGGCCGGAATGCCATCCAGCCGGAAGGTCGCCAGCTTCTTGTTGTCGGTGGCCATCTCGCGCTCGCCCTGGAGCACCACGATGTCGACCGACGGCTGGTTGTCAGCCGCGGTGCTGAAGGTCTGGGTGTGCGACGTCGGGATGGTCGTGTTCCGGTTGATCATCTTGGTCGCCACGCCGCCCAATGTCTCGATCCCCAGCGACAGCGGGGTGACGTCGAGCAGGAGCACGTCTTTGACCTCGCCACCCAGCACGCCGGCCTGGATGGCGGCGCCCACGGCCACGACCTCATCGGGGTTGACGCCCTTGTGCGGCTCCTTGCCGTTGAACATGCCCTTGACCGCCTCGAGGACGGCCGGCATGCGGGTCATGCCGCCGACCAGGATCACCTCGTCGATCTCCGATGGCTGCATGGTGGCATCGGCCAGCGCCTTCTTGACCGGTCCGGCGGTCTGCTTGATCAGGTCCGCCACGAGGTCCTCGAGCTTGGCCCGCGACAGCGTGATGACGAGGTGCTTGGGACCGGTCTGATCGGCGCTCAGGAAGGGCAGGTTGATCTCGCTGGTCGCCGTCGAGGAAAGCTCGATCTTGGCCTTCTCGGCCGCCTCCTTGAGGCGCTGCAGCGCGATGCGATCCTTCGATAGATCGATCCCCTGCTCCTTGCGAAACTCGTCGTTCAGCCACTCGATGATCCGCTGATCGAAGTCGTCGCCGCCGAGATGCGTGTCGCCATTCGTGGAACGGACCTCGAAGACACCCTCGGACAGCTCCAGGATCGAGATGTCGAAGGTGCCGCCGCCCAGGTCGTAGACCGAGATCTTCTCTTCTTTCTGCTTGTCAAGCCCGTACGCCAGGGCCGATGCGGTCGGCTCGTTGACGATGCGCTTGACATCAAGCCCGGCAATGCGCCCGGCGTCCTTGGTCGCCTGGCGCTGCGTGTCGTCGAAGTAGGCCGGGACGGTGATCACCGCCTCGGTGACCTTCTCGCCGAGATACGCCTCCGCGTCGCCCTTCAGCTTCTGCAGGATCATGGCGCTGATCTCAGGCGGCGTGAAGTGCTTGCCGTTGGCAAGCTGGACGACGATGCCGTCGGACTTCGGGTCCTTGACGACCTCGTACGGCACCAGGCCCTTGCTGCGCTGCACCTCCGGATCGTCCCAGCGACGTCCCATGAAGCGCTTGATGCTGAAGATGGTGTTCTCGGGATTGGTGATCGCCTGCCGCTTGGCCACCTGGCCGACCAGTCGCTCACCGCTCTTGGCGAATGCGACGACCGACGGCGTAATGCGGCCACCCTCTGCGTTGGTAATGACCTGGGGCTCGCCAGCCTCCATGACCGCTACGACCGAGTTGGTCGTGCCCAGGTCGATACCGATGATCTTGCCCATGCGCTCAGTGCTCCTTCGGGTTGTTCGCGACTCGGACGAGCGCCGGCCGGATCACCCGGTCATGGAGCCGATAGCCCCGCTGGAGCTCGCCGATGACTTCGTTGTCTGGATGGTCGGTCGTCTCCTCGTGGACGACCGCTTCGGCCACGTTCGGATCGAACGGCTTGCCGACTGCGTCGATGGCTGTCACGCCCTCGCTCTCCAGAACGCCACGCAGCTTGCGTTCCACCAGGCGAACGCCCTCGAGCCATGACTCGTGGGCATCATCGGGGACGTTCCCCAGGGCGCGGTCGAAATCGTCCAGCACGCCGAGCAGCCGGCCGATGAGCAACGCGGTCGAGAACTGCGCCACGTTGGCCCGCTCGTCCTCATTGCGCCGCTTGTAATTCGAGAAGTCGGCGGCGCTGCGCTGCCAGTTGCGGAGATGCTCGTCGGATTGGTTTCGGAGCGTGTCCAGCTCGCGCAGCGCCTCGTCGAGCCGCTCCATCAGCTCGGTGCGACTCGGTGTGCGCACTGAGTCAGCGCGTTCCTCGCCGCGCGTCTTCGGACGCGCGTCGCCATCGGTCTTTCGGTCAGTCATGTGTCTCGCCGTACTGGCTGTTGATGAGCTCGTTCATGAGGGTCGCCAGGTATCGGACCGTGGGGATGGCGCGCGGGTACCCCATCCGGGTCGGTCCCAACACACCCAGCAAACCGAGTGCCCGGCCGGGCGCGCCGTACGGCGCGAAGACCAGGCTGACGTCGTGCATCGCGTCATTCGTATTCTCGTGGCCGATGATCACGTGGACCCCGCCGCGTCGGCCCAGCACCGGCAGGAGCTGCTCCAGGAAATCGCTGCGACGCAGCACCTCCAGGATGCTGCGCAGCTTGGCGCTCTCGGCGAATTCGGGCTGCTCCAGCACGTTCACGATGCCATCGGTGAAGACATCCTCGACCACGACGCCGTCGGCCTCCTCGAGGAGCTGTGCCAGCAGCTCGCCGACGTGGGCAGCCAGCAGCGGCATACGAGCGATGCGGCGGCGAGCCTGCGGCGCGGACAGATTGGCGATCTCCCCGTTCAGGGTCGCGGCGACCTCGTCAAGCTTGGTTTGGTCGACCTTGGTGTCGCGATCGATTCGGTCGACCGTCGCTGGATCAAGGCGGCGCTGCACGACCTTGCCGTCCGCCAGGACGAGCACTGCCAGCTTGCTGCGGTCAGCGAGCTCCACCAGCTGCACGTGACCGAATTTCGCCCGACGTGCGCGCGCGGGCGTGACGACCGAGGCGGAACGCGTGGTCGTGGCCAGGATCGAGGCGGCCAGCCGCAGCCACTCGTTGGTGGTCAGCTGCACCTGCGCGAATTGATGCCGAATCGTGAGCTGATCGGCCCGGTCGAGCGCTGATTCGCGCATCAGGGATTCGACGTAGAGCCGGTAGCCCAGGTCGGATGGGACGCGACCGGCCGAGGTGTGGGGATGGCTCAGCAGGCCGAGCGCCTCGAGCTCCGCCATCGCGCTGCGAACCGTCGCCGGCGAGACGTCAAGGGCGGATCGGTGCACGAGCATCTTCGAGCCGACCGGCTGCGCGGTAATGACGTAATCCTCAACGACGGCGCGCAGCACCGTGCGCTGGCGTGCCGAAAGCTGCACTACCGGGCGCGCTATCCGCTCTCCTCGCGTCGTCCGCTCGCCGAACATCGTTCTCCTCGAAATGCCGTTAGCACTCTCAGCCGGAGAGTGCCAAGTGATTCCCGACTATGGTAGCCAGCCTGCCAGAGGGATGTCAACGAGCCGTGGGCGCGAACCCGATGATTGCCTCGTTCGCCAGCAGACGTCCCTTCGGCGTCAGGCGCAGCATGCGGTCGTCCACCTCGATCAGACCGATGCGACTCGCATCCCTCACGGCCTCGCCGTACCGCTCCAGCGGGTCCTGCCCGAACTCCGCGCTGAACGCCGAGCGGGTGAGCCCCTCGATACGCCGCAGCCCGAGCGCGATGGCCTCGAACGCCTGCGTCGGCTCATCGAGCGTTTCCGAACCGGCGACCGGCCGCTGCCCGTCTTCGACCAGCGTCAGATACCGATCCAGATTTCGGTCGTTCCATGAGCGTGTGGCGCCATCAAACGAATGCGCACCGGCGCCGATGCCGGTATACGGCCGCCGCGCCCAGTAGGCGGCGTTGTGGCGCGATTCGAAGCCGGGCATCGCCCAGGAGCTGAGCTCGTAGTGGCGAAATCCGACCTCGGCCAGGAGCTCCTGCGCCAGCTCGTACTGCGTCGCGGCGAGATCCTCGTCCTGGCGGGTCGCCGCACGTCTCCGCCAACGAATGGCACCCGGCCGTGGCGGCGCCGCCCATTCGTCGGGCGCCAGGGCGAGCTGCAGGCCGTACAGCGACAGGTGCTCGGGCCCGAGCGCGAGGGCGGACGCCAAGCCGTCCCTCCAGTCATCGAGCGACTGGCCGGGAATGCCGTAGATCAAATCGATGCTGACGTTCTCGAAGCCGGCCACCCGCGCCGCCCCGTAGGCCATCGTGGCCTCCTGCGCGGTGTGGCCACGCGCCAGCGCCTGCAGCTCGGGGTCACGGAGGGACTGCACGCCGAGCGAGATGCGATTCACACCTGCTCTGCGAAAGCCGGCCCAGTCTGGCGTCTCGCGGCTGCTCGGGTTGGCCTCGAGGGTAACTTCGTCCGGAGCGCGCCGCCATCGGTCGGACCCCGCCGCCACAATTTGCTCGACCGCCGATGCCGGCAGCAGTGACGGCGTCCCACCGCCGAAATAGATCGTCGTCAGCTCGCCGTCCGCCGGACGCATCGAGATCTCCGCGAGCAACGCGGCGACGTAGCGGGGGATGTCGGCCGCCCGTCCGCCGACGGTCACAAAGTCGCAATAGGCGCACACCAGCCGGCAGAACGGCACGTGAACGTAGAGATGGTGTGAGTCGTTCACGATCGGTCTTCGGTCCGCCGGCGCAACGTCAAACGACCCACAGCGGTACCGGCATCCACTGCATCGGTTCAGATCGGTCGCTGGCGCAGGCGAGCTCCGGCAAAGGCGAAGAGGGACATGGTCACCGCAAAGTGGCCGACGATGGCGGGAATCACCGAGCCGGTGGTGACCGTCGCCAGGCCGGCGCCGTAGCCGAGGATGACCGAACCGGCGAGGAAGTACCAGTCACGCTCCTGCCACAGCCGACGGTGCGCGAGACCGTAGACCAAAGCCTGCACGACGAGAGCGATTCCGGTACCCAGGCCGGCGAAGAGGAGCATGCCGAGCACGATCGAGCGGAACTGGAGCTCCTCGGTGATCGCGTTCGCGGCGGCACCCAGCACACGCTCGGGCAGGAGCTGTGACGGCAAGGGCAGGATGGCGCCGTAGCGCAGATAGGCCAGCGCCGCGGCGTTGATGAGCGCCACGATCGCGAACAGAAGCATCACCGGCAGCGCGCTGTCAGGATCACCGCCCGTCAGAAAGAGCTGTTCACGGCCCTTCGGCAGGATCACCGCGATACCGACGGTGAAGGCGATCACCAGCCCGTAGTAGCTCACCGGTCCGAGCCATGGCGTCCGGTAGCGGAAGTAATCGGAGCGCATGATCCGCTCGGAGTCGAAGCGCAGCAGGACCAGGAAGAGCGTGAGCCCAAGCGCGATCGCGACGCTCAGCGAATCGAAGAAGCTCACGAGTCTGCCTCGTTGACGCGCAGCACGGCGAGGAACGCCTCCTGGGGAATCTCGACGGACCCGATGCGCTTCATCCGCTGCTTCCCCTCCTTCTGCTTCTCGAGGAGCTTCCGTTTCCGGGTGATGTCGCCGCCGTAGCACTTCGACAGCACGTTCTTGCGCATGGCCCGAATCGTTTCGCGGCTGATGATATGGGAACCGATTGCCGCCTGGATGGGCACTTCGAACATCTGGCGCGGGATCAGCTCCTTGAGCTTGTCCACCAGCACCTTGCCCGTCCGGTACGCCTGCGACCGATGCACGATCAGGGACAGCGCGTCGACCGACTCGCCGTTCACGAGCACGTCGAGCTTCACCAGGTCGCCCGGCCGATAGCCGATGTAGGCGTAATCGAGGCTGGCATAGCCCGATGATCGGCTCTTCAGCTGGTCGTAGAAGTCGACGATCAGCTCGGCCAGCGGCAGCTCGAAATGCAGGTTGACCCGGTTCGGGTCCAGGTATTCCATGTTCTTGAACTCGCCGCGGCGGCCGGTGCTGAGCTCCATGATCGGCCCGATGTAGTCGCTCGGTGTGATGATCTGGGTGCTCACCCATGGCTCGGTGATCTGCTCGATCTCCCCGGAGTTGGGCATCTGCGCCGGGTTGTCGATCACGACCTCGTCCACGGCGTGCATGACCCGCACGCGGTACTCGACGCTCGGCGCGCTGGCGATGAGATCGAGGTCGAACTCGCGCTCGAGCCTCTCCTGCACGATCTCCATGTGCAGCATGCCAAGGAAGCCGCAGCGGAAGCCAAAGCCAAGGGCCACGCTCGACTCGGGCTCGTAGACGAAGCTGGCGTCGTTCAGGTGCAGCCGTTCCAGCGCATCGCGCATAAGCGGGTAATCATCACCGCGCATGGGATAGATGCCAGCGAAAACCAGCGGCAGCGCCTGCTTGTACCCCGGCAGCGGGTGGGGCGCCGGGCGCTGCACGGCGGTCAGCGTGTCACCGACCCGGGCATCGGCGATGCTCTTGAGACCCGTCGCAACATAGCCGACCTCGCCCACCGTCAGGCGCTTGGTCGCGATCGGTCCCGGACGGAAGTAGCCCAGCTCAAGGATATCGCTCTCGGCATCGGTCGCCATGAAGCGAATGCGCTCGTGGTCGTAGAGCGTTCCGTTCGCGACGCGGACATAGGCGACCACACCCTTGTAGGCGTCGTAGTGGCTATCGAAGACGAGCGCCTGGAGTGTTGCCGCACCATCACCCAGAGGCGGCGGGACGCGCCTAACCACCGCATCCAGAATCGCCTCGATGCCCGTCCCATCCTTGGCGCTGGCCAGAATGACCTCCTCGCGCGGGATGGCGAGGGTCTCCTCGAGCTCGCCCATGACCATCTCGGGATCGGCGCTGGGCAGGTCGATCTTGTTGATCACCGGGATGATGACCAGGTTCTGCTGCATGGCGAGATGCACGTTCGCCAGCGTCTGCGCCTCGATCCCCTGGCTGGCGTCGACCACCAAGATCGCCCCCTCGCAGGCCTGGAGTGAGCGGCTCACCTCGTAGGTGAAATCGACGTGACCGGGCGTGTCGATCAGATTGAGCGCGTAGGTCACGCCGTTGGTGGCGTCGTAATGCAGCCGGACGGCCCGCGCCTTGATGGTGATCCCCTTCTCCCGTTCCAGGTCCATGCTGTCAAGCACCTGGCTCGTCATCTGGCGAGGGTCGATGGTATGCGTCGCTTCCAGAAGGCGGTCGGCGAGTGTGCTCTTGCCGTGATCGATGTGCGCAACGATGCTGAAGTTGCGAATGCGCTCCTGGGGAATCACGCGCCGGAGTCTAGGCGCGTGGCGAAGGCGACGCGCTCGGTGGAGCTGCGGGGAGCTTGGAGGCGGCGGGCTTCGGGCCGACCTCGGTGACACCGTCCACGGCGCTGTACGCGGAGACGTAGATGTCCTGGTGGATGAGCGCGCCCTTGGCGTCGTGGACGAAACGCGTCACGCTGACATCCATACCGTTATGCGCGTATTCAACGCGCCGCCTCGTCCCCGACGCGAGGGCATTGCTTGTGACGGTGAGCTCCTTGGCCGCGCGCGGATTGGTGACGATCGGCTTCGAGAATGAGACCGTCCGACCGGTGGGCACGCCCCATAGGTCGAACTCAACGAGACCCGAGCCGGTGTAGCTGCGGATGACGATCGGATCTGCCGTGTCGTTGCGGAACGTCATCGTCAGCGTGTAGCCGTCCGTCTGGAACACGGTCGCATCCAGGCCGAGCGGATAGCGATCGATGTAGTAGTAGTGGTTGCGCCGTTCGCCCATCTGCAGGCCGGCGCGCAACGCCGCGTTGAAGATGGTCGTCGAGGTCGAGCAGATCCCGCCGGCGATAGCACCGGTCGGGACGCTCCTGCCGCCGATGATCGCTCCGCCCTGTCCATAGCCGCGCGAGGTGCTCACCGGCCCGATCGCCTGCCAGAAGTCGAACCACTCACCGGGTGCCAGCACCTTGCCGTCGATGTCACGAGCCGGGATGCTGATGTTGGCGCCCCAGTAGTTGCTGACGCCGGGCACGTAATACGTCGTCCAACTCGAGATTCGGCGCATCTTCGGCAGGGCGGCCTCGGCGACCGCGGTCGTCAGTGGCGGCTGCGCCACGCTGAACGCCAGCGTCGCATCCGGTGCCGCGCCCCCTGCGGCGCGGATAGTGAGGGCTGAATGCAGCGCCTGCGTCGAGGCGACCAGATCTAGCGCCCGACCTTCAAGCGCCGGCACGACGGCGCTGATGCCGTTGAGGCCGAAGATGAACGACGCGTCCTTCGGGGCCCGTGCCACCTTGTCGGCCACAGACTGGAGCAGCTTGGTCGCGGTGGCGTCGTCGATGCGCACGCCGTATGCGCTCTCATCCGTCGGGCCGAAGCGCACGACGGTCAGGAGCTGCTTCGCGCTGAGCTTCAGCGGATCGTCGTCCGCCACCGAGAGGCTTAACGGTTCATCGACCATGGCGCGTGCCTGGATGGCGACCGACTCGGCCTGGGCCGTGGTCACCGATGCTGGGACCGGAAGCGTCGACAGCTCAATGGTCACATCGTCGGGATTGGCGCTGTTCACCGCGGCGGCCAGCAGGTCGCGGATCTGTTGTGCCTCGATCCTCGCCCCGTCCCTGGAGGCGCTGACGATGAACCTGCCGTCCACGGCGGCGATGCTGGCGGCTATCGGCTCTCGACTGAAACCGCGCGCGATGTCTGCCGCCACCGCATCGATCGCCGCGGGATCGTAGGCGTGCACGATCAGTGGCAAGGCGGTGGGGCGCGCCAGGGTCCGCAGGCGCACGACCGAGTCGCCCAGGTAATTTCCGTCGCGGCCAACCGAGAACGCCGCGTCGAGCATGGCATCCAGCTCGTAGCCCCGTCCGATCTGCTCATATGGCACCGCCACCGGCTCGCCGTCGATCAGCAGCGTGGCGCTGCCGCTGCTGAGGGAAGGCAGCTCAGCCGCGAGGCGATCGTGGGCCGCCGCGCGCTCCAGTCCGCCAACGTCAACGCCGGCGAAACTGACGCGTGGCATGACCGTGCCGGTGCTCATCATGGCGATCGCGACGGAACCGCCGATCAGCAGCGCCAGGCCAACAAACAGCGTCCCGAAAAATCCGATCACGGCAGCTCGACGCCGCGGGGCAGTCCCGAGAATCAGGCGCGGTGTGCTCAGGGTGGTCGTCGTCACCGGCTCAGGCTCGAGTTCGGCGTGCCGACGGATACGTGAGGCGGTGCATGATGTCGGCGGGCACTGCCGATAGTCTCTCCATGTGGACGTTCCGCTCGGACTGGTGGTCGCACCTGCGCAGCAGGCGACCGCAGTGCGACCCACGGAGTATCGCCTGCCTGCGCTGATCTGTCGAGTAGGCAATGACTGGCGGGCGCCGACCGCGGTGCTATACTTTCAGGCCTGCGCCTCTGCTGGGGCGCGATTTTCATGCTCAATCCCCCCGCTGAGGATCCCACGTGGCAAGAAAGGCTCGAACCTGGAAGGGCGCACGCACGCCCCAGGCATTGAAGCGTGTGCGCCAGGCCGTTCGCCGGCACGCCATCAACCAGCGCACTCGCAGCGAAGCGCGAACGCTCACGCAGCGCGCCGCCGGCATCGCTCTGGGCCGCCTGGAGGGTGATGGTCCTTTGGCCGTTGCAGCCGCGATCAGTGCCCTCGACAAGGCTGCCGAGAAGGGCATCATTCACCCGAACAACGCAGCGCGGCGGAAGAGCCGGTTGATGGCGAAGGCCAACGCGGCGCACCTGCTCGACGAGCAGGAGACGGCCGAGGCCGCTGCGGCGGGAACGACAACGGCACGCAAGCGGACCGTCGCCAGCAAGACGGCCCAGCGCAAGAAGGTCGCGGCAGCCAAGGCATCAAAAGCGGCCGCCGGCAAGGCCGCGGATCGTCCGCGTACGGCGGCCGGCAAGGCGAAGGTCGCGGTGACGCGCGCCAGCCGCGAGTCGGCAGCCGCTCGGCGGCGCCGCAAGTCCGACGAGGGCGAGAGCCCAGACAGCTAGCGGTTCACGGCGAAGGCACGCGGTCCCGAGTAGACCGCGGCGTCGCCCAGCTCTTCCTCGATGCGCAGCAGGCGGTTGTATTTGGCCGTGCGTTCGCCGCGTGACATCGAGCCCGTTTTGATCTGACCCGTCCCCAGGGCGACCGCCAGGTCGGCAATGGTCGTGTCCTCGGTCTCGCCGGATCGGTGGCTGATGATTGCCGTCCATCCGGCGCGATGCGCCAGCTCGACGGCCTCGATCGTCTCGGTCAGCGTGCCAATCTGGTTCAGCTTGACGAGGATCGAGTTCGCGGAACCCTCGGCGATCCCGCGTGCCAGTCGCTCGGTATTCGTCACGAACAGGTCGTCACCGACCACCTGGATTCGCGAACCCAGCCGTTCGGTCAGCGCGCGCCAGCCCTCCCAGTCGTCTTCGGCCAACCCGTCCTCGATCGACACGATCGGGTAGCGCTCGACCCAGTCAGCATAGAAGTCCACCATCTCGGCGCTGCTCAGCGTACGGCCCTCGCGCGTGAGCCGATACGCTCCGTCGGCGTGGAATTCCGATGCCGCGGGGTCCAGCGCGATGGCGACCTGCTCGCCCGGCTGATAGCCGGCCCGCACGATCGCGTCGACAACGGCCGCGATCGCCTCCTCGTTACTGCCGAGGCTGGGCGCATAGCCGCCCTCGTCGCCAACCGTCGTCGCGAAGCCGCGCTCGTGAAGCAGCCCACCAAGCGCGTGAAAGGTCTCGGCCGCCCACCGCAGGCCTTCGCGGAAGGTCGGGGCGCCGAGCGGCACGATCATGAACTCCTGGAAGTCGATCGAGTCGATGGCGTGCTTGCCCCCGTTGAGGATATTCACCATCGGGACCGGCAGGACGCGCGCGCCGACGCCGCCCAGGTACCGGAAGAGCGGCAGCTCGACGGCCTCCGCGGCGGCATGTGCGGCCGCGATCGACACACCGAGCAGCGCGTTGGCGCCGAGTGACGACTTATTCGGCGTGCCGTCCAGATCGATCAGTAATCGGTCCAGGCTGACCTGGTCGACCGCATCGGTACCGAGCAGCTCGGGGCGCAGCACGTCGTTCACATTGCGCACTGCCTGCAGGACGCCCTTGCCGCCGTAGCGGGAGGCATCGCCGTCGCGCAGCTCGACTGCCTCGTGCGCGCCGGTCGATGCGCCCGACGGCACCATCGCCGTGCCCACCGCGCCACCCTCCAGGAAGAGGTCGACTTCGACCGTCGGATTTCCGCGTGAATCCAGGATCTCACGCGCCATTACGTCCTCGATGAGCGTGCTCATCGGTCCTGCCCATCCCTGTCCAGCAGAGCCGCGACTCCCGGCAGCGTCCTTCCCTCGAGGAACTCCAGCGAGGCTCCCCCGCCGGTCGACACGTGGGTCATGCGGTCAGCCACTCCGAGCTGCTCCACGGCGGCGACCGAGTCACCGCCTCCCACCACGGTGATCATGCCGTGGCCCGTCTGATCCGCCAGGAATCGGGCGATGGCCGTCGTTCCTGCAGAGAAGGACGGAATCTCGAAGACGCCCATCGGTCCGTTCCAGAAGACCGTCCTGGCCTTGGCGAGATGCTCGGTGTATGTGGCGACCGTCTTGGGACCGATGTCGACCACCATCCAGTCCTTCGGAACGTCATTCACCGATACCACCTCGTGGGCCGCGCGCTGATGGATCTGCGGCGCCACCACCACGTCGGTCGGGATCATGAAGCGCACGCGCTTGCGCCGCGCCTCACTCATCATGCGGCGGGCGTTGTCCAGCTGCTCGGCCTCGACCAGGCTCTTGCCCAGCGCCAGCCCCTTTGCCGCCAGGAACGTGTTCGCCATCCCGCCGCCGACCAGGATCGCCTGGCAGCGACCGAGCAGCGCCTCGAGTACCTCGAGCTTGCCGGTCACCTTCGCCCCGCCGATGATCGCGTGGAACGGCTTGGCCGGGTGCTCGAGCAGGAGCGACAGCGCATCAACCTCACGCTCCATCAGCAGGCCTGCCACGCTCGGCAGGAAATGGGTGATCCCCTCGGTGCTGGCATGAGCCCGATGCGCCGAGCCGAAGGCGTCATCCACGTACACGTCGGCAAAACCGGATAGCGCCTTGGCGAAGTCGGCGCCGTTTGCCTCCTCCTCGGCGTGGAAGCGCAGGTTCTCGAGCATCAGCAGGTCCCCGGGACGAAGTTTGTCGACCGCCACCTGGACACCCGGACCGAGCGCGTCCCCGGTCATGCGCACCGGCCGTCCGAGGAGCTGCGCCAGCCGATCGGCGACCGGCTTGAGACGCAGCGCGTCATTGATCTTGCCCTTCGGCCGTCCGAGATGGCTGGCCAGGATGACGGTGGCGCCTCGCTCCAGCAGGTAGACGATGGTCGGGAGACTGGCGCGGATGCGCGTGTCGTCGGTGACGCGTCCATCGTCCAGCGGAACGTTGAGGTCGGCCCGCAGGAAGACCCGCTTCCCCCGGACGTCGATATCGCGAACGGTCTGCTTGTCCATACGTTCCTACAGCCGCTCGGCCATGAACGCTGCGAGGTCGGCGACCCGGCAGCTGTAGCCCCACTCGTTGTCGTACCAGGCGATGATCT
Organism: Candidatus Limnocylindria bacterium; assembly: GCA_038250515.1. Taxonomy (GTDB): domain Bacteria; phylum Chloroflexota; class Limnocylindria; order QHBO01; family QHBO01; genus JAICUY01. The sequence continues at coordinate 14,994 of JBBSCG010000010.1, forward strand.
TCAGCAGCTTGTCACCGGTGACCATGGTCGACTTCGCATCGATGATCGAGCTGCGCTCGTCGCCCTTGAAGTCCATGCTGACCAGCTCCTCCTCGGTGTAGCCGAGCAGCCCGTGCATCGGTCCTTCCGCTGCCGCGCGCAATGCCTGGTTGGCGCTTTCGGCCGTGACCGGCTTCTCGGTCAGCGCCACGAAATCGATGATGCTCACCGTCGGCGTCGGTACGCGCAGCGAGAAGCCGTCGAATCGACCCTTGAGCTGCGGGATGACCAGCGCCAGTGCCTTGGCCGCACCGGTCGTCGTCGGAATGATGTTCTGCCCGGCCGATCTTGCGCGCCGCAGGTCCTTGTGGAACACGTCGAGCACGTTCTGGTCGTTGGTATAGCTGTGCACCGTGGTCATCAGGCCGTACTCGATGCCGAACGAGTCGAAGATGACTTTGGCCGGCAGGGCGAGGCCGTTGGTCGTGCACGACGCGTTGCTGACGATGTCATGCTTCGCGGGATCGTACCCGTCCTCGTTGACGCCGAGCACGATCGTGACATCCTCATTCTTCGCCGGCGCACTGATGATGACCTTGCGCGCTCCAGCGTCGAGATGCGCCCGCGCCCTGGTGGCATCGGTGAAGATGCCGGTCGACTCGATGACGATTTCGACATCCAGCTGCTTCCATGGCAAGGCGGCGGGATCCTTCTCGCTGGACGCATGGATATGGTGCCCGTCGACCACGATCTCGTCGTCTCCCGCGCTGACTTCACCGGAGAACCGGCCGTAGGTCGAGTCGTACTTGAACAGGTGCGCGTTGGTTGCGGTCGGCGCCAGGTCGTTGATGCCCACGACTTCGAGCTCATCGGAGTGGCGCTCCAGGATCGCCTTGAGAGTCTGTCGACCGATGCGGCCGAAGCCGTTGATGCCGATGCGCGTCGTCACTCAGGATTCCTCCAGCTTGGGCGAAGCGTCCCGGCGAAAGGCCGGGTCGCCGATTCGTTCATTCCACAGCGGCAGCCAGCCGAGCAGCGAGACGTCGTCGGAGTGCTGCGCCAGTTCGAGTCGCACGCGACGTGCCGGGACCGGAAAGGCCCGGTGCGCGATCTCCTCGCGCACGGCATCGAGCATCTCCGGGCGGTGAACGCTGATGCTGCCACCGAAGACGATGACTTCCGGATTGAGCACGTTCACCAGCCCCGCGCACATGGCCCCGATGGCCGTCCAGGCGCGCGACAGGATGGCGCGCGACGCCGGATCGCCAGCATCCGCAGCGCTGGCCACGAGTTCGGCGTCAACATCGCCCGACGCGGCTGCCAGGCGCGCGAACTCGGCCGAAGCGCCACTCTCGAGCAGCGCGCGGCCCTCACGCGCAATGGCAGTGCCCGAGCCGATTGCCTCCGCGTGTCCACGCTGGCCGTCGCCACACAGCGGCCCGTCCAGGTCAACGGTCAGATGGCCGACTTCGCCGGCGGTGCCGTCCGGTCCGATCAGCGGACGGCCGTCGAGCAGGATCCCGCCGCCGATGCCCGTCGATACGGTGATGTAGATCGCGTCGCGCGTGCCACGCGCCGCTCCGAAGTTCCATTCGGTGACGACCGCGACGTTGGTGTCGCGCTCGAGAAAGGTGGGCAGCCCGGTGACCGCCTGAACCCGCGTGGTGAGCGGAATGTCTCGCCAGCCCTGCAGATTCGGTGGTGCCACGACGATGCCACGCCAGGGATCAAGGGGTCCGGGCGACGAGATGCCAATGCCCCCCGCTGCCGGCAGCTTCGCGGACGCCGCCTCCTCGCGAACCCGGACGGCCAGCTCGCAGATTCGCCCGACGACGGCATCCACGCCCTCCTTATCGTCTGTCGCCACGGCGTGCCGGCACGAGACGGTCAGATCGGGGCTGATGTAGGCGGCGCGGATCTGGGTGCCGCCGAGGTCGATCGCCAGGACCGACTGACCGGCTGCCTCCTCCACGTCGTCATTCTAGCGGCGCCACACGAAAACGGCCGCCCGACCATGGCCATCGGTTGAGCCGAGGGCGCGATCGGGCGGCCGGTACGAGAACCGAATCGGACGGATGCTACCCGCCGATCTTGAACATCTTGGTGCTGCAGACGGGGCAGGTGCCCTCAGTCGCCGGCTTCCCGTTCTTCATCGTGATCTTGTTCTCGTTCTTCATCTCGCGCTTTGCCTTGCACTTCACGCAGTAGGCCTCGGTCGCCATCGGTCAGTTGCCTCCTTTTGCCGGCTTCTGATGCCGGCCTGCCGTTGCTGTCACCCGCCCTGGCTTCCGATCAGTGACGACCAGCGCGCGTGAGCGTCGCCGGAATCGGTCTGATCGATTGTCCACAGCAGATGGATGCCGGCCAGTCCGGCATCGATACAGCGCGCCTCCGCGGCCTCCTTTGCCGCGCCTTCGAGGAACGTGCCGTCGGTGCGCTGCGCGTACACCGCGCAGATCGTTCCCGATCGGAGCCCTGCCAGCCCGGAAAGGATGAACAGGGCCGAAGATTCCATTTCGAGGTTCGCGACGCCCTCGCGCCGCAGCTCCTCCGCGAGGTCAGGATAGCGAACCGGGAGCGTGCGCATCTGCCTTCCCTGCGGAGCATAGAAGCCGCTCGCCGTCGCGGTCAGCCCGATGTGATGCGCAAAGCCCAGCTCGCGACATGCCGCCTGCAATGCCCAGACCACGTCGCGGTGGGCAATCGCCGGATATCCGTCGCGCACGTAGTAGGCGGTCGTGTTCTCCAGCCGCACCGCGCCGGTGGAGATCACCAGGTCGCCCAGGGAGATATCCGGCTGAAGTGCGCCCGAGGATCCGACGCGGATCAGGGTCGGCGCATCGCTGATCTCCATGACCTCGGCCAGCACGATCTCGATATTGTCGGTGCCCATCCCGGTCGACATGACGCTGACCCGCATATCGCGGTACGTGCCGGTGGCCGTCGTGATCTCGCGGTTGCTGCGCTCGAGCTCGACGACATCGAAACGCTGCGCCACTTTCGCGACCCGTCCGGGATCGCCGACCAACAGGACGTACTCGGCCAGCTCGCCTCGCTCGAGCGCGATGTGGTACTCGCGACCGCCGCTGCGTGGCGCATCGGCGCGGGACAGATCCGCGGCGGGCTGAGTCAAGCGGCCTCATCTCCTTCGTGCGAGCGTGGAAGGGTCGCGAGTATACGCGCCGCTGAGCGTGGGGACACGCCATTTCACGCTCACGGCGACCTCGAGTCCTGTGGCGGCCGGATGACGCTCAGGCGCGGCAGCGTCTCGACGGTCTCAGCCGGCGCCTCAAAGTCGGCGGGAACGGACGATGCGTGCTCGGGATGCAGTACCGCCATGAGGCGGTCGAATGTGCCGCCCTGCCAGGCCACGAACCCAAGACCGGTGAGCGACAGCAGCGCAAGCGCCAAGATTCCCAGGGGGACCAGCGGATTCCGCGACTCGTCGTGCGCGACGGTCGCAGCTGGTGCCGACAAGCCCGCAGCCGATTCGGATGCGGAGGCACGTGGCCCGCTCGCGAATGCAGGCGACTTGCCTGACGGGCTCCGCTCCCCGGTGGGCGTCCTGCCGGCCGGAGCGCGTCCAACTCCGCTGACCGGCTGGAGCCGCACGTTACGCGGCTCGATTGCTCCCGATGCTCCACCACGGTTGTCTCCTGTGCCGGATCCTTCGGTCGGCCCGCCGGGCGTGGCAGCGACCGGTGCGGCGAGGGTCTGAAGGTCCGAAGCATCGCGCGGCCAGATTCGATAGCCGCGCAACGGCTGCGCACCGGTCGTCTCCTGGCCGAGGACACCGCGCGTCTCGATCCACGCTCCGGCGACAAGGCCGCCGGCGTCGATCTGGGTCTCGGCGGCGATCACGACCCGGATCTCACCGCTGCCGTCGTCCACACCGAACGTCACGTTCCCGGCCGACGAACGGCGCGGATTCGCCGTCAGAGCTCCGCGCACGACGACGAGTTGCGCCTCGAGAACTTCACCAAGCTGGCCCGTAGCCTTTCGAACGACCGTCGGATCGGCCTGGGTGCCGAGGCGTCTCGGCGGTGCGGTCACGCGCAGGGTCAGCATGCCGCTCTTCGTCGAACGCTTGCCGGTCAGTTCGACCAGCTCACCCCTGTGCAGGACTCCCAGGTCATCACCGAGACGGACCAGGATTCCCGCACTGGCATCCTGGACGATGGCGCTGGTCGGATCGACGAGGCCGCTTCCGAGCGTCACCACGCCGCGGACGCGCAGCTCGGTCCCGGTCGCAGCGGCTCGTGCCTGGGCGATCGAGATGAGCGGCGGCAGACCGTCACTCGGCGTCGGCGTCGGCGTGGACGTGGGCGTTGGAGTCGGAATGGGCGTCGGCGTCAGAGTTGGAATCGGCGTCGGCGTCGGGCTGGGAGTCGGCGTCGTCACGCCGATGTCCGATGCGTCGCGCGGCTGCACTCGATATCCGGACGTGCCGGTGGCGGTGGCGTCCCGCTGGCCGACGACGCCCACAACGCTCAGAGTCGTGCCGCGCTCCCAGGTCGCCGTGTCAATTCCTGTCGCACTACCAACCAGGACGCGCACCGGGCCAGAGCCGTCGTCGACGTCGAAGGCGATCCCGGAGGAGAGCGTGGTCGCCGCCGATACGACCTCGCCTTGCAGCTTGACCAGGATCGCCTCGAAGGCTTCCCCGACGGCGCCGGTCGTGACCGCCAGCGGACCGGGCTCCGCTCCATCGCTGACATCGGCAACGTCGGCCGGCGAGGCGCGCACGGTGCGCTGCTGGTATCGGGTGTCGAGCGCACCCGTCACCCTGACCTCCCGCCCACGGCTGAACGTCCCGTCCGAGAGGAGCACCGCGATGCCTCCCGTCGCGTCGAGAAGGTAGCCACCGCCCTCGGTGAACGCGGAATCGCTGAGCGTCACGCCGCTGAGGGTCACCGTTGCGCCATCCGGCAGCATGCGGGCGTCGGCGATCGAGATGACTGGCGCGGGCGTCGGCGTGGGGTTTGACGTTGACGATGCCGTCGGCGTGGCCGTCGGCGTGGGGCTCGTGGTCGCTGTCGATGTCGGGGTCGCGGTGGTCGTCGGCTGTGGCGTGGCGGTCGGCGTGGCCGTCGAGCTGGGAGTGGGCGGCGAACCGCTGTTCTGTGGATCCGGCACGTCGCGAATCACGAGGTCAACCGCGTTGCGGTCGGTGTCCTGCCAGGAGCCGGCGCTGCCACCCGGCAGTCGTTCGAGGCTCGAGCCGGCGGGTGGCGCGGCTGCGGGCGCCGTTTCGACCCAGGCGCTCGCTGCGGTTCCCCAGCCCAGGGCATCGATGGCGCCACCGGCTCCCTGGATGCGCAGCGCGACGCTTCCACCGGTCGCCGCCAGCCCGCCGGCGTACGTCGCATCGGCCACGGCGGCATAGATGCCGGCCTCGTTGGCAAGCAGCGTATGACCACCCGGCGGCACGCCCGGCGCACCCGCAGGCCAGGCTGCCTTCCGCGTGACGGTCGCGCCGCTGGCGGTGACATACACGACTTCCAAGCCTTCCAGCGGTAGCGCGCCGGCGGTCGGATTGAAGATCTCTACGAACTCGTCGGACGCGCTGGCAGCTCCGGTGAGTATTTCGCTGATCAGCAGATGCCCGTCCGCGGCATCGGCGCTCAATGTCGATAGGGCCGCGTCATCCCAGAACGCACGCGTCGGACCGATGCCCGCCAGGGCAATCAGCGACCCCAGGATCGCCACGAGAAGGCCTCGAACGGTAGGGCACAAAGAAGAACGAACGGCCACGGCAACACCTCACTGCTGGAGGCGGCAGGAGTCACAGCATGGCGCAGCGGCCCTTACCGTCCGCTTACCGTCCGCTTACCGACGGCCGGAGCACGCCGATCGTTCGCGTCGCGTACAATCGCCGCGCATGTCAAACCGATCCCGACGCGAGGCCGAGTCGCGAGCGGAGGCGCGTCGTCGCGCCCGATCCGCCACCCAGGGTCTCGAAGCCGACGACGACGACCCCGCGAACGACGCGGCGTCGACCACCACGCCCACGCCCCAGGGCAGCTTCCTGCAGCGCCTCTTCCCGCCCGCACCGCCTCTGCGCGGCAAGACCGATCCGCTGGCCAACTTCATGTACGACGGCCCGCTGCGCGGCGTGGTCTCGACGTTCTACCTGTTGAGCCGCAACCCGCTGGTGTGGATCGCCATGGGCGTCGTCTTCGGGGTTTCGTACCTCGGAACCCTCGTCTTCGCGGAGCAGCTCATCGGCGTGGTCGCCTCAATGCTTTCGTTCGTGGCGCTCATCGCCGCGGGGTGGATCGGCTGGCAGCGGCCGTGGGCCTACGGGCTCGCGGCGGCGATCCTCGGCTACCTGCTGTTCGTCGTCTTTGTGCTGCTCAGCCTGGCGCGGATTCCGGCCACCGGCGACAAGTTCAACGCCGGGGCGTTCGCCCAGTACCACGTGATCACCGGCGTGCTGCAGGCCGTCATCGGGCTCGTCGCCGGCTTCTACGGCGGATATCTGCGCCGGCGGATGGCGGAGCCACGACCCGCATCGGGCTCGCGAAGACGGCGGTAGCCGCCAGCCGAAAGCTGGCACGCTATCTGCTGACTGGTGGCGACGTAGACGCGCGCGCGGACCAAATACCCCGCCGACACCCTGGGGAGACGGTCGTCACCAACGGAAGCTCGGGCCAGCGGTGACATTTGAGACCTCACCCTCGTCGCGGGAGTTCGTATCAAGCGTCTTCATGAGGGCCGTTGTGGTTCCAGGACCCTCCGTACTGGAACCGCGACGGCCCTCTCTTGATGCCTTCACCGGTTCGCGCCGCAGTGGATCGTGCGCCGCGACGGCATCTTCGGCAGCTGACAGGGCTGCCTCATAGGATGTGGCCAGGCCGAGAACCTCTCCCGTGGAGCGCATCTCCGGCCCCGGCGTGGTATCGACCCCCGGCAGCCGCCAGAGCGAGCTCACCGGCGCCTTGACGGCGACCAGCCCGGCGTCGGGCAGCAGACCTGCTGCGAGGCCGACGTCGGCCAGCGAGGCACCCAGCGCACAACGCACCGCGGCAGCGACGATATCGCGCCCGGTTGCCTTGGCCACGATCGGCACCGTCCGCGAGGCGCGCGGGTTGGCTTCGATGACCACGATCCGGTCGCCTGCCACGATCATCTGCACGTTGACGATGCCCCGCAGTCCGAGCGCGGTGGCGATCCGACCGGCCGCCGCGGCGGCGCGTTCCTGCACATTGCGGGAGAGGTTCTGGGGCGGCAGCACCGCCAGGCTGTCGCCCGAATGCACGCCCGGCGGATCGAGCTGCTCCAGGATGCCCGGCACGCACCAGTCGGCGCCATCGCTGATCGCGTCGACGTCGAGCTCCGTGCCGGCCACCAGCTCGTCGACGCGCAGCGGCCAACCGATGTCGGTGTCGAGCAGCACGGCAAGGTCCGCCTCGTTGCGCAGCACGGCGATCCCCCGACCGCCGATTACCCACGATGGTCGTACGATGACCGGCAGCCCGAGCGTCGCGATCGCCGCCCGCAGCCCGGCCTCATCCGCCGCGAGACTGCCGCGCGGTCCGGACAGGCCGAGCTCATCGAGCAGCTGCGCGAAGCGCTCACGGTCCTCGGTGATCTCGATCGCCTCGGCCGACAGGCCGGCGATCGGGACATCGGCATACGCCAGGTCCTTCGCCAGGTCGATTGCCGTCTGCCCACCGAAGGTCAGCACCACGATCGGCGGTTCGCCCGTCAACGCGCGCTCGTGGTCGATCACATCGAGCACGCTCTCGGTGTCGAGCGGCTCAAAGTAGAGCCGCGAGCAGGCGTCGTAATCGGTCGACACCGTCTCGGGGTTGTTGTTGATGACCACCGCGTCGAGGCCCATCTCGCGGATCGCCCAGGCAGCGCGCACGCTGCAGTAGTCGAACTCGATTCCCTGACCGATGCGGATAGGTCCGGACCCGACCACGATCACGCTGCGCCGATCGGTGGGCGGTGGCACCTCCGGACGGGCGTATGAGCTGTAGAAGTAGGGCGTCTCGGCCGGAAACTCCCCGGCGCAGGTGTCCACGCGGCGATAGATCGGCGTGATGCCGGCTCGCACGCGGGCGCGCCGCACGGCAACCGTCGGGACACCGGAGAGCTGCGCGATCTCGGCGTCGCCGAAACCGACCCGCTTGGCGTCGATCAGCGGCGCACCGACGACGCGTCGCTCGGCCTCGATCAGCTCGGCCAGCCGCTCGGTGAACCAGGGAGCAATCCCGGTGGCTGTCGACAACCGTGAGGCATCGGTCCAGTCATGTCGCAGGAGGGTGACCATGCGCCACAGACGCGTGTCGGACGCTTCGAGGAAGGCGACGAGATCGGCGGGAGCGCCGTACGCCAGCCCCCACGCCGGGTCTTCCCAGAGCCATCCGTGGCCGCGAGGCTCGAGTGAGCGGATGGCCTTCAGCAGCGCCGAGCCGAACTCGCGATCAATGGCCATCGCCTCGCCGGTGGCCTTCATCTGTACGCCGAGTGAGCGGTCGGCGGTGGGGAACTTGTCGAACGGCCAGCGCGGCAGCTTGACGACGACGTAATCGACGGCTGGCTCGAAGGCCGCCGAACCGCTGCCCGTTGCAGGGTTCGGCATCTCGTCCAGACGGCGTCCGAGCGCGATGAGCGCGGCGATCCGCGCGATCGGGTAGCCGGTCGCCTTGCTGGCAAGGGCGCTCGAGCGGCTCACCCGCGGGTTCACCTCGATCACCCGATAGTCGCTGCCGTCCGGACTGACCGCCAGCTGCACGTTGCAGCCTCCCTCGAGGCGCAGCGCGCGCACGATCTTGAGCGCGCAGCGGCGCAAGCGTTGGACCACCGTATCCGGCAGCGTCTGGATCGGCGCGACGACGATCGAGTCACCGGTGTGCACGCCCATCGGATCGAAGTTTTCCATGCCGCAGATAGCGATGGCGGTGTCCGCCGCGTCGCGCAGCACCTCGAACTCGATCTCCTTCCAGCCCAGCAGGCTGCGCTCGACCAGCACCTGACCGATGGGGCTGGCCACGAGACCATGCGCAATGCGCGCGCGAGCCTCGGCCGGCGTGTGCGCAAATCCCCCACCGCCGCCACCGAGCGTGAATGCCGGTCGAATGACGACCGCAGCCCCGAGCTCCGCCACGAAGCGCATGCCGTCCTCGACGCTTTCCACCACTGCGCTCTCCGGAACCGGTTCGCCGATGCCGGTCACCAGGTCGCGAAAGCCGCCGCGATCCTCCGCCGCGCGGACCGCGCTGAGCGGCGTGCCGAGGACGCGCACTCCCCAGCGGTCCAGGACGCCGGCATCATCGAGCGCAACGGCCAGGTTCAGGCCGGTCTGCCCACCGAGCGTCGGCAGCAGTGCGTCCGGCCGGTGCTCCTCGATGACCCGCGTCAAGTAAGCCGCTGATAACGGGCCGATAAGCACCGTTCCGCCAACATCAGGGTCGGTCATCACCGTGGCCGGATTCGAGTTGACGAGGATGGTCTCGACCCCCTCGCCACGCAGCGCGAGGCAGGCCTGAACGCCGGCGTAGTCGAACTCGGCCGCCTGACCAATGAGGATCGGCCCGGAGCCGATGACCAGCACTTTGCGAGGTGACGTCATGAACGCGCGCGCTCCACCGCCAGGTCGAAGATGCGTGCCGCATCGATCGGCCCCGGCGCCCCTTCCGGATGGAACTGAACCGATGCGATCCGGCCACTGACATGCCGCAGCCCCTCGACCGTTCCGTCGTTCAGGTCGCGGTGGCTGATCTCATAACCGCCCGCCGCCAGCGCCCCGTCGCCGAGCACGGCGACCTCGTGGTTGTGCGCCCCGATGTCCACGCGCCCGGTGCCGATCTCAAGCACGGCGTGGTTACCACCGTGATGCCCGACCGCCAGCCGCTGCGTGCGTGCCCCGGCAGCCAACGCCAGCAACTGGTGCCCCAGGCAGATCCCCAGGATCGGCGTGCCTCCGGAGCATGCCCGCTGCGCCAGGATGCGCACCGTGGCGATCTGACGGTGCATGCCTGCCGGATCACCGGGTCCCGGTGAGAGGATCACGAGGTCCGGTGAGCGAGCGGCGATATCGTCCGGGCCGGCGTCGGGCGGCAGCAGGGTGACCTCCAGGCCCCGATTGGTGAGCGCCGCCAGGAGCGAGCGCTTGACGCCATAGTCGACCAGGACCGCGCGCCCATGACGCTCGCCGAGTGGCGCCAGAACCTGGGGCTCGCGGATCGCCACGGCGGCGACGTGATCGACCGATTCCCAGGCAGCGACCGCCCGCGCTTCGGCAATCGCCTGCAGATCCTCGGGCTCGGGCGTGGCCGAAGTGCTCACCGCGCGGATCACCGCCCGCCGGCGCGCGCCCCGGCGCAATTCCAGGGTCAGGGCACGCGTGTCCACGCCATCCAGCGCCGGAACGCCCGCTTCGACGAGTACCTCTTCGAGCGTGCGTCCCGGGCCGTCGGGCGGAGTCACCAGCCGCGACACGACGAGGCCGCGGGCGTGAACCTGGCCCGATTCGAGCTCCGACGCTTCAATCCGGTAGCTGCCCGCCATCGGGTGGGTGAGCACCACGACCTGCCCGGCATAGGAGGGATCGGTCAGGATCTCGCCCCAGCCGGTCGACGCCGTGGTGAAGATCAGATCGCCTGCAGCCGGAACGCACGCGCCTCGCAAGGTCCCGCGATGGATGCTTCCCTCTTCAAGCGCCAGCAGGCCTGGCTGCGGGTCGTCGCCGACAGCTGCCGAATACGAAGAAGACGCCGACCGCAAATCCGCGGCTGGCGCCTGGTATTCGTCTGTGGAGGCGGTCTTCGTCATCCTCGCTCCTTTCCGGCATCTCTGTGCCGGGCTTAAAGGACCGCCGCGAGTGTAACGGATTGCGGACTGACCGGGAGTGACGGGGCCGTGCGTACTGGGCCCGCCGCCACCCCCTCACCCGACTAGGACCCGACTCCCGGGTCGCTCGACGCCGAAACAGGCAGCCGACGGCGCAGCTCGAGCAGGCCACGCAGCGCAATCAGGATGATCAGCGTCAGGACGAGCAGCACGGGCAGCCACACGATCGCGAACCAGATCACGATCGATCCCAGCCCCTGGCCGATCTCGACGAGTGCCGCAAGCGCCTGTGATGCGGTCGCTCCTGGATCCCAGCCGGCCGATGCCTTCTGCACCGGCTGCGCGTCGGGCGTGAGGGTCACGGTCAACGTGGCCAGGTCGGCCTGGCCGCCGACCGACTTCAGCTGTCCCTTGAGCTGCTCGATCTGCCCGCGCACCTCGTCCAGGCGCGACTGCACGTTGAGGATATCGTCGATCTTGGTGGCGCGACCCAAGAGGCTGCGGTACTGCGACTCCGACGCCTGGAGGTTCTCGATGCGCGCCTCGAGATCGACGATCGCCGAGGTGACGTCCTCCTCGCGCGTCGCCTCCACGACGACTTTGCCGTCGAGCTCGTGCAGCCCCGCGAGCGCGTCATCGAATCGCGCTGCGGGTATGCGCAGGGTGAGGGTCGCCGAGTCCTCGAGCGTCCCCGCCTGCGAGCCGCCTACGTAGCCACCGAGCTGCAGTGCGACGGCGCGTACGCGAGCGAGCGCATTCGCCACGTTCGGCACACGGACCGTGATCTCGCCGGTCTTGATGATGTGACGCTCGGCATCAACCTCGGCCGCGTCCGGTGCGGCGGATGGATCGGACGCCGCACCGTCCTTGGGCGCGGGCGCAGCGGCGTCGCCGCTGACGGAGCGGGCCGCCGCATCGCGGCTGACGCCACCGGGTGCCGCCTCGCCACCAAACGGCTGTGCCTGGCTGGCGGCCCCCGCACAGGCGGCAAGCATGAGAACGACGATCAGGGCGAGCAGCGCGGTCAACGTACCTCGTCGCGACGCGAAGCGCCCATCGGTCCGGTGCATGAATGATCCTCCCGGATTGCTTCTTGCACCCCCAGACGCGACGCGCGCCGAGAGGTTCCCACGTCACACGCGGCCGCTCGGGGTAGCATCAGGTGATGGGACCTGAGACTGCGGATCCGATGGGCGACGAGGCGTCTCGAGCGGATCTCGAGGCGCACGAGTTCGATCGCACATGGGTCGCCTCCCACCTGGCCGAGGAGCGCCGTCGTGCGGGACTGCTCGGTGAAATCCGCGAAATCATCTTCGGCGCGCAGGACGGACTTGTCAGCACGCTTGCCGTGGTGAGCACCGTCGCCGGAGCCACGCCAGACCGCTTTCCGATCCTGGTGGCCGGGCTCGCATCGGCCCTTGCCGGCATCTTCAGCATGGCGGCCGGCGAGTACACGAGCAGCAAGAGCCAGCGTGAGATCTTCGAGGCGCAGATCGCCGGCGAGCGCGAAGAGGTGGCCGAGCGGCCCGGCGAGGCGGAGGCCGAGATCGCCTACATGCTCGAGCAGGACGGGCTGCCGGGTCGAGACGCCGGACACGTTGCCCGCATCATGTCCGGCCATCCCGAAGTGCTGCTCAAGACAATGGTCGAGAAAGAGCTCGGCCTCGCCGTCGAGGAGGGGCATGGCTCGCCGCTGCAGGGCGCGGTGATCATGGGCGTGGCGTTCGGCGTCGGCGCCGCCGTGCCGCTGGTGCCCTACATCCTGCTGCCGGTCCATGGCGGAGCGACGTACAGCTCATTCGCGGCCACCGCGGCGGTGCTGTTCGGCGTCGGCGTGGTGAAGTCACGCTGGACTCGGCGCAACTGGTTCCATTCCGGCCTCGAGATCCTGCTGCTCGGCGCGTTTGCCGGAATCGTCGGCTACTTCTTCGGCAGCGTCCTGCCGGGCCTGCTGGGTACCCCGCCGCCGGCCATTTGAACCCTGCTCACGTGGCCCCCCGAGCGGCTACCTCCGGTGCTCAATCCATACGCCGTTGTCCATCATCCCTACCCAGCCGATGCTGGCGTCCTGATGCGATACACCCGTCCCGCGATGTTCCCAGAGGCAAGGTCGCGGACGACGATGATCGGCGCGGGGTCGACCAGGCGCAGGTAGCCCTGCAGCATATCGCCCTGCGGCTGCCGGGCGGTGCTGCCCTCCATCAGCAGCAAATAGCGATTCGCCATGGTGAGCTGCGTCTCACGCCCCGGCTGCGCCGGGTAGCCGAAGTGATAGGCGGCGCATCCTGAATACCAGGTCACATCGGGGACGACGTAGGTCAGCACCGAGCAATGCGCTTGCCCGTCCGTGCTGCGCGACAGCGCATCGGCCCGGATACGCTGCGAGATCTCGACCACGTCGCGCTGCGTCAGAGCATGGGACGCCTGCGTCGCCACCGTGCCGACGGCCGCGCCGAGAATGATCGCCGACGCCGCGCTTATCCCGAGAACGGCACCCGCCGCCCGCAGCAACGCGGGTAACCGTTGCCATACCTCGGCAAGGCCGATGCCGCCGGCCACCGACAGCAACATGATCGGCACGTACACGTAGCGCGTCTGGGCCAGGGCCACCACCCCGAGCAGGATCCCCACGCCGAGAGCCGGGACAAGCACGAATGCATAGGCCCGTGTCAGGCGATCCGCGCGCCGAACGCGCAGGACGTGCCAGGCCGCGGCCGCCACGCCGCTCACGGCAACGATGCCGGCGATCGGCCCTGCCACCGTCGAAAAGAAGTCGCGGAGGTAGACCTGCAGCGCCTGCCCGGGATACGCGGGAGCGGCGAGGTTGCGCGCCCCGAGCGCGATCGACCAGGGTGAGCCGACGGTCACGGTGGCGAAGGTCATGTGCGGAACGAGCAGCACGACGAGCAGCAGCGCGGTGGCGACAACCAGCCGCCAGGACCGCACTACGGCGCCGGACCAAACCAGCAGCACGGCCAGTGCGACGAAAGCAATCGGCACCGAGGCGCCGTAGCGGACGTAGAACGCGGCGGCGGCGGCGACGGCCAGCCCGAGCACGTCGCGGCTCATGACGCCGACGCGTGCGCTTTCGAAGGACCGCCACGCGAGCAGCATCAGCAGCACGATCAGTGCGGCCGAGGGCACATCGGTCAGGAACGAGGCCGAGTTGAGCTGAAAGTCAGGCACCGATGCAACCGCCAGCGCCGCGACGAGCCCGGCCGCCGGTCCGCCGATCTGGCGTGCCAGGCGCCAGCAGGCGATGACGGCCCCCAATCCGAAAAGCAGCCCGATGGCCCGATACGGCGCCTCCCAGGCGCCGAAGGGCAATGCCGCAATGCCGAGCAGCGAGATACCCGGTGAGCGATGCGTCGCCCAGCCGGTATTCGGTGTCCCCTCGACCCACCAGCGCGAGGTGAGCGCGTAGATCGACTCGTCGAAGCCGAGGATGCTGCCCACCGCGATGAGCCGGATCACCAACAGCGCGAACAATGCCAGGATCAGCCCGAGCAGCAGCAGCTCACCACGCGTGGCGAACGCACCGTGAACGGTGGTGCGTGACCAGTCCACCAGCGACGAGCGATGCCGCAGGCCGAGAAACACGACCGGCGATGCCGCCATCCCGACGATGCCGGCCACGGCGAGAGACGTCTCCACCGGCCCGGTGGCGCCGGCCACGCTCGACGCGCCGAGCATCCGGCTCAGCGGCAGTCCCAGGCCGAGCACCAACGAGATCGAGGCCAGCGCAGCCGCCGCCCGTGTAGCAAGCGACTCGGGCGGGACCGAACGTCGCCGCGCGGCAAGCCACCACAGGACGAAGCCGGCGGACAGCACGCCGAGCGGCGCAAGCAGCAGTCGCAGAGACACCGGCGAGCGCAGGCCGAGGAGCAGGTGGTCCAGGGAAACGAGCGACAGTCCCAGCACACCCAGGCCGCCGGCGGCAAACGCGACGAGCGCGGCGTTGAGCAGCAGGCGGGAATCGGACGCGTTCGCTCGCGTGCTCAGCTGCTCCTCGCGGCCCGAGGGTCAGGCATGCCGGCGGAAGCGCCGTCGCCTGCGCTTCGAAAGCCGCGTCAGGCTGCCCTCGAGCGCCAGCCCCACGATCGTCCGAGCGATCACGCTTCCGTCACGAATGGGATTCAGCTTCGATCGGCCGATGCGCTCCGCGTAACCGATCGGATAGTCGATATGACGCAAGCCGAGCCGGGCGCTCTTGATCGCGATCTCGGCCTCGATGCCGAAGCCGTCGGAGCGCAGCTCCATCGCGTCGAGGTGCTCGCGCCGGATGCCGTACAGGCCGGTCAGCGGATCGCTCGCGCGAAAGCCCGACACGGCCCGGATCGCCAGCCGCAGCGCGGTATTGCCGAGACGATTCATGAACGGGATGTTGCCGCGCTCCACGTTGCGCGCCCCGAGCACGATGTCGTAGTCGTCGAGCAGCCGCAGCATGGGCACGATGGCGGTGATCGGATACGTCCCGTCGGCGTCGATGGTGATCACCTTATCGGCCTGCACCTGTGCCAGCGCGCTGCGAATAGCGGCGCCCTTGCCGCCTTTGCGCGCGCGACGGATCACCCGGAAACCGGCGGCCTCGCCGACGAGCGCCGTGCGGTCGGTCGATCCGTCGTCGACGACCACGATCTCGAGGCCCTCGTCGCGGAGGGAACGCAACTCACGAAGGACCGCAGCAAGTCCGGCCTCCTCGTTGTAGGCCGGCACGATCACGACAGCCTTCATCGCGACCGGGCGTGGCGAACGGGTGTCGGTCAACACGGAGTCGGCGGGTGGACTTGCGGTGGTCATGAACAGTCCGATCAAGCGAAAAGGATGCCAGCGCCAAGCATAGACGCCGTGTCACGGCCCGCCGAGCGATCAGCGAAACATGCGCTGCTGCTTCGCGAGGTCCATGCGCGTCGTCTCGGTGACGACCGCGTCGACCGAGCGCAGCCGTCGCGCGACGACGTTGAGCACCTCACCGGAGACCTGCAGGACGCCGTCGATCACCAGCAACGGATGACGATGCAGCAGAGCTCGATACTGCTGGTAGACGTCGGGCCGGACCGTGACATTGATCATGCCGCTCTCATCCTCAAGCGCGATGAAGACGAAGTGCTTGGCCGTCATCGGGTGCTGGATGCTGACCGCCAGTCCCGCCAGACGGATGACAGACCGATCCGGACGCCGTCCCGCCTCGGAAACCGGGATGACGCCACTCGCCGCCAGGCGCTCGCGGTACAGCTGGACCGCGTGAAGGTGCGGGCTGACGCCGGTCTCGCGGTAGTCGGCGGCGACCCGTTCGGCATCGGTCATGGGAGGAAGGCAGGCGCCCAGCGCGCGCTGGGCATCATCGGTCAGGCCGAGGGCGGGATGGCCCGGATCCGCATCCGCCAGGGTGCTGCGCAACTGCCAGAGGAGCTCGCGGCGTGGCGCATCGGTCCAGTCGAACGCACCAACCGAGATCAGGCGCTCGACGACCTGTTCGCCCAACTGCGTGCGGGCGGCGAAATCCCTGACTGACCGATATGGACCGTTTTCGTGCTCGGCTTCCAGCCGCTCACGCTCGGCCTCGCCGATGCCCTTGACCTGGCTGAGCCCCAGGCGCAGCGCGAAGCCACCGTCCGGCATCGGTTCGGTATCGTGCTGCCAGGTGGAGCGATTGACGTCGACCGGCAGGACGGCGATGCCGTGACGCTTGGCGTCGTTGACGATGACCGCCGGCGAGTAGAAGCCCATCGGCTGGTTGTTGAGGATGCCGGCGTAGTAGTGCGTGGGGTAGTGGAACTTGAGCCAGGCGGTGTCGTAGGTGATCTTGGCGAACGCGGCGGCGTGGGCACGCGCGAAGCCAAACTCGGCGAAGGCGCCGCAGCGCTGGAAGAGCTCCTCGGCATCGTGCGCGTTGAGCCCGGTGCGTTGCGCGCCGGCGACGAAGCGGGCGTGCTCCTTCTCCATCTCGCGATGGCTGCGATGCGAGCCCATCGCCTTGCGAAAGATATCGGCCTCCAGCGCGGAGTAGCCGCAGACCTCGATGGCGATCTGCATCACCTGCTCCTGGTAGAGGATCACGCCGAGCGTGTCTTCCAAGATGGGCTGGAGCGCGTCGTGGAGGTAGGTGACCTCTTCGGTGCCGGCGCGTCTGCGGAGGTACGGGTGGACGGCGTTGCCCTGGATCGGGCCGGGACGGATGATCGCAACCTGGACGACGAGATCCTCGAAGCGCTCGGGGCGTGCTTTGGGGAGCGCCTGCATCTGGGCGCGGCTCTCGATCTGGAACATGCCGACCGTGTCGGCGGCGCGGATGGTGGCGAAGACCTGCGGATCGTCGTGCGGGAGTGAATCGAGGTCCGGTCGCTTGGCCGTGTCGCGTTCGATCCTGTCGAGCGCGTCAGCGACGACGCCCAGCGTGCGGAGGCTGAGCAGGTCGATCTTCACCAGCCCGAGCTGCTCGACGTCCTCCTTGTCGAACTGGGTCACGACGCGGTTCGGCATGCTGGCCTTCTCGATCGGGATGAGGTCGATCAGCGGCGTCCGCGTGATCAACATCCCGCCGACGTGGATCCCGAGGTGACGCGGAAAGGCGTCGATCTCGGCGCACAGCTGCAGGAGCCACTGCCATCGATTCGGGACGGGCGCTCGTGCCGGCTTCTGCACGCGGGCTGATGCGCGAGCTTGTGCGCGTTTCTGCGTCAATTCCTGCCAATTTCCGCTGTGGCCGGAGTTAGGCAGGCTATAACCTGAATTGGCAACCCGATTCGTGCTCCCGGCGGCTCCAAGGTATAGATTTACGGATGTTCCACCGGTGGATTCTGGCCGCGACCGAGCGCTGACCTCACCTAACTCCATCCTGGGCGGAATGTGACAATTCGGAGGCCCGGCGGACGCGCCGGGCAGGGCGTCATCAGCAGCCACGGGCACCACGCGAGGCCGTCGCCACTCCTCGGGGAGCATCCCGCTCTCCAGATCGACCCGCATGACCTTGCGCCGCTCGCTGGCGGGCCCCGGCGAGCCAGTGTCGCGTGGCTGTGGCAGCTCGAGCGCCTCACCCGATCCACCGGCATACCGCTTCGTCTGCGTCGCCTCGTACCTCACCGCGGTCACCGACTGGTCAAACGCCCGCGCCCGCTTCGGCGGATACCAGCCGCCCTCGGAAACCGGCCGTCCCCGACCGTCGCGACCCGGCGGCAGCGCGGCCTCCGCCATATCCACGCCCAGCTCGTCGAACAGCCAGGCGAACGAGCCGTCGAGCGCCAGATCGCGTGCCACGTCGGAGGCGTCGCGCGTGTCGAGCGCCTTGGCCAGCTTGTCGACGCTCTCGACTGGAAAGCCGAGCACCTTGGCCACCTCGCGCACCGCCGATCGCGCCCGATAGGTGACAACCGTGCAGACCATGGCGGCGTGATCGGCGCCGTACTTCGTGTAGAGGTACTGGATCACCTCCTCGCGACGGTTGACGTCGAAGTCGATATCGATGTCCGGCAGGGTGCGCGCCTCGTTGATGAAGCGCTCGAAGAGGAGCTTGTGCTCGATCGGATCCACGTTGGTGATGCCCAGGCAGTAGGCCACGATCGAATCGCCGGCACTCCCCCTTCCCTGACCGATGATCCGGTTCTGCCGTGCGAACTCCATCAGGTCCCAGACGATCAGGAAGAACTCCGCCAGATGGGTCCGCTCGATGATGTCGAGCTCGTGCGTCAGCTGCTGCACGGCCTGCTTGGTAATGGGCCGGTAACGGACCAGTAAGCCCTTGTGTGCAAGCTGGTACAGATATGAGAGCGCGGTCTCCCCCTCCGGGACGCTGAATCCCGGAAACCGATAGCGCTCGAAGTCGAGGTCGAGCCTGCATGCCTGACCGATGGCGCCTGCCTGCGCCATTCCCTGCTCCCACGCCGCCCGTGCGCGAGCGTCGGGCAGTCCTGCGCCGATGACGGCAAGCTCGGCGGCCGACTTGAGCCGATACTCGGCGTTCGGCAGCAACAGCTCGCGCGCCTCCTCGAGCGTCGCGCCATGCCGGATGCAGACCAGCACGTCCTGCAGCCGATGCCCATCGCGCTCCGCGTAGTGGACCTCGTTGGTCACGATGGTCGGCAGCCCGGCCGCGTGCGCCAGCTCGGCGAGCTGCGCCACAAGCCAGTCGTCATCAGGCTGCAGATGGTGGCTGAGCTCCACCCCGAAGCTTCCCTCCGGGAAGTGGCTCGCCCAACGCTGCGCCACGGCCAGCGCCTCGCCGCGCTCACCGGCGAGCAGGTGACGTGGCACTTCGCCATTGCGACAGCCGGAGAGGCCGACCAGGTGGCCGCGTGCCTCATCGAGCGCGGCCTCGACGAGCGAGCGCTCGAAGATCGGGAACTGCTTCTCACCGGCGAGATGGCCCCGGCTGACGAGCCGCGAGAGGGCGGTGTAGCCGTCGCTGTCGCGCGCGAGCAGGACGAGGTGGTCGCCGGGCATCGGGCCGGCATGGAACTCGCCGGGCCAGCCGCGGCTCGCGCGCGCGCCACGCAGCGGATCGTTGAGCTTGCGGCCGCGTCGTGCCGCGCGCAGCTCCGCCTCGTCACGCGGGATCGAGAGCTCCAGGCCGATGATCGGACGGACTGGTGTCAGGCCGGCGGCACGCGCCGCATCGGTATCGGTCTGTCGGGAGGCCCTGGAGAGGCGCACCGCGGCATAGAGGCCGGCATGGTCGGTGATCGCCAGCGCCGGCAGCTCGAGCAGCGCGGCCTGGGCGACCAGGTCCTCGACGTGGCTGCCACCGTCAAGAAAGCTGAAGTTGCTGTGCGCGTGCAGCTCGCAGTAAGCGGGTGAGTCGTCCGGCATGCCCATCGGACCGAGCATGATAGGACATCCGTTCTATTCCATGGGCCGGCGGCGCAATCTCGCGTCAGGAATGGGCGGTCAGCTGGCGAGCGCCTCGAGGGTTGGCAGGTGCTCCGTCTGGCCTTCAGCGTTCAACGGAATGATCGCCACATGTTCCGCGCCGGCGGCGACGAATTCCGCTATGCGGTCGCGCACGTCCTCAACGGAGCCCCAGCCAACCATCGCGTCGACCAGCCGGTCGCTGCCCGGCTTCTCCCAATCGATGGCGTCGAACCCCTGCAGCGTCCAACTGGCCTGGTAGTTCGGCGTACGCAGGTACGGCGCCAGGTATGCCCGCGCACTGGCATGGGCCTCGTACCGCGCCGATGACAGGACGACCGGCAGCGTGACCGCCAACGTCGCGCGCGGCGCATCGGCGGTCGCCACGGCGCCGTCCAGCACCGCCCGCATCTCGGCTACCCGCGCGGGAGTGACGAGATACGGGAAGGCGCCATCGGCATCGGTCGCGGAGAGAGCGAGCATGCGGTCACGCAGCGCGGCCAGCAGTACCGGCGGCTCCCCTGCACCCTCGGGCGCCATCGGTCCGCGATAGACGGCTGACCGATACGCCGCCACGTACTCGCGCATGCGGGTCAGCGGCTTGTCGTAGTGGTGGCCGCGCAGCTTCTCGGCAAGGTGCGGGTGAGAGACGCCCAGCCCCAAGACGAACCGACCCGCGGTGGTCTCGTGCAGCGTCATGGCCGCCATGCGCGTCGTCAGCGCGTCGCGCGCCCAGATGCTGGCGATGCTCGTGCCGAGCTTCATGGTCGTCGTCGCCTCTGCGATGCTCGCCAGCAGAACGAACGGCTCGCGACCGACCGTCTCGGGCACCCACAGCGTGCCGTAGCCGAGTTCGTCGGCGCGGCGCGCGTACTCGCGGGCGTCCTCGATCGAGAGCGTGTCGAGGTGGCCCCACACACCCAGCCTACCCAGACCGATGTCGTGATCGTTCATGGACCGATGCTACCGCCGGCATTGAACCGATAGCGCATGAACAGCTCGTCGCCGTTGCGATGGACGCTGACGAGCCTTCCACGACGCGGTTCGGCGGCCCACGGCGACCCGCCGGGAATCGGCGCGATCATGGGCAGCGCGTCGGTTGCGAGGAGCGTCGCGCCGAGCGTCCAGAAGATCTCGTCGAGCACGCCGTCCGCCAGGAAGGCCGCGTTCGTGGTCGGGCCTCCCTCGAGGAGGAAGGTACGAATGTCTCGCTCGTGGAGCCGCTGGAGGATCCATCTGGGATCGGGATCCAACGTGGGTGACCGCAGCAGGTCGATTCCATCGCTGGACCGCTGCGGGTTCTCGCTGCCCACGATCAGGATGCGGGGCTCGTCGCCGCCGTGCCACTGCTCGAGCGAAACGGGCGTGGAGCCGGCGATCACGACGCTGGCGGGCTGCGGCGGGCGCCCTTGGGCCACACGACGCGCGCTGAGATCCTCTGGGATTCGGGGCCAGAAACCCGCCGCCCGAACCGTGCCCGAGCCGTTGCCGACGGCATCGAAACCGGCGCGAATGAGGCGCATCAACCGTCGATCCACCCGCGACCCGAGGCCCTCGGCGCCCCCCGCGACCTGGGCCCGACCGTCGACGCTGGTGACCATGTTGATGGCGACATACGGCCGGTCGAGCGGCGGCTGGCGCAGAGCGAGCTCGGCAAAGGCGTCGTCGAGCGCAAGGTCGGGCTCCGGATCGGGCCAGAGCCGGTCGACACGGTCTTCGTTCACGCCGTCGATGCTAACGCCGGACGGCGGGACTGTCCCCTGCGACCAGCCCGGGTGTCACAATCACGATATGCGCGTCTCTGCTCGGGCCGACTATGCGATCCGCGCGGTGGCCGAACTTGCCGCGGCCGGCGACGTTCTGGTCAAGCGAGACGTCATCGCTGATCGCCAGGAGGTTCCGCTCGAGTTCCTCGAGAGCGTTCTGCTGTCCTTGAAGCATGCCGGCATTGTGCAAA
This sequence comes from Candidatus Limnocylindria bacterium, assembly GCA_038250515.1. Taxonomy (GTDB): domain Bacteria; phylum Chloroflexota; class Limnocylindria; order QHBO01; family QHBO01; genus JAICUY01. Next base: position 36,577 of record JBBSCG010000010.1, read on the forward strand.
GCCAACGCGGGGCCAACGGTGGCTTCCGGCTCGCGCGACCGGCGGCCGAGATAAGCCTGGCCGACATCGTCCGCGCCGTGGACGGCCCGATGTCTGACGTCCGCGGCGACCGTCCCGAGCTGGTCGAGTACATCGGCGCCGCACGACACCTGCAGGAGATCTGGATCGCCGTCCGCGCAAGCCTGCGCGAGATTCTGGACGAAACCTCGCTCGACGATCTCGTCAGAGGCAAGCTGCCGAAGCATGTGCGTCAGCTGACCGAGGCGCCAGAAGCATGGACATCGATGGGGAGGATTCGCGGTGCCGCCCGTAGCCGGCTGCCGCGAGCCATTCGACGCCGAATCCCGAAACCGGGGGACCCAGGCAAGGCACCCGGCAGCGCAAAGCGCAGCACCACACCGAAGCGGGGCCGTACGCCCTAGGCGGCCGTCTCGATCAACCCACGCCGCTCGCGGATGCGTCGCTCCAGCGTCCCGAAGACGAGCAGGTCAATCACGATCCCGATCGCCAGCACGACGATCATCGTGGCAAGCAGGCCTTCGGCATCGGACAGCTCGCGCTGGAGCTGCAACGTCACGCCGAGCGAGGGCTGCTGCGCGATGATTACCAGCAGCTCACCGGCCATCAGGCTGCGCCAGGCGAACGCCCAGGCCTGCTTCATGCCACCCACGAACGAGGGCAATGCGGCGGGCAGCACCACAAACCGATAGCGATCGATGCCGCGCGCTCCCAGGACGCGGCCGGCGCGCAGCAGGATGCGTGGAATGTGGTCGATGCCATGGACCAGTCCGTTGGCAACCGATGGCGCCGCGCCGAGCACGATGACGAACATGATCGCGCCCTCCGACAACCCGAAAAGGAGGATCGCGAGGGGGAACCAGGCGATGGAGGGCATGGTCTGCAGACCGGTGAGCAGTGAGCCAACCGCGGTTCGCAGCAGCCGCCAGCGCACGATCGCCAAACCGATGAATGAGCCGATCGCCAGCGCCAACGTGAAGCCCAAGGTCGCGCGACGCAGGGTCGTCAGGATCGCGGCCGGCAGGTCGTTCCGAAGCTCGTCGACCAAGCGCGGCAGCACAGCGAGGGGTCCGGGAAGAACCCAGGCCGGCCGCCAGCCGCTGATCACCACCAGCTGCCAGGCGACGAGCACCAGCCCGATGGCGGCCAGCTGCGGCCAGGCCGACCCCCACAGCCGTCTCGCCCACGTCGGGCGCTCGCTGATCGGCAGCTCGAGGGAGTCGAGCCCGGCGAAGGTTCGTTCACGCCGCATCTGCTGTCCAATTTCAGTCGTCCGCATGGCGCATCACCTCCTCACGCAGTCGGTTGGTGATCCGCTCCGTCAGCTCGGCGACCGCCGGATCACCGATCGGCCGCGGACGTGGCAGGTCGATCTGCACCTCCTCGGCGACACGTCCCGGGCGACTCGTCAGGATGACCACACGGTCGCCGAGCCGCACTGCCTCGCGCACGTCATGGGTGACGAACAGCACCGTCATTCCACTGGCCGACCAGATCGCCTCGAGCTCGTCGTGGAGCAGATCGCGGGTCATCGCGTCGACCGCGCCAAAGGGCTCGTCCATGAGCAAGATGTCGGCACCCTGTGCCAGGGCACGAGCCAGCGCGGTCCGCTGCCGCATGCCCCCCGAGAGCTCGTGCGGGCGACGGTCGCCGAATCCGTCGAGATGGACGAGGCGCAGGAGATCAGCGGACCGATCCGACCACTCTCGCGATGGAACTCCCGCCAGCCGAAGCGCAAGCTCGATGTTCTGTGCCGCGGTCAGCCACGGGAAGAGCGCAGCCTCCTGGAAAATAAGGCTGACACGCCCGCGAGCCTTGACGCGACCGAGCTGCGGCTTCTCGAGCTTGGCCAGCAGCCCGAGCAGCGTGCTCTTCCCGCACCCCGACGCTCCCACCAGACAGGCGAAGGTGCCCCGCTCGACGGTCAGGCTGATACCCGACAGGGCCAGAACGTGGCTCCCGCGCGGCCCGTATGCCTTGTGAACGCCATGCACCTCAATGGCCGGTTTCGCGACAACCGGTTCGACCACGGTCAGCGAGGGACGTGCAGCCATCGCCGTCATGGCGTGGCAACCTGGGGATCTCCATGCTCTCGCAGCACCTCGTTGAGCAGGGTGAGGTCGTAGATCCCATCAAGCTTGGCGTTCTGGAGGAGGCCCAGCTGCTCGGCATGCTCTGCTGAAACGGTGAGCGACGAGGCGATCGGGTCAACCGTAAAGGTGAGGTTCTCCCAAGCGGCGGCAAGCGTGCCCTCAGGCAGCTTCGCGTGCGCGATGTCGGCGATGGCCTTCTCGACGGTGGCCTGCGCCTCCGCCGGGTGGTCGTTGACATAGGCATTCGCCTCGACATGCCCCTGAAGCAGGCGCTTGACCACGTCGGGATGTGCCTTGAGGAACGTGGTCGCCACGATGAGATGCGTGGTCACGAACTGGCCGTTCGGCCACAGGTCGCGCTCGTCGACGAGGACCGATCCCGTGCCCTCCTTGACCAGACGGGTCGCCCCTGGCTCCGGTACCCACGCGCCATCGATCGTTCCCGCGATGAACGCCTCGAGCGCCTGTCCGTTCGACTGGGGCATGACCGACACATCGCCGCCGCCCTCGAGGTCGGATCTAAGGCCCTGGGCCACCAGCCAGGCACGGAGCGCCACGTCCTGCGTGTTGCCGAGCTGCGGAGTGGCCAGGGTCTTCCCGACGAGCTCGGCGGGCTTCGTGATTTCCTTGCGCACGACCAGCGCAGCGCCACCGGAGGTCGCACCGGCGATGATCCGGATCGCCTGCCCGTTCGAGCGCGTGAACGCATTGATCGCCGGGTTCGGACCGAGGAATGCGGCGTCGAGCGCGCCGTTGAAGAGTGCCTCGACCGCCTCCGGGCCGGCATTGAATGCCTGGGCGCTCAGCTGCACTTCACCTCCAAGTGACTTTGCGAAGAAGCCATTCTCGATCCCCACGATCGCGGTGGCGTGCGTTACATTCGGAAAGTAGCCGAGCCGCAGCGGGATCGGGCTGCCGCTCTCCCGCGCACCGGCGGCGGATCCGCAGGCGGGGAGCAAGAGGACCACAAGGAGAGAAGCCCAGCGCATGAAGCGTTCGCCTATTTCCGATATTGTTGACCGAGTAAGTCAACAATACTTCACGACGGATGTCAAGAGGCAGTTCTCTGAGGGGCGTTGACGAAGAGAATCAGCCCGACGGCTGGTACTCGTCAGCACGCTGCCGCGCGTCGGCGTCGAGCGAGATCCCGACCTTCGCGGGCGTCAGCAGGGTGACCTCTGCCGAAGGCACCGTCCGGATGCCGCTCCCTCGATCCAGATCGACCGCGACGCCGTGGAAGATGCCCTCATCGGTCCCGAGCATCTGCTTCACCTTGCCGAGCTTGTCGCCGTTCGGTCCGACAACCTCGGTGCCCTCTTCGACGTAGTTCCACGCGACGGGGTCGTCCGGCCCGGGGAGGTCCAGCTGAGACGCCTCGGGCTCGCCCGATTCCCCTACATCGTCCGCCGTGTCGCCCGGTGGAAGGGTGCGCGGATCGACATCCTGTCCGCCGGGACCGCTCGGATTGTCGATGGCCCCTGGTTCTCGATCAAAATCGGTCATGCGCTTGGCCGGTGCACGAGCGGTGCCACGCCGCGGCGCATCGGTCAGTCGAAGATGCGCTCCAGGTGCCAGGTGCCGTTGATCTCGTCCAGAAAGATGGTGCACAGCAGCCCGTCACGCGTCACCAGCTTGAAGTACGCCCGCGCGACCGGGGCGAGCCACCAGTCGTCGTCGATGCGCCAGCGGTTGCAGATCCCCACCTCGCCACTGGTTACGCCGTCCATGCGCAGCCGTTGCGGCGTGCCGGAGGTATCGGTCTCGACCTGGACCAGCGGGTGGTCGGTGTACAGCCTCGTCATGGACCGATGTCCACGAGGCGCGCTCTCTGCTCGGGCCGTGACGCATTCGGCCGGTCATGCACCGCCCGCCACAGGCGGCCGTCGCCGAAGCGTGCCTGCACCCGTTCGAGCGACCAGCGCAGCTCCTCCCAGCGGCCGGCCTGCGGCTCGAAGGCCGCCAACTGCCAACTCTGGGGGTTGCTCAGGTGGTCGAATGTCAGACCGATGCCAACGATGCGTGGCTCTTCGGCGGCCTCTTCTTGCCAAATTCCACTGTGGACGGAGTTAGGCGGAGTCGCGACGGTTGTGGGCGCCTTCCGACTGCTTAGAGTCATAGATTTGCCCAGGCTCTGCGCCACCATCGGTCCCTGATTCGACCATGTCGACTGCCTAACTCCGGTGTGAGCGGAATTTGACAAAGACTGGCGCGCGGCGGCCTCCACGCGCGAGAGAAGGAGGCGCGCGATCCAATCCGGCTCGAGCGCCGGCTGCGGGAAGGCAAGCTCGATGCACATCGGCGGCGCATCCTCGCGCCCCAGCTCGAGGCTCGCTCGGCTGGGTGCCAGGTGCCGATCACGCAGCTGATCGATGAGCTCGGTGGCAAGCGCGCGCAGCGTCAGGCCGGCAGCACCGACGCTGTCGAGCGGCGGCTCGAAATCGCGTCGGGCGGTCAGCCGTTCCGGCCGCCGCCGCGGTACGAGCGGGCGCGGATCGTTACCGCGGGCAAGCTGCTGGAGCCGCACACCGATCGCGCCGAACTGCGCACCGACCGCCGAGCACGGGAGTGCCGCAAGCTGGCCCATTGTCGTCAGGCCGAACAGGCGGAAGCGCTGGCGGGTCGCTGCGTCGGCGGGCAGCAGGGTGAGAGGCAGCTCGGCGAGTTCGGCGCGATCGAGGGCGCGGAAGGCGGCCGGCGCCGTTGCCGACGACGGCCGCACCAGCCGGGCGGCGAGTGCCGCAAGCCATCGGTTATCGCCCACGCCGGCGCGAACGGTGAGTGGTGCCACTGCACGCACCAGCGCCACGGCGCGTGCCGCGATCCGACGCTCGGTACCGAAGAGCGCTCCGAGGCCCGTGATATCGACCAGCGCCACACCCACGTCGACCGCCTCGATCCTCGGGGAGAGGTCGTCGAGCGCGTCGAGCATCGGCTCGAAGGGAGTGGTGTCGGCATCGGGCAGGCGCAGGTCGGGCCAGACCAGGGCAAGCAGCCGCGTCATTTCTCAGGCCGAGAGGACATGAAGGGCGGGGCGCTCCTCGAGGGCCACGAGCCCGGGCGTCGGCGCGGCGAGCGACGGCACCAGCGGATCGATGCGACGGCCGTCGCTGAACCACAGGTCGAGCTCGGCCGAGGCGCCGGCCAGGGCCCATCGATGACGGGCGACGGTGGCCTGCACGCGCTCCCCAACCAGGTCGCGGCCGACCGCCAGCCAGGCGCGACGCTTCAGTGCGACGCGGATCCCGGCGACGCCTCCCACCGCCTCGCGGGCATGCGGCGCCAGGGCCAGCACCACGCCGCCGAATCGGGTCAGCAGCTCCGGCAGGCGCGCGAGCGCGCGAAACGGCGCAACCGCCAGGCCCAGGTCCAGGACCAACGCATCAATCAGGCGGGTGCGTGCCAGCCAGGCGGTCAGCTCAACCGCCTCGGCGGGGTCGCGCGGGCGGGCGAGCAGCAGCCACTCCAGGTTGACACCGGAACGAGCCGCGGTCGACGGGTCGAAGCTGCCCTCGAGGTCGAGCCAGGCAACCAACCCGCCGTTGGCTTGGCACGCCGACAGCGTGCCAAGCGCCAGCGAGGTGGCGCCGCTGCCGAGCGGCGCATCGAGCAGGGCCATCGAGCCGCGCGGCCAGCCGCCTGTGCGCAGCGCGACATCGAGCAGTGGCTGCCCGGTCGGGATGGCGGGCACCGATGACTGCTCCGGCATCGGTCCGACACCCTTGCGCAACCCCTTCGCCTGGAGCGCCTCGAGGATGTCGGAGAGGGGGCGAACGGCGGCGGTCTGCATGGGAATGAGTCTAATAGAACATCCGTTCTACTGACAAGCCTTTGCTATACTCGCGCCCGGCCCGGGGATGTAGCTCAGTTGGGAGAGCACCGCGTTCGCATCGCGGGGGTCAGGGGTTCGAGTCCCCTCATCTCCACCAACACCCCTTTGATTCACCCGCGAATCAGATGCAGCAGAGGGTCACGCTCTCCTGCTGTTTATGCACCCGGTGCATAGGATTGACGCGTTTGATCCCAAAACGCCCGTGGATCTGTCGATTTCATTCACCGGGCGAATCAGCCGCGCTCTCGAGCCGCACTTCGACGATCAATGGCGACGCAATCACGCCGTCACGCGGCTCCGCCAACACAGCACCCTCCGCGTCCACGAGCCCGAAGCGCTGCGCCATGGCCAGCCCGCGCACACGAAGGATGCGCTGCACGGCATTGGGGTAGGCGGGATCTACCGGCTCGACGACACGCCCCGTTCCTTCCAGCCAGGTGCCGCGGAGCCTGAGCGCCACAGCCGTAGGCTCGACGACGTTCCGCCACCACCGATACGTCCGTGACGTGACAACCGTGAGCAGCTGGTCCTCACGGGTATAGCCGACCGGCGTGGTGAAGACCCGGCCGCTCTTCCGGCCGCGGAAGCGCAGGAGCATGAACGTACCGCTCAGCGGTGCGTGGAAGCGAGAACCGACCACAGCTCGCAGCACGGGGGTGAGTCTGCCCATGAGCGCGCGGATCACCCGTGTCGAGGTTGGTTCGGTCGCTTCAGGCATGGCGTGGATCGTACCGATACGCGCGAACCTCTGCACAAAGCCGCAAATCTATGACTCAGGTTTGACCGGCGCCCGACGACGTGCGTAGGCTGGCGAGCCACCACTTCCGACCTCGTCAGCACTGGATGACCGTTGCCACAACCGCACCTGACCGATACGGATCGGTCTCCCAACGGCACACGCACGTCAGAGCTCGAACGCCTGGTCGTCTTCGCCGGCACCTTCCACGACCTGCCGACCGATGACCGCGAGCGCCTGGCTTCGCGCCTCGCCTCAGTCCGGGACGGTCTCGCCGAGCGAGTCCTGCTGCACACGTGCCATCGGGCGGAGCTGGTCGCCGTAGTCACCGACGCCGAGGTGGACGCCATTGGCCTGCCGACCCTTCGCGGGACCGATGCCGTCCAACGCGTGCTGACCGTGACGGCGGGCCTCGATTCGGCGGTCGTCGCCGAGGAGCAGTTGCTCGGGCAGATCCGCGACGCGTACAGCGCCGCGCTGGCGCGCCACGAGACCGGACCGATCCTCAACGAGCTGATGCGCCGGGCACTCCGCTTCGGCAAGCGCGTCCGATCCGCCGCGCTGCCGGGTGGCGATCGCTCGCTGGCCGAGCGCGCCGTCGAGTGGGTGATGCAGCGTCCGCACGTCGGCGATACGGCACTCGTGGTCGGCACCGGAACGATGGCGCGGCAGCTCGCGCTGGGTTTCGCAGCGAGCGGCCTGCAATGCACGATTGCCTCGCGCACAGCGGCGCGCGCCGAGCGGCTGGCGGACTCGCTGCCCGGTCCTGGGCACAGCACCGCGCTGCTCGACGAAGCGTTTGCCGAGGGAAACGGATGGCCGGTCGTGGCACTGGCAACCCGCACGGCCGGTCCCCTGCTGAGCTCGTTCACCGGCCCTGGCCTCGTGATCGACCTGTGCGCGCCGTCGGGCGTGGCGCCATCGCTGCGCCCGGTGCTCGGTGATCGACTGCTCGATCTCGACCGGCTTGGCGATGCGACGAACGCGCTGCCGCCGGCGATCGAGCGGCGTCTGCGCTCCGAGCTGCTGGACGAGCGGGATCGGTTCGTCGCCTGGCTGGCCGAACGCAGCAGCGGCGACGAGATCGCGCGACTGCGCCGACACGCCAACGACGTCCGCCGCCAGCACCTCGAGCGTCTGCGGCGCCGCGCCGATCTGCGCGACGACCAGCTCGCCGCGGTCGAGCGCATGACCGGCGCACTGGTCAATGAGCTGCTCCACGAGCCGACGATGCGGCTGCGTCAGCGGACGGATCGCGCATGACAACCCTCGCGACGCTGCGACTCGGCACGCGCGGCAGCCGCCTGGCGCTGGTGCAGACCGAAATCGTGAGCCGCGCACTCATGGGCACCGGCTTCGCGGACACGATGGAGGTCGTTCGCATCCGAACGCGCGGCGACGCACTCAGCGAGCGACGCCCGGGCGACCGCTGGGAGCTCACCGACGGCCAGTTCACCAGCGACCTCGAGCGGCGGCTGCTCGCCGGCAAGGTGGACCTCGTGGTGCACTCGTACAAGGATCTGCCGACGGCGCTCGACCCGCGCCTCGTGATTGGTGCGGTGCTGGAGCGCGGCGATCCGCGCGACGCGCTGCTCACGCCGGACGGTGGCGGGCTCGACGATCTGCCCTTCGGCGGCCAGGTCGCAACCAGCAGCACCCGGCGCGCGGCACAGCTCGCCGCAGCACGACCGGATCTCGTGGCGATTCCAATCCGCGGCAACGTCGAATCGCGGCTTGCCCGCCTTAAGCGCCGCGAGTTCGATGGGCTCCTCCTCGCGGCGGTCGGTCTGCAGCGCCTGGGTGTTGAAGTGCCCGAGGCTGCGTTGCTGCCGTTCGAGGTGATGCTCCCCGCCCCGGCGCAGGCCGCGCTCGCCGTCCAGATCCGCGCCGACGACACGGCGCTGCGCGAGCGACTGTCGGCCATCGACCACCAACCGACGCGTGTCGCCGTGGAGGCCGAGCGGGCGTTGCTGTCGAGAATCGGCGGCGGCTGCCTGGCGCCGCTCGGCACGCTCGGGGAGGTGCGAAACGGACGCCTCCGCCTGCGCGCGGCCTACGAGGCATCCGACGGCGGCTTCGAACGGGTCGAGGCCGAGGGACCGGCGGATAATCCGGAGGCCGTGGTGCGCGAAGCGGCGCTGCGGCTGGAGGCGGCCGCGGCATGAAGCGCCTGCTGGTGACCCGGCCAGCGTCGCAGTGTGAGGCGCTGGCGACGACGCTACGCGAAGCCGGCTTCGAGCCCCTCTGCGTGCCGACGGTCGGCATTGCGGCACCGGCTGACGGCTCGCTCGACGCGGCGCTGGCGCGGATTGATGACTTCGACTGGGTCATCGTCACCAGCTCCAACGGCGTCCCGCCGCTGGTCGGTCGCCTGCCGGCAACCGTTCGCGTTGCGGCGGTCGGCCCCGCGACCGCGGCCGCCCTCGTGGGCGCCGGCATCCGCGTCGATCACGTTCCCGACGACTTCGTGAGCGCGGCGGTTCCGATCGGTATGGGCGACGTCGAAGGATGCAGGATCCTGCTCGCCCGGGCCGACGCCGCAACGCCGCAGCTGTACGGGGCGCTTATTCGACATGGGGCCCTCGTCACCGAGGCGATCGCCTATCGCACCATCGAGGGGCCACCCGACTCGCGCGAACCGCTGCAAGCGGCGCTCGCAGCCGGCGTTGACGGGATCGTGTTCAGCAGCGGCTCAGCTGTGCGCGGCGTGCTCGCCCTGCTCAATGCCGACGAGCAGGAGCGCGCGAAAGGGATTGCCGCGCTGTGCATCGGTCCGGTGACGGCTGAACAAGCGGAGGCCAGCGGCTTCGAGGTGCCTGTTGTCGCCGCCGACCACACCGGCATCGGCCTCACAAGGGCCATTGCCGCCCATTTCGCCACGGAGGCCATTGCATGACGATGACGGGAAAGGCACGGCTGGCGCAGAGGGGGCGGCGACTGCGGCGGACGCCAGGGCTGCGCGGCCTCGTGCGCGAGACGCGCCTGCATCCGGACATGCTCGTCCAGCCGCTCTTCGTGCGGCCCGGACACGAGGTGCGCGAGGAGATCGGGGCCATGCCGGGCCAGTTCCGGCTCAGCCCGGACGAGCTCCCGGCCGAGGCCCGACGTCTGCGAAAGGCCGGCGTACGCGCCGTCCTGCTGTTCGGCCTGCCGCAGAGCAAGAACGAGGAAGGCTCGGGCGCATGGACCGATGACGGCATCGTGCAGCAGGCGCTGCGCACGTTGCGCGCCGCCGACCCGGGCCTGACGCTGATCGCCGACGTGTGCCTGTGCGAGTACACCAGCCACGGCCACTGCGGCGTGCTGCGCGGCGATTCGATCGACAACGACGCGACGCTTCCGCTTCTGGCACGCACGGCCGTCTCGCTCGGCGAGGCCGGCGCCGACATCGTTGCGCCCAGCGCCATGATGGATGGGCAGGTCGCGGTCATCCGCGCGGCGCTCGACGACACTGGCCACGAACAGATCGCGATTCTGGCCTACGCCGCCAAGCACGCCTCCGCCTTCTACGGCCCATTCCGCGAGGCCGCAGATTCCGCGCCGCAGCGTGGTGGCCGCAAGAGTTACCAGATGGATCCGGCCAACGGCCGCGAGGCGCTGCGCGAGATCGACGCCGACGTCGCCGAGGGCGCCGACATGATCTTGGTCAAGCCGGCGCTGCCGGGCCTCGACCTCGTCGCGGCTGCCCGAGCACGGACGAACCTTCCGATCGCCGCCTACCAGGTGAGCGGCGAGTACGCCTCGATCGTGGCCGCCGCACAGAACGGCTGGCTCGACCGTCGTGCCGCGGCGGTCGAGAGCCTGACCGCCATCGGGCGGGCGGGTGCCGACGTGATCGTCACCTACTTTGCGGCCGAGGCCGCCGGCTGGCTCCGCGACGAGCTTCGCGAGGAAAACGCATGACCGACGAACGCTTCGTCCACGCCTGGCTGCTGCGCCTGGACCCTGCCTGGCGTCGCCGATCCGACAACGAGCGAGAAGCCGACATGGACGCCTTCTGTGCGACGGCCGGACCGGCGACCGAACGCATCGTCCAGCACGCCTACTCGACCATCGGCCTGCGCGCCGAAGGCGAGATCCTGCTGTGGCGCATGGCCGACACGCCCGAGGAGCTCGAGGCGTCCGCCGCCCGGCTGCTGTCCGCCGGCATCGGTCAATGGATGACTCCCGCCATCAGCCTGCTTGGTATGACGCGACCCTCGCAGTACGTGAAAAAGCCGACCAGCCAGGAGCAGTCGCTGTTCAGCGGCGAGCGGTCGCGCTACCTGATCGTCTACCCGTTCACGAAGTCGACCGAGTGGTACCTCGCGCCAGCCGAGGAGCGGCAGAAGGTGATGAACGGGCACATGAAGATCGGACATCACTATCCCCAGGTGCGCCAGCTACTGGCCTATTCGTTTGGGCTTGACGACCAGGACTTCATCGTCGCCTACGAGACCGATGACCTCGTCGCGTTCTCCGACCTCGTCCGGGAGCTGCGCTCCTCCGAGTCGCGCCGCGCCACGGTGCGCGACACGCCGATCATCGTCGGCACTCACCGGCCATTGGGCGACATCCTCGGGATGCTGTCCGGGACGGACCGATGAAGTCCGCGGAACTCAGGCAACGCGCGGCGCGGCTCTTTCCGGGCGGCGTGAACTCGCCGGCGCGCGCGTTCGGCGCGGTCGGCGGTGCGCCACGGGTCATCGAGCGCGGAAGCGGCGCCTACGTCTGGGACGTCGACGGCACCCGATTGATCGACTACGTCGGCTCCTGGGGACCGATGATCCTCGGCCACGCCCATCCATCGGTCGTGCGCGCCATTTCGGCTGCCGCGGCGTCCGGCACGTCGTTCGGCGCACCGACGCCCGGCGAAGTGGCGCTGGCCATGGAGATCGTGGCCGCCATGCCGTCGATCGAGCGGCTGCGCTTCGTCAGCTCCGGGACCGAGGCGGCGATGAGCGCGCTGCGTGTCGCCCGGGCGTTCACCGGGCGCGACCGGATCGTGAAGATGGCCGGCGGCTACCACGGCCACGCCGACGCGCTCCTCGTGCGTGCGGGCTCAGGGGCCAGCGGACTGCCCGCCTCGGCCGGCGTGACCGAGGGCGCGGCGCGCGACACGCTGGTGGCTGCGTACAACGACATGGAGTCGGCCTGGCAGCTGCTCCGCCATGACGATGTCGCGGCGCTGATCGTGGAGCCGGTTGCGGCCAACATGGGCGTCGTGCCTCCCGCACCCGGCTACCTCGAGGGTCTGCGCGAGCTGACCAGCCGCCATGGCACGCTGCTCATCTTCGACGAGGTGATCACCGGCTTCCGCGTGGCACGCGGCGGCGCGCAGGAGCGCTACGGCGTCACGCCCGACCTCACTGTGCTCGGCAAGATCATCGGCGGCGGGCTGCCGGTGGGGGCCTACGGCGGACGCGCCGAGATCATGCGGCTGATCGCGCCCGAAGGCCCGGTCTACCAGGCCGGCACGCTGTCGGG
>JBBSCG010000011.1:0-46038 GCA_038250515.1 Candidatus Limnocylindria bacterium
CATCGGCCTTCCGCAGCGACATCTCGTGGCTCGTCGACGCGGGCATCACCGCCGGGTGCCGCATCGACCGCTACTGCCCGCGTAGCTCGGTCACCCGCGAGCAGATGGCCAGCTTTCTGAAGCGAGCGGCAGGAGTCCCCACCGCCAGCCGAGACTGGTTCGGTGACGACGACGGGTCTTCCTACGAAGGCGACATCAACCGCGTCGCCGAGGCGCACATCGCGGCTGGCTGCACCGGTGCCAGATTCTGCCCCGGCTCGCCGGTGACCCGCGCTCAGATGGCGAGCTTCCTGGCACGCACCCTTCAGCTGCCGGCCGCAACTCGCGACTGGTTCAGTGACGACGATGGCAGCGTCCATGAGGGAGCGATCAACCGCCTCGCCGAGGCCGGCGCGACCGGTGGCTGCGCGCCCGGGCGCTTCTGTCCGGATGGCTCGGTGACCCGCGAGCAGATGGCTGGATTCCTGCATCGCGCGTTCGGCCGCTGAAGCGGCGCCAATCGCACACGCGCATGTGGCAGGCCGGTAGAATCGGCAGCCACATGACAACGAACACAGTTCAGACCATCCGTAGGGTCGATGGACGCGCCCTCAACCAGTTGCGGCCGGTGAAGATCGTGCCCGACTACCTGAAATTCGCCGAGGGCTCCGCGCTCATCCGGGTTGGCGACACGCGGGTCATCTGCGCCGCCACGATCGAGGACCGCGTGCCGGGCTTCCTGCGCGGCAAGGGCAAGGGCTGGGTCACCGCCGAGTACAGCATGCTGCCGCGGGCCGGCACCGAGCGCAGCCAGCGCGAGTCGTCGAAGGGCCATCCGGGCGGGCGCACCTACGAGATCCAGCGCCTCATCGGTCGATCGCTGCGCACCTGCGTCAACATGGGCCAGCTCGGCGAGCGCACCATCACCCTCGACTGCGACGTCATCCAGGCCGACGGCGGGACGCGCACGGCGTCGATCACCGGCGCCTACGTGGCCCTCGCTCGGGCGCTGAAGAAGTACGGCATGAGCCATCTGCTCGCCGGCCAGGTCGGCGCGGTGAGCGTCGGCATCCACGCCGGACGTCTGCTGCTCGACCTGAACTACGCCGAGGACTCGACCGCCGAGGTCGACTTCAACGTGGTGATGATGGGCGACGGCCGCTTCGTCGAGGTGCAGGGCACCGCCGAGCAGGAGCCATTCAGCCGCGAGCAGATGGACCAGATGGCCGAGCTGGCCGCCGCCGGCATCCGCCAACTGTTCGAGATCCAACGTGCCGCCATCGAAACGCCCGCCGGCGAGTGAGGGACCTCCTCATCGCCACGACCAACGTCGGCAAGCAGCGAGAGTTCAAGCGGCTGCTGGCGGAGCTCCCGGCCACGCTCGTCGTCCCAGCGGATATCGGTCTCGACATCGAGGTCGACGAGGCGTACGACACCTATGCCCAGAATGCCAGCGCCAAGGCCGATGCCTACTGTCGCGCGTCGGGTCTGCTTAGCCTGGCCGACGACTCCGGCCTCGAGGTGGCGGCACTCGACTGGGGCCCCGGCGTGCGCACCGGCCGCTTCGGCGGCCCACAGGTGCGCGACAAGGTCGCCTACCTGTTGGAGCGGCTCGACGGCGCCACCGACCGTCATGCGCGCATGGTCTGCGTGCTGGCACTGGGCATTCCCGGCGACGAGCCGCGCATCGAGCTGTTCCACGGCGTGATGGACGGCAGCGTCGCGACCGAGCCGAGGGGGAGTGGCGGCTTCGGCTATGACCCGATCTTCGTCCTGCCGTCGGGGGTGGTCACGGCCGAGATGCCGGAGGGCGACAAGGACACCATCTCGCACCGCGGTCGGGCTGTGGTCGAGGTCGGCCCGCGTCTGCTGCAGCTGCTCGCCGGATAGGTTCACGTGGGTCCGGCCATCGGTACGGGGAGGTTCGACGGGACCAAGGTCCAATTGGCCGAGCCACGAGTCGCGGGTACCTTCGACGGCAGTGGGCGGCCTCTCGAACGCGGGCATGCGTTCCGGTCCCGCCACAGCCCGGAGCCGTGCGTAGTGTCGCGAACCCGCCCCATCCTTCTGTCGTTCTTCCTGCTTGCCGCCTCGGCGACGCCCATCAACGCCGCGCCTGCGTCGTCCCCTCCCGTGGCGGCGGCCCACCACCCCGAGGCGAAGGCCCCGGACGTCGAGCACGGCCGACCCGCACGCGTCACCGACCGGCTGATCGTCCAGTGGAAGCAGCCGCAGAACGCGGCGGCCAACGAGCACGCGCGCGGCATGGCCAATGTCAAGTCGGTCCACGGCGCGAATGGCCCGAGCGTCGTGCGGACCAATCGGTCCTCAGTCGAGCAGGCGGTGAAGCAGCTGTCGGCCGATCCCGCCGTCGCATGGGTGGAGCCCGACTACCTCATGCAGGTCGACGCCGTGGCGGTGAACGACCTGCTCAGCTCGGAGCAGTACTCGCTGGACCGAATGCGGGTGCGCGACGCCTGGTCGCTGACGAAGGGCGGCTCGCGGCTGATCGCCGTGCTCGATACCGGCGTGCAGTTCAACCATCCCGACCTCGTCGGCAGGATCTCAAGCGGCGGCTACGACTTCGTCAACAACGACAGCAGCCCAAGCGAGGACAACGGCCACGGGACATGGGTCTCCGGCATCATTGCCGCCAACCCGAACAACGGACGGGGATCGGCCGGCATCAGCTGGACCGACAAGATCCTGCCGGTCAAGGTCATGGACGCGCAGGGCTACGGGTACTCGTCGGACATCGCGCTGGGCATCGACTATGCCGTCAGCAAGGGCGCCAAGGTCATCAACATGAGCATTGGCGGCTTCGAATACAGCCTGGCCGTCAAGGCGGCGGTCGATCGCGCCTGGGCCGCCGGGAGCGTGCTGGTTGCCGCCGCGGGCAACTATCGTACCGACCAACCCTCCTATCCGGCCAGCTATGACCACGTCGTATCGGTCTCCGCCACCCAGGCCGATGACGAGTTCACCAACTGGTCGAATTACGGCAAGGCCGTCGACGTCGCGGCGCCCGGAGCGGCGGTCACCACCACGAACTGCAATGCGTGCAACGGATGGGGTGATTACACCGCCATCAGCGGTACCTCGTTCGCGTCGCCCAACACAGCCGGCGTCATCGCCCTCATCATGGCGAAGTACCCCGCGTACACCAACGCGCAGGTCGTCGGTCGCCTCCTGAGCACCACCGACGATCTGGGCTTCCCCGGCTGGGACGACCGCTATGGTCACGGCCGCGTGAACGCCTATCGTGCGGTCGGCGGCAGTCCGGCCAGGCTGGCCGCGCAGACCGGTGACAGCCTCGAGCGCAACGACTCGTCGACCACTGGTCGCGCGCTCTCGTTCGGCACCGCGAAGCCGAGCATCTATCCGGCCGGGGACATCGATTACTTCGCCCTGAGCGCGCCGCGGCCCGGAAGGATCGACCTGGCCGTCACCCCGGTGATCGACACCTCGCGGCCGATCAAGAGCGCGCTCTCGGTCGATCCGGTGCTCGAGCTGTGGGTCAATGGCGCCCTGCTGAAAACCATCGATGACCCGAACAGCTCGGCAACCGTCGAGCGCGTCTCCTACCAGGCAGCCGGACCGAAGAAGATTACGCTTGGCGTCCACAATTGGCTGCCGAATGGCAGCAAGACGCCATACACCCTGACAAGCGCCTTTGTCGACAACGTCGCGCCTGCCGTCGTGGGACGGACACCCGGACCGGGCGCCACCAATGTGAGCCGCTTTCCAAACGTTGTGACGCGCTTCGATGAGCCAGTGCAGAATGTCTCCGGCAGCTCGTTGCGCCTTCGCGACAGCACATCCCGAGCGCTCGTGCCCGGTAGCGCCAGCTACGATTCGTCGCGCCGCGAAGGGCACCTCACCGTGAGCACCAAGCTTGCGCCGGAGCATCGCTACACCGTCGAGATCGCGTCAGCCATCACCGACAGCGCGGGCAATGCGATCGCCCCGGTGTCCTGGACTTTCACGACCGGCATATCGGGATACATCGACAGCGTCGGTTCGCCCTACGAGTACGACATCGCCTGGCTGGCGGACAGCGGGATCACCGCTGGATGTGGGGTCGATCGATTCTGCCCCCGGGATCCGGTGACCCGAGAGCAGATGGCGAGTTTCCTGAGCAGAGCGCTTGAGCTTCCGCTGACGAGCATGGATTTCTTCGACGATGACGCGTCCAGCGACCACCAGGCCGACATCAACCGCCTGGCTGCCTCGGGCATCACGCGGGGCTGCGCGGTCGCCCTGTTCTGTCCCCGGGCCACCGTCAGTCGAGAGCAGATGGCGAGTTTCCTCGCCAGGGCCCTGGAGCTCCCGTCCACCACCCGGGACTACTTCACCGATGACGAGAACAGTCCGCACCAGGTCGACATCAACCGCCTCGCGGCGGCGGACATCACCGGCGGCTGCTCGGCCGTCGGCTTCTGCCCTCGGACGGTGGTCACCCGCGAGCAGATGGCCGCTTTCCTGCACCGCGCATTTACTCACTGATCGAACGGCACGCGCCAGTCGCCGTGCCTGACCCGTAGAATCGGCGCGTGCATGACCAATCGATGAGGCTGTGAGCCTCCGCACGCTCGCGCGCAGCGCTGTCCTGGTCACGCTGGCAAACCTGGTCCCGCGGGCAGGAACGTTTCTCCTGCTGCCGGTCTACACCCACTTTCTGAGCAGGGGCGACTTCGGCGTCGTCAGCCTGGCGAGTTCCGTCGGGTTGCTCCTCGCGATCACGGCACGCCTGGGCCTCGATGCTGCGCTCCTGCGCATGCACTACGACCACGGTGGTCGTGAACGAGGTGACCTCTACGGCAGCATCGCCGCCGTCACGCTGGTCGCCGCTGGCGTCCTGGTCGGCATGGGACTGCTGGTGGTCCTGGTGCTGCCCGACGACGCACGGGTTGTCGGGATGCTGGCTCTTGGCATCGGGTTCGCGAACAGCCTCCAGTATCTCCCGTCCGTCTGGCTGCGGGCGACTGACCGCGCGGGGCGATACCTGGCGCTGGCCGTCGCCGCCTTCGGCACCGTGGCGGTGGCCACGGTGCTCCTGGTGGTCGTTGCCGGGACGGGAGCCGTGGGAAGCCTGGGTGGGCAGCTGGCCGGGGCATTGGTCATGGGTGTGGCGGCGGCCGCACTGCTGTGGTCGCTCCGACCCTGGCGGCTGCACGCTCGTTTTGCGCGAGAGGCGCTCGTGTTCGGCCTCCCGCTGGTGCCTCAAACTGTCTCCGGATGGCTGCTGAATGTCAGCGACCGCTGGCTCCTGGGTCTCCTGTTGGGACTTGCCGCGAGCCAGGCGCTGGCAGCCATTGGCGTCTATTCGCTTGGCTATCAGCTGGGTTATGTTGTCGGCCTTGCGGCAATTTCCGTTCACGCCGCATGGCTCCCGGTCTTCTATCGCATCGGAGAGGGACCGGCCGGAGGCTCTTTCGTGCGAGAGAGCACCACGGTTGCTGTGGCCGGCTTCGCCATCGCGGCTGCCGCGTTGGCGATCATTGCGCCCGACCTCGTCCGACTGATGGCGCCCGTGGAGTGGGCGCCGGCCGCGGACGTCACGGCGGTCGTCGCCTTTGGGTCCGCGGCTCAAGGCGCGGCTCTCATGTTCGCGAGTGGCCTCTACCTTCGACGCCGCACCCGCCTCATGCCGGTGCTGACGCTCACGGCCGCGGCCGCCAACCTGCTGCTCAACCTCATGCTGATCCCCCGGATCGGCATCATGGGCGCGGCCTGGGCGACCCTCGGTGCCTACGGCATCCTCGCCTTCCTGACAGCCCTGGCCGCGCAGAGGGAGGGTGTACTGCAGCTGGATCTCGTCCGCGTGGCGCTCGTCGGCCTGGTTGCGCTGGCGGCGGTCCTGCTCGCGCGCGTCGGTCTGAATGGCTCCGCGCCTGGCCTGATCGTACGGCTGGCGATTCTTGTGCTCGCGACGGGTACCGCGATGGGGCTTTGCCTCCACCCGCTCGCGCGGCTGCAGCGTGCCCTGGGCCCAGCTGCGCTTGCGACTCGGCTAGAATGAGCTGCTCCCTGGAGGTAACATGACGGCGCCTACGACTGTGCGCATCCACCCGACCGCGGAGGTCTCGCCGCAGGCGAGCATCGGTCAACGCACCAGCGTCTGGAACCAGGCGCAGGTGCGCGAGGGCGCTCGGATCGGGAGCGGTTGCGTCATCGGCAAGAACGCCTACGTCGATTTCGACGTCGACATTGGGAACAACGTGAAGATCGGAAACAACGCCAGTCTGTTCCACGGCGTGAGCGTGGAGGATGGTGTGTTCATCGGCCCGCACGTCTGCTTCACCAATGATCGGCTTCCGCGGGCCATCAACCCCGACGGGAGTCTCAAGAGCGCCGACGATTGGGAGGTGGGCCTCATCCGAGTGCTCCGGGGCGCGTCGATCGGCGCGAACGCGACGATCGTGCCTGGGGTGACGATCGGCCGATGGGCGATGGTCGGCTCAGGCAGCGTTGTCACCCACGACATCGCGGACCAGGAGCTGGTCGCCGGCAACCCCGCGAGGCGCCTCGGCAGCGTCTGCGTGTGCGGCCAGCCGCTGCGCGATGGCGATGACGGGTCCGCGTTCTCCGGCCAATGCCCGCGCTGCGGCCGCGCCGTTCCCGAGGCCGCGTGAAGGTCCTCTCGGTCGTCGGTGCGCGACCTCAGTTCGTGAAGGCCGCGCCGGTCAGCAAAGCGCTTCGCGTGCGACACGAAGAGCTGCTGGTGCACACAGGGCAGCATTACGACGACGCCATGAGCGAGGCCTTCTTTCGCGAGCTGCTGATCCCCGAGCCCGAGGTGAACCTGGAGGTCGGGAGCGGCAGCCATGCCGCTCAGACCGGCGAAATCATGCGTCGCCTGGAGCCAATCATGCTCGCGCACGAGCCAGACGGCGTGCTGTTGTACGGCGACACCAATTCGACCCTGGCAGGAGCAGTGGTCGGTGCGAAGTTGACATACTCGGGCGGCCGTCGGCCGTGGGTGGCACACGTCGAAGCTGGCCTCCGCTCGTTCAACCGCGCCATGCCCGAGGAGCGCAACCGGGTCGTGGCAGACCATCTCGCCGACCTGCTCCTTGCGCCGACGCCGGGCGCGATGCGACACCTGGAGCACGAAGGTCTGGCCGACCGTGCCGAGATGGTCGGCGACGTGATGGTCGATAGCCACCTGCTTGCCGCTCAGCATGCGGGTCCCCCGGCTGTTGCACTCGAATTCCCCGGCTATCTGCTGCTCACAATGCACCGCGCCGAGAACGTCGATGATCCGGCGCGGTTGCGCGCATGGATGACGGCGCTTGATCTACCGTTCACGATCCTCTTTCCGGTGCACCCGCGCACCAGCGCAGCACTGGCGATTGCGGGCATCCGGCCTCCGAGCAACGTTCGGATGCTGGCGCCGGTCGGCTACCTGCAGATGGTCGCGCTGGAGGCTCATGCACGGGCCATCCTCACCGATTCGGGCGGCGTTCAGAAGGAGGCTTACCTTTCCGGCGTCCCGTGTATTACGCTGCGGACCGAGACCGAATGGGTCGAGACGGTGGATGCCGGCTGGAACCGTCTGGTCGGACCGTCCGCAGATGAGATACGAACGGCGCTCGACGACAGCCGATTCATGACTCGCGAGCGTCCCCGTCCCAACCTGTATGGCGATGGCCATGCCGCCGAGCGGATCGTTGCGGCGCTCGAACGACACCACGCGACGGCCCCCTGGCCGCCGGAGCGCAGAACGGTGGAGGCATCGTGATACCGATTGCGCGCCCGCGCATGGGCGACGAGGAGAAGGAGCTGGTGTGGAGCGCCTTGGAGTCAGGGATGCTGGCCCAGGGTCCTCGCGTCCACGAGCTGGAGGAGCGCTTCGCGGAGTTCATCGGGGTGCCGCATGCCATCGCCACCTCGTCCGGCACGACGGCGCTGCACCTCGCGCTGCTGGGCCACGGGATCGGTCCCGGCGACGAGGTGATCACCGTGCCGTTCACCTTCATCGCCAGCGCCAATGCAATCCTGTACACCGGCGCGCGTCCGGTCTTCGTCGACATCGACGAGGCGAGCTTCAACATGGCCCCTGAGCTCATCGAGGCAGCCATCACGCCGCGCACCCGAGCCATCCTGCCGGTCAGCCTGTACGGCAACCCCGCCGACCTGCCGGCCATCGCCGAGATCGCGGAGCGCCACGGGCTGGCGCTGGTCGAGGATGCGGCGCAGGCGCACGGCGCCGCCATCGGCGCACGAAAGTCCGGAAGCTGGGGCGCCGGCGCCTTCAGCTTCTATCCGACCAAGAACATGACCACCGGCGAGGGCGGCATGATCACCACCGGCGACGCTGCGCTGGCGGAGCGCGTTCGCCTCCTGCGCGAGCACGGCATGAAGGTGCGGTACCACCACGACATGCTCGGCTACAACTTCCGCATGACCGATGTGCACGCCAGCATCGGCCTGGCGCAGTTGCCCAAGCTGGTTGGCAACAACGCACGGCGCATTCAGGTCGCGGACCGATACGGCCGCGAGCTGAACGGGGTCATCACGCCAACCGTGCGCGAAGGCGTCACCCACGTCTTCCACCAATACACCATCCGCGTGAACCGCCGCGACGAATTCGCTGACGCGCTGCGCGACAAAGGTGTCGGCAGCGGCATCTTCTACCCGATCCCGGTCCATCACCAGAAGCCATTCGTCGAGCTCGGCTACGGCGAGCAGTCGTACCCGGTCACTGACCGCCTGACCGAACAGGTCATCTCCATCCCGGTCCATCCCACGCTGACCGATGACGAGGTGAGCACTGTCATCGCGGCCGTCAACGAGACGGCGGCCGAGCTCGGCCCGATGGTGGCCGAGCCGGCGCGCGCATGAGCGACGAGTCCGCGCAGCGGCTGCGCGCCGGCGTGGTCGGGCTGGGCATGATGGGACGCAACCACGTGCGCGTCTACGACGAGCTCGTCGACGAGGTGGAGCTCGTGGCGGTGGCCGATCCGGACCCGGCGGCGCTCCAGCAGGCCACCACCGGGCGTGCGGCGCGCGGCTACACCGACACCGCGCGCATGTTCGCCGAGGAGCGGCTCGACCTGCTGAGCGTGGTGGCGCCCACCTCGCTGCACCTGCCGGTGACGCTCGAGGCCCTCGCGGCCGGCGTCAACGTGCTGGTCGAGAAGCCGATCGCCGGCGAGCGCCAGGAGGCGGAGGACATGATCGCCGCAGCGCGCGACGCCGGAAAGTTGCTGACGGTCGGTCACATCGAGCGCTTCAACCCGGCCATCCGCGAGCTGCACCGCCGCCTGAGTGAGGGCGAGCTGGGCCGCATCTTCCAGATCCACGCGACCCGCCTGGGCCCCTTCCCAGCGCGCATCCGTGACGTCGGCGTGGTGGTCGACCTGGCACCGCACGACCTTGACATCATGCGCTACCTGATCGACAGCGACCCGGTGCGCATCTACGCCGAGACGGAGCGCCGGATCCACACCGATCACGAGGACCTGTTCAACGGTATGATCAAGTTCGAAAACGGCGTCCTCGGCGTCCTCGACATCAACTGGCTGACGCCCACCAAGCGTCGGGTGCTCAGCGTCACCGGCGAGCGCGGCATGTACGAGGCGGACTACATCGGCCAGGACCTCGTCTTCTACGCCAACCCCGAAGCGATGCACACCTGGCAGAACCGGGGCGCTTCCGGCAGCCCGTCAGTCGCCAGCGTGGCCGAGGGCGAGATGACGCGGCGCTATATCCGGCGCGCCGAGCCGCTGGCCGTGGAGCTCGCCGAGTTCGCGCGGGCCGTGCGCGACGGTGCGCCGCCGCCGGTCGACCCGCACGACGCGATGGTCGCCTTGCTGTTGGCGCGCAAGATGGTCGAGGCGGCCGAGACCGGCCAGGTGATCGCCGGCATCGCGCTCCATGAGGCATTGGCGTGAAGATCGCCGTCGTGGGGCTGGGGCACATCGGCCTGCCGCTGGCCGTGCAGTACGCCGGGGCGGGACACGAGGTCATCGGCTGCGACACGGCGAGCTGGATCGTCGAGGCCATCAACCGCGGCGAGTCGCCGCATCTCGACGAGCAGGCGCTCATCGAGCGCGTTCCTGAGCTGGTGGCCGCCGGGCGCCTGCGCGCCACGACCGACGACGTCGAAGGCGTTCGACAGGCCGATGCGGTGGTGGTCATCGTGCCTGTCGTCGTCGACGCGCAGCGCGAGATCGACTTCCGGCCGATCGACGCCGCGACCCGCGACATCGCCGCGGGGCTGCAGCCGGGCACGCTGGTCATCTACGAGACGACCCTGCCGGTCGGGACGACGCGCGACCGCTTCGGACCGATGCTCGAGCAGGGCAGCGGCCTGACCATGGATCGTGACTTCTTCCTGGCCTTCTCACCGGAGCGCGTGCTGGTTGGTCGCGTCTTCCTCGATCTGAGGCGTTACCCGAAGATCGTCGGCGGCACGAGCGCGGAGAGCACGCGGCGCGTACGCGAGTTCTATCGGTCCGTGCTGGATGAGGGCGCGGAGGTGCGAGCCCTTGCGAGCGCCGAGGCGGCCGAGATGACCAAGCTCGCCGAGACGACCTACCGCGACGTCAACATCGCCTACGCCAACGAGCTGGCGCGCTATGCGGCGCGACGGGGGATCGACGTGCTCGAGGTGATCGAGGCGGCAAACTCCCAGCCGTACAGCCACATCCATCAGCCGGGCGTCGGCGTGGGCGGTCACTGCATCCCGGTCTACCCCCACTTCCTGTTCAACGGCGACCCGAGCCTGCGCATCCCGCCGCTTGCCCGCGAAATCAACGAGGAGATGGCGGGCTGGGCGGTCGATCGCGTCGAGGACGCCGTCGGCTCGCTGGACGGACAATCCGTCGTGGTGCTCGGCATCGCCTACCGAGCCGACGTGCGCGAGGATGCGTTCAGCAGCGCCTTCCGGCTGCGCGACGAGCTGCTGGCCGCGGGTGCCAGGGTGTATGGCAGCGACCCGTACTTTGATGCGGCGCATATTCGCGGTCTGGGCTTCGAGCCGTACGACCTCGACAACCCCGAGCCGGTAAGGGTGGCGATACTGCAGGCCGGCCACGAGCAATACCGCAGCCTCGATCCGCGTGCGCTGCCCGGCCTTGAGCTGTTCGTCGACGGGCGCAACGCGCTCGATCCGGCGCGTTTCGCGGACGCGGGCGTGCCATATCTGGGTATCGGACGCTCGGCCTGAGCGTGGCCACGGACCACGAACTGCCGGTTGGCGAGCCGCGCGTCGGGATGGCCGGCGGCCGGGCCGTATGGGTCGTGCTGCCGACCTATGACGAGCGCGAAAACCTCGAACCGATCAGCAGGGCGATCCTGGCCGCGCTGCCGCAGGCCAGCCTGCTCATCGTCGACGACAATTCGCCCGACGGCACCGGCACGCTGGCCGACACGCTCGCCGCCGCCGAGTCACGCATCAGCGTGCTCCACCGGCCGAACAAAGAGGGCCTCGGCGCCGCCTATCGCGACGGCTTCCGCTGGGTGCTCGAGCGCCCCGAGACGCGCGCCGTGGTGCAGATGGACGCCGACTTCAGCCACGACCCGGCGCAGCTCCCGAGCCTCGTCGCGCCGCTGATGGCCGACGCCGATCTCGTGCTCGGTACGCGCTACATGCCCGGCGGCGGGACGGTCGGCTGGCCGCTGCGGCGCCGGTTGATCAGCCGCGCCGGTACGCTGTTCGCACGAACCGTGCTGCTGTTGCCGTATCGCGATCTGACCGGTGGCTTCAAGGCCTGGCGCCGCGAGCTGCTCGACCTGATCCGGCTGCGCGAGGCGAGCGCCTCCGGCTACGGCTTTCAGATCGAGACGACCTGGTGGGCTCACCGCCGCGGCGCGCGAATCCGGCAGGTGCCGATCACCTTCCGCGAACGGGTGGCCGGCCATTCGAAGATGACCGGCGGCATCGTCGCCGAGGCGTTGCTGATAGTGATCCGGCTGCGCGTGGCGTCCATGCGCAGCGCGCTGCGCCGCGGCTGACGCGGGCCGTTCTGCATAAGCGGTCTTGATCTGACCTTCGTGGCGGTGCTGGCCGGCATCGGCTAGGATGCAGGCTCGCCCGGAGTCTCGGTCGACTCCGGCTGCACCACGTCCGCATTTCATTGAGCGAGCATGTTCTACCGCAACCGTCCGACCTTCGATCGCAAGCACCGGCCACGCTGGCAGGATGAGATGCGCAGCCAGCAGCTCATCGTTGCTGGATTCGCGGTCGCGATCGCGCTGGCTCTCGGCATTTTCGGCGCGACCGCTTGGAACAGCTATTACGACTCGCACCTGCGGCAGGTCGCCGTGGTCGACGGAACGTCGCTCGATCGCGACGCGCTGGGTGCGCGCAGCGCAGTGCTGAGCGCGACGCTCGGCGCACGCGCCGGCGACCTGCAATCGCAGATCGGTGGGGCGCGCGACCAGGTCATCCAGCAGCAGCTCCAGGTCCTGCAGGGCCAGTTCCAGACGGTCGGCGCCGACGCATCGGACTCGCTGGTGAACGGGACGTTCATGCGCGACAAGGCGAAGGAGCTGGGCATCTCGGTGAGCGACGCCGAGGTCGACGCCAGAGTCGCCCAGCAGCGAACCCTCCCGGCACGCTTGAAGCTGTCGCTCATCAGTCTCACCGCGCTTCCGGCCGACGCCAAGGCCGGTGCAACGCCGACTGACGCGCAGCGGGCCGCGGCCGAGAAGGAGGCCAAGGATCTCGTCGCACAGCTCCGCTCCGGTGGCGACTTCGCGGCGATCGCCAAGGAAAACAGCGACGACGCCGGCACGAAGCAGCTCGGCGGGCTGGTCGGGTGGGTCGAGGCCGGTGACGCGACGTACGACAGCCTGTTTCAGGCAGCCAAGGATGCCAAGACTGGCGAGATCGTCGGTCCGGTCAAGACCGATGCCGGCTACGACATCGTCAAGGTCGAGGAGCGCAAGGAGGCCGGCAATGACAAGACACTGGCCGATGCGCTGGCAGCCTCCGGCGTGAGCGACGAGGAGTACCGCGAATTCGTCCGCGACGACCTGCTGAGCCAGAAGTTCCACGACTACTTCGGTCAGACCGTGCTGAAGGCGGACCAGCCGCAGCGCAAGGTGTCGCAGATCATGATCGCGGCCGAGCCGCCGGGCACGCTGCCGATCCCGAAGCTCCACCTGCGCCACATCCTGGTGCAGCCGCTTCCCGGCGAAAGCGACCAGACCAAGGCAACTGATGCCCAGTGGAAGGCGGCGCTGGCGAAAGCGCAGAAGATTCATGACGAGGCCGTCAAGAAGGGCGCCGACTGGTTTGCGCTCGCCAAGCAGAGCGACGACGCCGCCAACAAGGACAACGGCGGCGAGCTTGGCTGGTACGACCCCGCCACGTCGCAGTTCGTCGCCGAGTTCAAGGCGGCCGTGGCGCGCATGAAGAAGGGCGACATCAGCCAGCCGGTCAAGACCTCATTCGGCTATCACGTCATCTGGGTCACCGACGAACGCGTCAGCGCCACCCAGCAGGCGACCGAGCTGGTGGCCGAGCTGCGCAAGGATCCAGACAAGTTCGTGCAGTTCGCGCGCAGCAACAGCGAGGACCCGGCCACCGCGCCAAAGGGCGGCCTGGTCGGCTGGGTGGCGCATTACGAGCTGCCCACCGAGCGTGACAAGGCGGTGTTCGCGCTGACCAGCAAGGATCCGATCAGCGATCCGGTGCTGACCGCCGATGGAACCTACATCTACAAGCTGCTGGCGAGCTCGGAGAGCATGCCGGTTCCCGACGATCGGCTCCAGAAGATGAAGCAGTCAGGCTTTCCGATCTGGTTGGCCGAGCAGAAGAACAAGGCGAGCATCTGGGTCGATCCGGAGTTCGCCTCGACCTCGAGCTCGACAGCCAGCGGGTGAAGCCGGCGGCCGTGGTCACGTCGCGTCGGGGCCTCGACCGGCTGCTCACGCTGGCCGGCGTGGATCCCGCAGCCGGCGTGCAGATCGTCGCCGCGGACCGGTTGAGCGCCGTCCCGTTCGATCCCGGTCTGCCGCTGATCATCCTGGCCTCGTCGGCACCGGCGGCCGCGCCACTTCCCGGCAGGCATGCGCGTCGAACCGCCCGCGCCCTGCTCGCCGCGCTGTATCCGCATCAGCATCGCGTGCGACGGATTTCGTCGGACGAGGACGTCACGCTCGAGTCACTCTCCGATGCTGCGCTGGCGGCCGATGATTGGCTCGTTCCGGCGCTACCACCGCTCGACAATCTTGCCTCGCCGCACGGTATGGCGGCCATCAGCGCACGCCTGCGGGCGCCCGACGGCTGCCCCTGGGATCGCAGGCAGACCCATCGGACGCTGCGGCCATTCGTGCTGGAGGAGGCATACGAGACGGTCGATGCCATCGAGCGAGGCATGCCGGCCGACCTGGCGGAGGAGCTCGGCGACCTGCTGCTGCAGGTGATCCTGCATGCGCAGTTGGCGGCGGAGGACGGCGAGTTCGACCTGACCGATGTGTATCGGTCGATCGGCACCAAGATCGTGCGCCGCCATCCGCATGTATTCGGCGACGTCCAGGTCACGGGCGTCGAGCAGGTGCTCGCCAACTGGGAGACGATCAAGGCCGTCGAGCGCTCCGAGGCGGGTCGCACCGCGGGACCGTTCGATGGGATCGCGCGTGCCCTGCCCGCCCTGCCGGGCAGCCACGAGATCCAGGAGCGAGCGAGCGCGCTCGGCTGGGATTGGCCCTCGGTCGACGGCGTCTGGGAGAAGGTCGCCGAGGAGCTCAACGAGCTGCGCGCGGCCGAGGACCACGACGAGCGCCTGCACGAGCTCGGCGACGTGCTGTTCGCACTGGTCAACCTGGGCCGCTGGCTGAAGCTCGATCCCGAAGAGGCCTTGCGCACAGCCAACCGTCGCTGGATCGAGCGCTTCGGCGCGGTTGCCGAGCTTGCCGCGTCACGCGACCTCGATCTCGACGCGCTGGATGCCGCCGCCAGGGACGCGCTGTGGGACGAGGTGAAACGCCAATGAGCGACCGTCCGATCGCGATGGTGGTTCACGCCACCTATCCGCAGGACCAGCGCGTGCGTCGCCAGGCATCGGCGCTGGTGCAGGCGGGTCACGAGGTCGACGTCTTCGCCCTGCGCGACGAGGGTCAGGCGCGCCGCGAGGAGTTCGAGGGCGTGCACGTGCATCGGCTGCCGGTCAATCGCACCTGGTACGGCATGCTGGGCCACCTCGCCGAGTACTTCGCCTTCCTGGGCGTGGCGACGGTGGCCCTGACACGCGAGCATCGTCGCCGCCATTACGGCCTCGTGCAGGTGGCCACCGTCCCCGACTTCCTGGCCCTCGCCGCGGTCCCGCTCAAGTTCGCCCGGGTGCCGCTGCTGCTCGACCTGCACGAGGACATGCCGGCCTTCTACCGCGACCGTTTTGCCGGTCCGGCACAGCGACCGCTGACTGCGCTGGTGAGCGGTGTCACGCGAGGCTCCGCGGCGATCGCCAACGAGTTGCTCACGGTTCATGAGCCGCTGCGACAGCTCTCGCTCGAACGCGGTGTGGCGCCGGAGCGGATCACGGTGGTCATGAACAGCCCCGACGAGCAGATCTTCGATCCGGCCCGCCATGCGCGTCGCGGTTTCATGGAGGATGGCGAGCTGCGGCTGGTGCACCACAGCAACCTGCAGCGCGTCTACGGCCTTGAGTTCGCGATCGAGGCGGTGGCGCTGCTCGATGACCTGCCGATTCGCCTGGATGTCTACGGCGACGGCCCCTATCGTCCGCAGATCGAGGATGCCATTCGCAGCACAGACACGACAGATCGCGTTCGTCTACTCGGGCGCGTCCCGCTTGAAGACCTGCCGGCGTTATTGGCGTCGTCCGACATCGGCCTGGTGCCAACGCGTCCCGAACCCTACGCCGAGTATTCCCTATCCACCAAGCTGCTCGAGTACGCGGTGATGGGCGTTCCGATCATCGCCACCGACCTTGCGACGTTTCGAGCCCACCTGGACGACCGCGCGATTCGATATGTCCCCGGAGCCGATCCCGAGGCGCTGGCGGCGGCCATCCGCGAAGACGTGGCCGATCCCGCGGGCGCCGTCGCTCGGGCCGAGGAGGCGCAGCGGCAGTCGGCGGCCTACGCCTGGCCGGGACAGCGGCGCCGGTACCTCGAAGTCGTCGAGCGCCTGATTCGAAAGTAGTAATGCTGACAACGTAAGATTGCGGCGGCGCGAAGCCGTACGTCGGGGCGTGGCGCAGTCTGGCAGCGCGCCTGCTTTGGGAGCAGGAGGTCGCCGGTTCGAATCCGGCCGCCCCGACCACAATCGCGACGGTATCATCCGCCGCGTCCAATGTTCAGTTATGCGATCGCGTTTCTTCTCGCGCTGACGGCCACGGCTCTTTTGATTCCACCGATCCGTCGATGGGCCGAAGCCCGCAGCCTGTTCGACGAGCCGGGGGGCCGCAAGGTCCATGCGCAGCCGGTCCCGCGACTGGGCGGCATCGCCATCGCCACCGGCTTCTACCTCGGTGTGACGCTGACTGCACTGATCCCGCTCGGAAGCGTCCCGGTGACGTCCAGGAGCGACATCCCGGCCATTCTCGTCGGCGGCGCGATCTTGGTGGCGGTGGGCGTCGCTGACGACCTCGTCGGGTTGTCGCCGGTCGTCAAGCTGCTGGCTCAGCTGCTGGCGGCCGTGGCTGCCTCTGCCATGGGCTTGGCACTGCATGCCCTGGCGTTTCCGTGGGGCACGGTGCAACTGGGGATTCTCTCTCTGCCGCTCACCGTCTTCTGGATCGTGGCCATGGTCAATGCCATCAATCTGATTGACGGCCTTGACGGCCTCGCCGGCGGCGTCGTGCTCATCGCCTTGATCGCCTTCTTCGTCATCGCGCCGAACGACGCATCGGCCACCCTGATCGTGGGCGCCGCCGCCGGCGCGACGCTCGGCTTCCTCGTCTACAACCTCCACCCTGCCTCGATCATCATGGGCGACGCCGGATCCATGCTGCTCGGATTCCTCACGGCCGCTGTTGCTATCGCAATCTCCTCGCCTGGATCCGGATTCTTGCCCATCTATGTGCCAATCGTGGTCCTCGCCTTACCGCTGGGTGACATGGTCTGGGCGGTGCTGCGCAGGTTGATTGGCGGCCGATCAGTCTTCGTGGCGGATGCCGGTCACGTCCATCATCGCCTTCTGAGCGGAGGGCTCAACCAGAGGGAAGTCGTCGTGCTGCTGCACCTCGTGGCGGCCATCTTTGCCGCCGTCGGCATCGTCCTCGGCCGGTTCTCCTAGCAGGTCCGAGGACGGCGGTTGGAGACAGAGCTCACGGGCTGCTGGAGGGCTCCGACGCAGGGGGCGCATCGGCACGGCTGCCGAGATACCAGCCTTCGAGCTCGTCACCGAAGAGTTGCGCCATCTTCGCCCGGACGGCGTCTCGCCTCGGAATGAGAAGATAATTCACCTCCGGATTCACCGGCGCTTCGACGTAGTCAGGGTATCCGAGCACCACGCGTTCAATGTCGGGCCCTGTGATGAGCGGGAGCAGCGTCGAGACGTCGCCTACCCTGTCGCGTGGGAAATCAGTACCGACCGTGCTCCCGATCGCGTCAAGGATTCCGGGAAGCTCGAATACGAGGTTCGCGCCGGCGAGTTCGCTGCGTAATGCAAGGAGGACGTCCTGCTGCCGGTCGGCTCGTCTAAAGTCGTTCTGCGTCTCCCTCGTTCCGTCCGGCATCTCCATGTAGCCTTTCCGAATCCGGGCATATGCCAGCGTCTGCACGCCGTCGTAGCGACGACACCCGGCTTCGAGCCGAATTCCCTGCGCGTTGCTCGAGGGGCCCGTGTACCCGTCGTCCACCAGCGCACCTGGCAGACACAGATCCACCCCGCCAACCGCGTCGATGAGCTTGGTGAAGCCGGCAAGGTCGACGGTGGCGTAGTACTGGATCGTGATTCCAAGATAGAGGCCAACTGATCGCTCCAGCGTGCGCAGCCCGCAATCCGATGCGTTTGCGAGGTCCGGACACCAGCGCTTCGGATTCGCGTCGGCATCAGTCGAGAGCTCGTTGATCTTGCGCGGATAGATGCCCTCGGCATACACGCGCGTGTCCGGCAGCGGCAGGTAGCCAGTGTCGCGGGGCACTGACACCATGACGGCGGTTCTGGCGACGGGGTCGACGCTGACGACGAGGATTGTGTCGGTCAAGGCCTCCTCGCGACCAGGACCCGAGTCGATGCCAAGTAACAGGAAGTTGATCGGCTGGGTGCCATTCCAGCGGTATTCCGGACGGTTCAGTGGCTGACGATCTGAGCCCTGGTTCGCCGCCGCGGCCTTTCCGCCGTTGAAAATCTGCTCGAGGGTCGTGTTCAGCTCGCCAATCAGGAGCCCGAGGTACACGTGCATTCCCACGGTGACCACGAGCAGCAGCATCACGACGCTCATCGTGACGCTGGACCGCCGGCGCCCTTTGGTGCTGCCTGTCTCTGTCGATGCCCGAGTCGGATCTGGCCCCTTGGCGAAGCCGACCTGGGCGATGGCGAACAGGCGCCAGATGAGCAGCGCAGCATCGAGCAGCAGTACGGCGACCAGGAACGACGACGAAAGCACCTCGTTGCGCAAACGGTCGGCAAACAGCACGGCCGCAACCGCGACCAGCGCGATCAGCAGGAGGATCGGCACGGCAAGAAAAAAAGCGAGCCACCGCTCGCCGGCATACGCCTGCCCCAGACCGGGAAATAGGAACGAGAGAATTGCCGCGACCGCCGGGTGTCGCGGCCGCGGACGATCCGTCATGGCACCTGACACGCGCAAATGGGAGGGCGGCCTCGCATTCTACATCGGCTTCCCTGGCCTTGCGAAGTGGTGACTGGACGCCACGTTGGACGGTACGGATGGGTTAGTACCTTTGCGCCACTTGGTGGGCGCAACCTAGACTACGCATCCGCCCTCTCGCTGTGTGTCCAAGCCAGACCTCTCACGCTCGGTGAACTTCATCACGTGCCAACCCAACTGACTCTCATCGTCGTCACCGCCGCCCTCGCCGCCCTCGTCGCGGTCGCGGCGCTGATCTCGGTGCTGCGCGGCGCCCGGCAACCGCAGCGCAGCGCGGCGACCGATGCTGACGATCGCCTTTCCGAGGTTCCCACCAAGTACGAGGCGGCGGAGGGCCCATCGCGTGGTGCGCCGCCGCTCGGCTCCGATGGCCAGGCGGCATACGAGGGCGTCCTGCGCATCCTGTGGTGGCTCACCATCGCCATCGTGCTCGTCGGCGTCGGTCTATCCCAAGCGTTCGCGGCGAACCAGGTGTTGATCTTTGGGCTCGGAGGCCTTGGAGTCGTGGCCGTGCTCGTCCTTCACGAGCTGCTGCCGCAACGCCGGCGCTCCCCGATCACCTCGGGCCTTGAGGCGGCCATCGCGCTGGCGCTGGTCAGCGGCCTGCTGCTGGTCACCGGCTTCGGCAGCTCGCCGTTCTTCTTCGCTTTTGACATCGTCGCGGTCGCGGTCGCG
This sequence comes from Candidatus Limnocylindria bacterium, assembly GCA_038250515.1. GTDB lineage: Bacteria > Chloroflexota > Limnocylindria > QHBO01 > QHBO01 > JAICUY01. The sequence goes on from JBBSCG010000011.1 coordinate 19,413, forward strand.
CTCGGCCACGGCGGTCGCATAGCGTTTCTGGTCGCTGCGCTGGCGACGCTCGCCTACATGGCGGTTCTCGCCGTAGACCCGGGTCGATCGGCATATGCCGCTGGCGACCTGCTGCGATTCGGCCTGAACATCGGCTCCATCTGGCTGCTGGCCTATCTGGCGGGTGTTTTCGCCGCGCAGGAGCGCCGCGTTCGGGCCTGGTTGCAGCGTACCTCGCTGACAGACCCGCTCACCGGCCTCTTCAATCGCTCCCAGATCGCAACGACCCTCGAGCAGGAGGTCCGTCGCACGCGGCGGAGCGCGCGTGGCTTCTGCCTGCTGATGATCGACCTCGACGGCTTGAAGGTGGTCAACGACTCGCTCGGTCATCACCGCGGGGACGAAGTGCTGCGCGCGCTCGGCACGGTGATCCGTCGCTCGATCCGCACGGTCGACACTGCCTACCGATACGGCGGCGACGAATTCCTGGTTCTCCTGCCGGAGACCGATATCGCCGGCGCGTTCGTCGTCGCCGAGAAGATTCGATCCGGCGCGGAGGAGGTTGGCCAGGCTTTGGCCGGGGGCGCGGGAACGGAGACCAGCGTGAGCATCGGTCTCGTGTCACATCCGGAGGACGGCTTGACGGGCGACGAGCTGGTGATCGCCGCCGATCGGGCGATGTACGAGGCGAAGTCGCTCGGCAAGAACCAGATCAGCGGCGTGCCGCGCGTCCGCCGCGCCGCTCCGCGCCATCTGACCGCGCCACCGGAGGCGTCGCCAGCCGTGGAGCCGGCGACGGTTGCCATTCCGGTCGGACCGCCCGCAGCACCTGAGGCCGGGCCTGAGCTGGAGGAGCCCGCCGTCCGGCCACCTCCCGTTGCGGTTGAGCCCGCGCCGCAGGCCGTCGGTGCTCGCGTCGAGGTCGCCGCGCCCCCGTCGGCGTCGGTTAACCGCGCAGTCGAGGCGACCGATGAAGGCGAGCCCGACCCAAACGAGGTGCGCCGCCAGATTGCCGTCGCCCGCCGCAGCTTCGACCCCGACCACCAGATCCGTCGTGCGATGGACGCCTTCCTGTCATCGCCGACCGCGTCTCGCGACGAAGAGCGTCCTGACGCCTGACAGCACGCCCCCGAGCGCTCGCCTATACTCCGGCCCGTCGGTGGCAGCCGCCCGTTCCTGAGCCATCGGGCGAGTTAGAGGATACGTGAGCACACCCCGCAGCCGGGCCGAGCCGGCGAACCCGCGTGCATCGCTGGCCGCCTTCTTCTCGTTCCTGCTGCCCGGCCTCGGTCAGGCGTACAACGGCCAGATCGGCCTTGCCTGGATCCTTTCCGCGCCCGTGCTGCTGCTCGTGGCGCTTGCGGCTGCGGCCGTGATGCTGGGGGGATCAGGGCTGCTGTCGAAGTTTCTCGACCCTCGCTTCCTGCTCGGCCTGATTGTGCTCGACTTGGCGCTGCTCGCCTGGCGGCTGCTGGCGATCGTTCAGGCCCACGCCGTGCGCGAGGGCGCCAGCACTCGCCGCTGGACGTCGTACGCCACAGGCGCAGTAGTGATTCTCACATTCGTGATGCACCTGCTGCCGGCCTATTACGCCGCCAAGGCGATCGATACGCTGGGCGCCGTGTCACGCGAAGGTGGTGAGAAAGCGGAGTCATACGTCCCCGGATTCAGCGCGCTGCCGGTGCCCTCGGAGCAGCCGGACGTGAGCAACGGTGAACGCGTAAACATCCTGCTGGTCGGCGTCGACGCGCTGCCGGGCCGGACGACGCAGCTCACGGATACGATCCTGGTGGTCAGTCTCGATCCGAACGGCGGTCCCTCGGCGATGATCTCGATTCCGCGCGACACGTACGGGGCGCCATTGCCGGATGGCGAGCCATTCGAACAAAAGCTCAATGCGCTGATGGTGATAGCCAACCAGAATCCGGCGCGATATCCGGGCGGCGGCGTGACGACCCTCAAGAAGACGGTTGGCAACCTGCTCGGCATCAAGATCCATTACTTCGCAGCGATCAACCTGCTCGGCTTCAAAGATGCGGTCGACAGCATCGGCGGCGTCGATGTCAACGTGAATCGCGCCATTATCGACCCCACGTACCTGGACGAGCATGACCAGCGCACCGGGTTCTTTCTCCAGCCCGGTCTGCACCACATGGACGGCCACGCGGCGCTCGGTTTTGTCCGCTCGCGGCACGGCGCCGGCGACAGCGACTTCACCCGATCGGAGCGTCAGCAGCAATTGCTGACCGCGATGCGGGCCAAGCTCACCGCGGCCAGCCTGCTCACCGCATTGCCGGGCCTGCTCGACGCCGTGAAGCACACCATCGTCACTGACGTTCCGTCGGACCAGATTCCGCAACTGGCGCGGGCCGTGCAGGTCTTGGACGGCGAGCACCTCGAGCGGATCGTCCTGCAGCCGCCCGAGTACTACCAGGCCAGCGTCGACACTGCCGCCGGCTACGTCCTGCTCCCTAGGCTGCAAGCGATTGCCGCGAAGGTGGACAGGATGCTCGGCGAGCCCGATCCAATTTCCACTCCGGTTCAGACCCGATTACCCGCGCCATAGCCGCCGACGCCGCGGCTGCTAGACTCGCGGACACCATGGCAGGCTTTTCAACGCGGGCTATTCGTGCTGCCAGTCGAGCGCCGCAGGCGCCCCAGCCGCCGGTCAATGCCCCGATCTACCAGACCAGTACCTTCGAGGTCGGCTCGGCCCAGGATCTCGCCGACCTTCTCGACTTCAAGACACCCGGCCATTCGTACACGCGCTACTCGAACCCGACACACGCGGTGCTTGAAGCTGCCCTCGCCGAGCTCGAAGGCGCGGAGGCGGCGCATGTCACGGCCTCCGGCATGGCGGCCGTTCATGCGGCCATTCTGTCGATCGTCGAGCCCGGCGACGAGGTGCTGGCGCCGGCCGCGCTGTACGGCGGCACCTTCAGCCTGCTCGCCGGACTCATGCAACGCTTCGGCATCGGTCATTCCTTCATCGACCAGACCGATGCGTCGGCAATCGAAGCCGCCATCACGGAACGCACCCGCCTGATCTGGCTGGAGACGATCGCCAATCCGACGACGGATCTGCCTGATATCGCCGCGGTGTCGGAGGTCGCGCGACGGCATGGTTTGACGGTCGGCGTCGACAACACATTCGCCTCGCCCTACCTGTGCAACCCGTTGGCGCTGGGCGCGGACCTCGTCGTGCACTCGGTGACGAAATATATCGGGGGGCATTCCGACCTGATCGGCGGCGCACTGCTCGGCTCGGCTGAGCGGGTGGCGGCGGCTCGCACGGTGGCGATCGAGGTGGGCGGCAACGCCAACCCGTTCGAGGCGTTCCTCGCGCTGCGTGGCGTGAAGACGCTGGAGCTGCGCATGGAACGTCACTCCGCCAGTGCGCTCGCCGTGGCACAGGCGCTCGAAGGAGCGGCGGGCGTGGTGGCGGTCCACTATCCGGGCCTGGCTTCTCACCGGCAGCATGAGCTCGCGCAGCGCCAGCTGCGTGACGGCAAGGCCGGCGGCATGATGGCGATCGAGCTCGATGGCGGCCGTCTCGCTGGCGAGCGCTTCCTGGACCAGATCCGCGTGGCGGTGCACGCCACCAGCTTGGGGGGCGCAGACACGCTGTGCAGCCATCCTGCCTCTTCGTCGCACCGACAGTTCAGCGAGGCCGATCTCACCGCTGCCGGACTCTCGCCAGGCATGGTCCGCGTGTCGATCGGCCTGGAGGATGCCGCCGACCTGATCGACGACCTGGCCGGCGCCGCGGAAGCCGCCTCGCGGGGCTGAAGCCACCCCTGCCGTGACGACCGTCGTCGACGCCTGGCGCGCGGCGGACCCGGAGGCGCGGCTCGTTTCCGGATCCGTGGAGGATCTGCGCCACCTGGTCCGCGGCGTACTGCGCACCCGCACCACGCCGCCGCATCTGCCATCGCGCATCGACGGCCAGGTGCTGGTGGTCGACGCCCCACTGCTGCGTCGGATGCCGCTCGACGAGCTGCTCCGCGCGATTGGCGACGCCGCGCTGCGGCCGGTCGCGATCGTCATCGCCGGAGGAAATGGGCCGATCGAACGCGGGGACAGCGATCTGCCGGTGCTCGCCAGTGCCCTGCCGCCCGCTCGTCTGGCGGAGGCGCTCAGCGGATACCTGGAGGACGAGACGGGCTTCCTGTCGCGCCTCGCCGGTGAGCTGCGGCTGGCCGCGGCCGAGGCGGCGCTGGTGGAGCCACTTCCCGCGGCACCCGCGGGACTGGTCGCTGCGCGGTTACGGCGCGGCGTGGCAGTCGTTGCCGAGGATGAGCTCCGGGCGCTCACGCCGCGTCCCGCCGGTCGGGCGCTGGCCGCGCGTTTCGCCGCCGTCTACGCGCGGCTGCTCGCCGGCGGCGGAGCGCGGTCGACGCCGCTGCAGCGGACTGTCGAGGGGCTGTGGCTGCTGCAGCAGCCGGTGCGTGCCGGTGCATCGGTCTGGCTGTTCGATGACCTGCCGCTGGCACGCGTCGACGAAATCGCCGCCGAGGCATTGAGCGTGACGCTGCGCGCGCTGCTGCGCCGTCCCGCTCCGAATCCCGCGCCCTTGCCGCCACCGCCGCCCGCGGTGGATAACGTGCTGGACGAAACGCTGCTGGCCGTCGCGCGGGCCAACGGCCGCGTCGCGCCCGCGGCACGGGCGCTCGGCGTGCATCGCAATACGGTGCTGTACCGGCTGCGTCGCGCGCAGGCGGAGCGGGGGATCGATCCGCGGCGCCCGGCCGACGCACTGCGCCTCCTGCGCGAGTCTGAGCCGAGCTAGCCGGCAGCGCTAGCTTGTGCACTATGCACAAGAGTTGCAGCCGTATCGGCTTCGTTTGACCAGACCGATGCAGTCGGTGGCGCATACCCTTGTGAGCGACCCGACCACGCACCCGAGGAATCGCCATGGCCATCAAGGAGCTCGCCGCCGCCCTCAAGCTCGCCGAAGAGCAGAACCTGCGCTTCGTGAGCCTGCAGTTCACCGACGTGGTGGGTGCGGTGAAGTCTGTCCAGGTACCGATGCATCAGCTTGAACCGGCAGTCGAGCACGGCAAGTGGTTCGACGGATCGTCGATCGAAGGGTTCGCCCGGATCGCCGAGTCAGACATGTTCCTGGTCCCTGATCTGTCGACCTTTGCGCCGATCCCCTGGGAGCCGGGCTTCGATACCGGCGGCAAGCAGATCGCGACTGGCAGCGCGCGGGTCATCTGCGACGTCTTCACTCCCAACGGCGATCCGTTCCCCGGCGATCCGCGGCACGTCCTGCGTCGGCAGGTGGATCGGGCCCGCGAGCGCGGGATGGTGCTGAACACCGGTCCGGAGCTCGAGTTCTTCCTGCTGCAGCGTGCCAACGGCGGCACCGAGTCGCTGCCGCACGATGCGGCCGGCTACTTCGACCTGTCGGAGGACCTCGGCACCGAGGTGCGCAAGGAGATGATGAACGACCTCGAGGGCTTCGGCATCAAGGTCGAGACGGCGCACCACGAGGTCGCCACCGGTCAGCACGAGATCGACTTCGAGTACGCGAATGCGCTGCGCACCGCTGACAACGCGGTCACCTTCAAGACCACGCTGAAGGCCGCCGCATCCCGACGCGGCTTGTACGCGACCTTCATGCCGAAGCCGTTCTTCGGCATCAACGGCTCCGGGATGCATGTCCACCAGTCACTGTGGGACACCAAGAAGAAGACGAATGCCTTTGCCAATCCACGCGACGTCTACGGCCTGTCAGAGATGGCGCGCCAGTACATCGCCGGGACGCTCGAGCACGCACGGGGCATGATCGCGGTGCTCGCGCCGCTGGTGAACTCCTACAAGCGGCTGGTCCCCGGGTTCGAGGCGCCGGTCTACATCGGCTGGGCGCGCATCAACCGATCGGCGTTGATACGCATCCCGCAGATCAGCGCCGGCCAGACCGACTCGACGCGCATCGAGCTGCGCTGCCCGGATCCCTCATCGAACCCATACCTGGCCTTCGCGGTGATGCTCGCCGCGGGGCTGGATGGAATCGACCGCGGACTGACCCCGCCGGAGCCGGTGGAGGAGAACCTCTACCACTTCGATGCGGCGAAGCTCGAGTCGCGGAACATTCGGCAGTTGCCCGGCACCCTGCGCGAGGCGCTCGACGAGCTGTGCGCCGACCCCGTCATCGGCGAGGCGCTCGGCGAGCACGTCCTCGAGCGCTTCGTCGAGGCCAAGACCGAGGAATGGGACGAGTACCGCATGCAGGTCTCTCGCTGGGAGGTCGAGCGCTACCTCGAGGCTTTCTGACCGATCTTCGCCTGCCCCAGCCGGGTAGCATGGGCGCCAGCCGCCTACTGATCGCCTGCGGAGGTCTTCTTCTTGTCCACTCTGGCCGCCGTGACGGGTGCCGAGGGCTTCATCGGTTCACACCTGGTGGAGGCCCTCGTCGCATCGGGGACGCGCGTGCGCGCCATGGTTCTGTACAACGCGGTGAGCTCATGGGGCTGGCTGGACACTCTGTCGGCCGATGTGATGAGCAACGTCGAGGTTGTGCTCGCCGACGTGCGCGATCCAGGCTCCGTTCTGGCGTTCATGCAGGGAGCCGACCTGGTCTACCACCTCGCGGCGTTGATCGCTATTCCGTATTCCTACCGTGCGCCACAGTCGTACCTGGCCACCAATGGCGGCGGCACCCTGAATGTCCTCGAGGCCGCGCGGGCACTCCGTACGCCCCGACTGGTGCACACTTCCACCAGCGAGGTGTACGGCACTGCGGTGCGGGTGCCGATCGACGAGGACCATCCGCTCCAGGCCCAGTCGCCGTACTCAGCATCGAAGATTGCCGGAGACAAGCTTGCCGAGAGCTATCACGCCAGCTTCGGCCTGCCGGTCGTCACCCTGCGTCCGTTTAATACGTTCGGACCGCGACAGTCCGCGCGCGCCGTGATCCCCACCGTCATCAGCCAGATCGCGAGCGGGCGGCGCTCGATTCGGCTTGGGGCGCTCGATCCGACCCGCGACTTCACCTTCGTGACGGATACTGCGGCGGCCTTCCGGGCGGTCGGCGAGGCACCCGCCGAGCGCGTTGTCGGGTCGGTGCTGAATGCCGGGACGGGGAGCGAGATCTCGATCGGCGAACTCGTCACCATGATCGGCCGACTGATGCACTGCGAGGTCGAGGTTGTCCAGGAGGACGAGCGCATGCGGCCCGAGCGGTCGGAGGTGCGGCGCCTCCTGAGTGACAACCGGCGTCTGACGGCCGCCACCGGCTGGCAGCCTCGCTATGGGCTCGAGCAGGGCCTGCAGGAAACGATCAGCTGGTTCGGGGACCCTGAGAACCTGAGCCGCTACAAGGTGGAGCTCTTCAACCTGTGAGTGACCGGCACGCGGTGATCCTGGCCGGCGGGAAGGGTACCCGGCTGCGTCCGTTCACCATCACCCTGCCCAAGCCGCTGGTGCCGATCGGCGACTGTTCGATCCTCGAGATCGTGCTGCGCCAATTGGCGCAGCACGGTTTCGCTTCGGCCACGATCGCGATCGGCCACCTGGGCCAGCTCATCCAGGCCTACGTGCGTGACGGGTCGCAGTGGGGGATTGCGGTCGACTACGTCAGCGAAGAGCAGCCGCTCGGTACCATCGGGCCGGTGCTGCAGATCCTCGACCGTCTGCCGGAGCACTTCCTGGTGATGAACGGCGACATCCTGACCGACCTCGACTACGGAAGTCTCCTCGACGCGCACGCGCGACTGGGCGGACCGATCACCGTCGCCACGTATCGTCGCGAGGTGCGCGTTGACTTCGGCGTGCTAGAGATCGACGCTGATCGAGTCGTGGGATTCAGCGAGAAGCCGGTGCTCGACTATTCGGTGAGCATGGGCGTCTACGCCCTCTCGCGCGATGCACTGTCGGGATACCAGGCCGGCCGCGCGCTGGGTTTCGACGACCTCATGCACGACCTGCTGGCCGGTGGTGGCCCGAAGCCGCGCAGCTATGCCTTCGCTGGCTACTGGCTCGACATCGGTCGACCGGAAGACTACGAACGGGCCAACCACGAATTCGAGAGCCTGCGCGCGAAGCTGCTTCCGGGTTCCTGACGGATGCGCCTGCTGGTGCTGGGCTCCTCCGGCTTCCTGGGACGGCATGTTGCGGCGGCCGCTGCCCAGCGCGAGGAGATGGAGGTGGTCTCGCATCTGCACGCAGGCGGTGTGGGCAGCCAGGACGATGCCCGTGTGCTGGACCTGGTCAGGGCCGATGCATCACAGATCAGAAGCTTCCTGAACGAGGTCGCTCCAGAGGCAATCGTCAACTGTGTGGGCGCGACGGGCGGCGATCCAACCCGGCTCGAGGCGCTCAACGTTTCGCTGGTTGGCCGGCTGCTCGATGCCGCGGGCAGCGCCACGCCGGGCGTTCGTTTCGTGCAGATTGGCTCAGCCGCGGAATATGGGCTGACGCCGCCGCATCGGGTCGTCACCGAGCAGCACGTGGCGCAGCCGCTAACCGGGTACGGCTCCACGAAGCTGCGCGCCACACGTCTGACCCTCGATGCGACGCAACGCGGAAGTATCGACGGCATCGTCCTGCGCGTTTTCAACCCGGTCGGTCGCGGCATGGCGCCCAGTACGCTGGCGGGGAATGCTGCCCGTCAGATGCGCGCGGCCGGGCGCAGTACTGCAGCGGAGCTGCGCCTCGGGCGGCTCGACGCCTGGCGTGACTTCGTCGACGCCCGGGACGTCGCGGCTGCGGCCCTGCTCGCGGCCGCGATCAGCCCCGCGAGCGAGCGGCTCGTCAATATCGGAAGCGGCACGGCGGTTCGCGCTCGCGACATGGTCCAGCGCCTGGCGGCGATCGCGGGCTTTACGGGCGTGGTCCTCGAGGAAGCGGCCGGATCGTCGCGGTCCGAAGCGCTCGCTTGGCAACAGGCCGACATTCGTCTCGCAGGCCGCGAGCTCGGCTGGGAGCCGCGCTTCTCGCTCGACGACGCTCTGTCGGCCCTCTGGCAGGGATTGCCCGGGGACCCTACCGCGGCTCTTTCGAAGGAGCGCTGAGGGTGTCGAGCAGATCAACGAGACGCCCGGTAATCGACCGTCGCTCGTAACGACGCTCCGGATCGGCGATTCGATGGCCGCTCTCCGCGTCCATCGCCATGATGCGCTCGATGCCATCCGCCACACCTAGCGCGGTCGGGTCGACAGCGACGCCCCAGTCGAGCTCATCCAAAATGTCCCGAATTGCGCCGTGAGGCGCCACGGCCAGGATCGGCAGATCGAGCCCGAGGTATTCGTACATCTTCGTGGGTGCAAAGGCGCCACCGCCACTCGCCGAATCCCTGGCGATGAGGACCAGCGCCGCGTCCGCGCCGCGCTGGCGGGCAATCGCCTCGGGACGCGGGCGCAACCCGAGGTGGCGGACCACCGGTTCGAAGTCGGGGAGCCGCCGCGCCGCGATCGCTGCGTTCCCCGCGCCGAACCAGCCGACGAAATCGACGCGCAGCCGGTCCCCGAGCTCCGGGCGGCGCTTCAGGACCTCGCCGACCCCGTCGAGGAATGTATTCAGCTCCTGCTCGCCATACAGGCTGCCGGCATGGATGAGATGGAAGTGGCCGGCCCAATGCTCTGGGTCGTCCGGGGGCATCGCGGTAGGCGGATCCTTCTGCAGCTCGTCGAGGTCGTAACCATTCGGAATATGCACGAAGCGACTGCCAAACGATGGGTAACGAGCGGCGTACTGCTCGGCAAGCTCTGCGGTGGCCAGTACTACGGCATCCGCACGGGTTACGATTTGGCGCTCCAGGGTGGCCTGCATGCGTCGATGCAGCGTCGGCAGCTCAGGGGCAAACGCATTGCCGATCCACGGGTCCCTGAAGTCGGCGATCCACGGGCGGTCGATCAATCGCTGGAGCACCATCGCCGCAAGGTGGCCGCTGACCGGCGGGGACGAGCTGTAGATCGCGTGGACCGGGTTTGACCGATGCGCCCGCCACCCGGCGATGATCGCGCCCGGCACCCAGAGCAGCTGCTGGTCGGGAAAGAAAGCGAGCGGGATGACGGTGGCCCACGCAGTGTTAGCAGCGTCGCGCAGTCGGCCGCCGATCTCGGCCGATGAAGGCCGTGCCGCTGATGGCGCGCTGCCCGATGGGTGCGCCCGGCGGCCGAGGACGCGGGCCGTGAGTCGCCGTGCGTGTGCGGGCTCAAAGGTGAGCGCCCGATGCACCTCCGTCCCGGGAGGGATGCGCACCAGGCTGCCTTCATCGACCACGCGGTAGGCCGAGTTCCGGGGAGCGATCACCACCGGCTGCCAGCCGCTCTCGGGCAGGTAGGTCACGTGCTTGAGGGTGCGCTCGACCCCAACCCCGCCGACTGGCGGAAAGAAGTAGGCGACGATCAGCAGGCGGCGGGGCATGGGGGTCAGGCGCCGCCGTTCCGCTTGCGGTCCAGCTCGCGGAGCAGCTGACGTCCCCCGTCGATAAGGCGCCGCCACTCCGCCCCGGTAGGAACCACGAAGTCGCGCGGCCGCCGCTGCGACAGGCGCGAGGCAATCGTGAGCAGCATGACCGCGTTGACCGTGTACGAGATCAATGACGACAGTGCAGCGCCCTGGATGCCGAGCAATGGGATCAGGATCAGGTTGGCCACAACGTTGACGATCAGCGCGGTGCCTGAGGCAACCGCCACCTGCAGCGGAATACCGAGGCCGCTGACGTAGCTCGACAGCACCTTCGCCACGGTCAGCGCCACGATGCCCGGGAGCAGGATCAGGAACGCCGGCAGACTGCCGACGAAATCGGGCAGGACCAGGTAGACCGCCGCAAACGCTGCCGGAACCAGCCCGGCAACCGACAGCAGGGTGATCAGCACCGTGAAGCGGGAGATGTTGGCTGCCATCTCATCGGCGCTGCGACGGTCCAGGCTTGCGACGCGCGGAAAGAAGACCGTGCTCACCGAATCGGGCACGAAGAACGCGAGCTCCGCAAGGCTGACGCCCAAGCTGTAGAGCCCGATGGCTCGGGCATCAGCGAGGATGGCGCTGAGGATGAACACGTCGGCGCGATATCCGAAGAATCCAGCCAGGCTGGCGGGATAGATCTTTGCGCCGAATGAGGTCAGCTCGCCGAGCCGGACACCACGCCGCCCTTCCTCCTCCGGATTGTGGGCGGTGGAGCGATGTAGGTCCAGGATTGTTGCCAATGCCGACCCCGCAGAGACGAAGATGGTGGCAAGGATCGCTCCACGGACGCCGAGGTGCAGGACGCCAACCAGGAGCGCGATCATGCCCACCATGGCAACGGATTGGGCGACCAGGATCAGGTTGTAGTTGCGCAGCGTTTGGCGACCGATGAGCGTGGCGCCGGCGAACGAGGCCAGGAACTGGAAGGGAATGGTGATGATCGCCAGGCGCAGCAGCTCATCGGGCGCGGCCTGCAGGACGTTGGTCTCGAGGAACGGCAGGGCAAGGAGCGTGGCACCGACCAGCAGCACCGACAGGACCGTCGCGAGCAGCAGGCTCATCCACTTAAGCTTCGTGCCGGACCGGCCACGCCCGGCGAAGAAGCTGAAGGCGGATGGCAGGCCGAACTGGCCGAGGGTGACGAGTGTTGTGGGAGTCAGCGTGGCGACGGCGTAGATGCCGCGCCCGGAGGCTCCCAGGATGCGCGACAGCAGGAACGAAGTGACGAAACCCAGCCCGAACCGTACGATGCGGGTTGCGAACACCCCCGCCACGCGCCGCGCAAACGGCGATGCAGCCGTCATCAGTTGGTCACCAGCTCGCGGTAGATCTGCTCCATGCGCGCCATATTCGTCTCGTAGTCGGCGGTGCGTACCACATGCTCCCGCATCGCCGAGCTGAGTGCCTTGTGCTGCGCGTCGGTCAGGGAGAGCGCGTGGTTGAGCGCGGCGGCTACCGCCGCCGGGTCGTCGCCCACCACCAGCGAGTTCGGGGCGATCTGGCCGAGAAGGGCGCGAACGGGCGGCAGGTCGCCGGCGACCACGGGAGTGCCGCAGGCCATCGCCTCCAGCAGGGTGATCGGCATGCCGTCGCTTGTCGGAACGGACACGACCACGCTCGCGACCCGGTAGAGGCCCAGCAAGTCGTCGTCGGCGATGTCGTCGATAACCCGCACCCGGTCGGTGGTTCCGAGCTCCGCCATCTGTTGCCGGAGCCTTGCGAGGTATTCTCGATCGGCATTGCGCCCGCTCATAACCAGCATCGTCTCCCCGGGGAGCGAGGCGAAGGCCGCCAGTACGACCTCGTGACGGTAGAGCGGTCGGATCGCGCGCGGCGAAAAGACGAGCTGCCTCTCCGAGAGGCCGAGACCCCGCAGGAGGTCAGGATCGGGGGCTCCCGGTGAGAAGCGCCGCGTGTCGACGCCGAACTGGATGTTGCGGATCCGGTTGGGGTGCGCGCCACCGGAGATCACCATTGCGCGCATCGCATCGGAGACGACCGTTACGACGTCCGCGCCGCGCAGCGCCTGATGGTTCCACCAGCGTGTCCGCAAGTTTCGCTTCGGTGGGAGCAGCAGGTCTGACCCCCACGGCGTGACCACGAGTGGGTGGAACCCGCTCACCCATGCTCGCCACGCATACCGCCTCACAAAGTGTGCGTGCAGGAGGTCAGGCTGCAGGCGGTGTAACAGCTGGCGCAGGTCGCGCCTCGTCTGCAGCACCGAGAGGCCGGGCAGGCGTAGCTGTCCATGCAGTGCGTAGTGATGGACCTGAATGCGTTCGTCGAGCTCGCGGATGGGCACGCCCAACTCGCCGAGCAGATGGACCTCGTGACCGCGCTCGACGAAGTACGCCAGCCAGCGGCGGGTGTGGACGCTGTTCGGATCACCCATGTACGCCAATCGGAGATGCTCATCGCGAGCGTTCGAGGTCAGCGCCACGTGCCGCCGTCTTGCACTCCACGTTCGCCATCGGCCGCGTCCGCACCCTGGGCTACCACCACCTCGATGATGCGCCACGCCTCGTCGGTGCGGAGCCATTCGCGGACATCGGTCTGGCGATCTTCGAGACGCCCATAGGTCTGGAACAAATTCTCGACCTCGACCGGCCGGACACGCACCACGCAGCCGGGAAACGTGGCCTTGCTGATCACCACCAGGACGTCCAGCGGGTCGCCGTCATCGACCAGGCTTCCCTCGATGAAGCCGTAGTCGCAGGGACGCTCGAGTACAGCACCCGGTTGAGCAGGAAGCCATGCCGGGCGTGGTCGCATTCGTACTTGTTGCGGCTCTCAGGCGGGATTTCGACGGTCGAGCTCGATGGGAGAGCGTTTGGCAGGCTGGGCCATGGCGGCAAGTATGCCTCACCGGCCGCTAGACTCAGCAACCATTGCCCCTCTCCTGGTCGTCGAGGCCAAGACCGAAGAGTGGGATGAGCACCGCATGCAGGTTTCTCGTGGGAGGTCGAGCGCTACCTGGAGGCTTTCTAGGCGCCGATAGCGGCGTGTCGGGACCGGTCGCTACAATCACCGGCGATCACATCCTTCTCCGCTTCCGGGAGACTCACCCTGGCCCACTCGCGTCCACGCCTGCTGCTCCTCTCGATGTATCCCCTTGACCAGGGGAGTTGGGGACCGACGGTCCGGATCACTCACCTGCGTGACGAACTCACCCGCCTTGTCAACCTCGACTTCGTCAGTGGATACCGTGGTCCACGACGGGCCGCGCTCGTCCGCTACGCGTTCAATGGTCGGCTGCGAAAGCTCGACGGCATCTACGTTGAGAGTTCGACCTTTCTGCCTTCCGAGACCGATGTTGGCTTCCTCGGTCTGGCGCGTGGCCTCGGCATCCCGATCCTGACCTACATCCGTGACGCGTATCAGCTCTTCCCCGAATACGATCAAGCCACCTCGCTGCGCCGACGCATGGCGCGCATGGCGTTCAGGCCGTCGATGCGCGCGCTCCGGACGGTTTCGACTGGGCTCGCCTTCCCGTCACGAGGGCTGGCCCGCGCGGTGACCGGTCGCGATGACAATGCCGTGATCATTCCGCCTGGCTCGCGTGCGCCGCTCGCCATCCCGTACCAACCGGACGCGCGCACACTCCTGTTCGTCGGCAACGGCAGACGCGAGTCACAGGGTGCGCCACGGTTGATGAAGGCGGTGGCACACGCCCGTCAGATGGGGGTCGACGTGGATCTGACGATCATTTCTCGGCCCGGTGAGGAACCGACTGGGCCGCAGCCAGAATGGCTCGAGGTGGTCCACGGTGAAGCGGCCGAGATTGAAGGTCGGATGTCGGGCATCATGGCGACCGTCATCCCGCGGCCCCGACTTGCCTACAATGACCTGGCTGTGCCGGTGAAATTGTTCGACTATCTGGCCTATGGCCGTCCCCTCCTCGTGACCAACTGCACCGAGCAGGCGCTCGTCGTGCGCAAGGCCGACGCAGGCATCATCGTCGATGACTCGCCGGCCGCGATGGCCGATGGCATCCGGCGACTGGTCGAGACAGCCCCTCAGCAACGGGCGCGCTGGGGCCACAACGCCGCGACTGCGGCACGCGCCAACTCGTGGCTCATCCGGGCGCGCGCCGTGCTGACCGCGTTGGGAATCGGCTCATGACCACTTCAATGCGTCTCGCCGATCCGCGTCCGGTTCACGTCATCGCCATGTCACTTGCGCTGATGGTCGCGATGGGCGTCAGCGCCTGGATTGCGCGACCAATATTTCTGAGCCTCGGTGCACTCGGGCTTGCGCTCACCGCGTACGCGGCTCACCGATGGCCCCGTGCAACCTTTGTCGTGGCTGCGCTCGCGGTGCTGGCAGATCCGGTGCTCGTCCCCACTGTCCTGCCCTCTACCATGACCTTCGGACCAATCGGCATCAGCGAGCCGATGATCGGCGTGAGCTCGCTCGTGATCGCCGTCGACGCGCTCCGACGCGACAGATTCTGGCCCGCCCTGCGTGATCCGGTGGTGCCGCTCGTCGCGCTCTTCATCGCCGTGGCCGCGGTCTCTGGGTTCGTCAACGCGACCCCACCCGTAGTGGCCGCGCTCGGAATTGTGATGACCGTGGACGCGTTCGCGGTATACATCGTCGCCCGGATGCTGCCGAACGACTCTCGCAGCGTCGCCAGGGCCGTTGGTGCCGTGGTCGGTGTCGCGGCCGCCGCCGCCCTTGTCGGGATCGCCCAGGTGGCGCTCCATCCCGACCTGCTGGGCTTCGCGTCGTTCGCGGGGCGGTTCGGTGAGGGCGGTCGCATCACGTCGTTCCTGGGCAATCCGAACATGGTGGCCGCGGTCATCGGCTTCGTGCTGCCCTTCCCGGTCCTGGCGACGCGGCGCCTCTCGAATCGCATGCATCGGCGCGCCGCATTCGCGCTGGCGACGATGTTCTGCCTGGCTCTGCTTCTGACCTTCTCGCGCGGTGCCTGGGTGGCGGTGGGCCTCGGCATGGTCATGGGTCTCCTTCTGCTGGACCCGCGTGCCCTGTTGACGTTGGCGGCCGCCGTGGTCCTGGCGTGGGGAATCTCGATCATCATGCCGCGCAACCTGCTTGTCGCCGAGGCGGAGCTACCGCTCTACTTCCCCCAAACCGGTGCGCCGAGCATCATCGACTCAACGCTCGATCGCCTCGATCAGGTCTATGAGCGGCGAGATCTGAGGATGCGCTTCATCCGTGAGGGACTGCCGATCGCCGCCGACCACCCCGTTCTGGGGGTTGGACCGGGTCGCTATGGTGGCGCTGCTGCTGCGATCATCCCTTCACCGGTGTACGCGGAGTACGGCACGGGCCTCTACGGCTTTCGGACCGTGCACAACTTCTGGCTGCATATGCTTGGCGAGATCGGGGGGCTCGGCACGGCCGTGTTCCTCACGATCGTCGTCGGCCTCGTGCTGCGGCTGTTCCACGCGGCGCGCCGCGAGCAGGATCCTGTCCGTTATGTGCTCGTGGCGGGCGGGGCGATGGCGCTCATCGTCATCTCGGTCAACAACATGACCGAGATGATCTTTGAGGGCAACTTCCCAGCGTTTGTAATCTGGCTCGTGCTCGGGATGGTTTCGGCACTGGCCCCGTCGGCGGGGCTGAGGCGGTACCCGGCCGCCGCCTTGGAGGAGTGAACTAGCCCGCGGGTGAACGGCGCCGAGGGAGCCCGAGGACCGGCAGAACGAGAAGCAGGCTGAGTGCGAACGGCGCGTAGCCGCTCACCGCGAACGACTGAATCATCGTCAGCCCCAGGATGCCCAGCCATGCCGGGACGAACCATGCCCGCATCCGGCGACCATTGGGCCCGGTCACAAGGCGCAGCGGCCAGAGCACCATTGCGGTGAAGGCAGCTATGCCGATTGCTCCCGCCTTGAGCCCGATCGTCAGATACGCGTTGTCGACGCCTGGCTCGCTCCCCCGCGTGTAGGCGTGAAAGCCGCCCCACGCCCACGGTACCTGCGCGAGCTCCCCCAAGCCGTGGCCAAAGAGCGGTTTCTCAGCCGTGTCCACGAAGGCCACACCGTAGGAAGCGACGCGTCCACCGACCTGCGCCGCGAGGCCTGTGCTGTCGCTGTCCTCGAAGATGCGGTTCAGCGCCGGCAGCACCGGACGTGCAGCGGTGGGTGATGGACTCGACCCACCCCCGGCGGCCCCAAAGGTCGGCTCCCAGATCTGGATGCCGGCCCAGTATGCCCCGAAGCCTCCGCCGATGCCGATAGCTACCGCGGCGACGACGGGCAGGGCCCGCCGGCTGAGCATGCTCACGACCGCCGCCAGGGAGTGACGCGACTCGGGGCGAATGTACGCGAGCGTGGCCCACACCGCGGCGAAGGCGGCGATGCCGATCGCGCCCGCCAGCAATGCCCGGGTCAGGGTCACCGCGACGCCGGCGGACAAAAGGGCGAGGAGGGCGAAGCGTGCGGCCGACGGCCGTTGCGCCGTGCGAGCAGCGACGTAGCCAACGGCGAGCAGGAGGAATACCGCCTGGCCGTAGTGGAGCCGCATCCGCGGGTCATAGGAATAGGCGTACCACTTCAGTCCGCCGTTGAAGGCGGGCATGAGGAGCCCGATGATGAGGATGAGCGAGTAGAGGGTCAGCCCCCAGATTACGGCACGCATGACCGACGATCGGGCGGTCCCCGCAATGATGACAAGAGCGCCGATGGCGTAGAAGGCCCACCATCGCGCGTCACGAATAACATCCCGCGTCGCCTGGTCGCCCAGGACGCCCATCGCGAGCGCCACAAGTCCGACGGCGCCGAAGACGGCGATCGGCAGGAGTGCCATCCATTGGATCTGCGCGGGGTGCCGGAGCCGCCGGAGGATCGCAGGTAGGGCGAGGGCGACCCCGACCATCGGGACGAAGTCGTGCGCGCGGACCGGCACGTCACCCGCGATGCGTGGCAGGCCAACCTCGGCGCCGCGCCCGACCGGGAGGGCGAGCATTACGAATAGAGCTGCCGGCAAAGGGCCGAGGCGCCGGTCGAACGAGAGGAGCAGGGTGGCGCCACCGGCAAGCCAGATCGGCAGCCAGCCGTTCGGCAGGAAGAGGACCACGGCGATGACGCAAACCAGCATTCCATATCCGAGGAAAACGGCGGCCGCGGAGAGCTGTCGGCCGCGCTCGCCACGGGGGAGGATCGTCGCCAGCGCCTTCCTGGCGGTCCGCGAAGTCGTGGTGGAGGACATGTGCGCGGAAAGGATACTACCTCGAGCGCGGCTCCCTAATCCGCGACAGGGGGGCAGTGATGGCAGGAATCGCATCGTGCTGGCGGTATCTCGACGAGCTCGGCCCGTCGCTCCCGGCCGCTGGCCCCTGCCTCCCTATACTTCGGGGGATGTCCACTCGCAGGGCCCCGCTCGCCGTGCTCTTCGGCACGCGCCCCGAAGCGATTAAGCTCGCTCCGGTCATCACCGCGCTTCGCCGCGCCGGCCTGCCGCACCTCGTCATCACGACTGGGCAGCACACCACGATGGTGGAGGAGGTGCTTCGGCTCTTCGAGATTGAGCCTGACGCGAATCTTGGGCTGATGCGCGAGGGTCAGTCGCTCGACACCATGCTCGCTCGTGCGCTCGAAGCGGTCGGCGGTCTCCTGGACGCGAAGCGGCCGGCGGCCGTAATAGTCCAGGGCGACACGACTAGCATGCTCGGCTCGGCGCTGGCCGCCTTCCACCACGGCATCCCGGTCGCTCATGTTGAGGCCGGCCTTCGCTCGGGCGACATCGCACGACCCTTTCCCGAGGAGATGAACCGGAAGGTTGCGTCCGCGATCGCCACCTGGCATTTCGCTCCGACGGTGGGTGCGGCCGCCAACCTTGCGCGTGAAGGGGTCCGCGATGGCGTTCATATTTGCGGGAACACGGTGGTCGATGCGCTACGGACCGTCGTGGACGACCTGCCGCCGCTGCCACCGGAGCTTGGCATGCTCATCGATGGCCACCCGTACATCGTGGCCACCGCACACCGTCGCGAGTCGTGGCACGGCGGCATTGCGGCGATCTCCCGAGCGCTCGCCACCATCCTCGACGCCGATCCGGAGCTCCGCCTCGTTTTCGCCACACATCCGAATCCGCTGGCCCGCAGACCGGTCGAGGAGATCCTCGGCTTGGAGTCGCGCGCGACCGTTGTCGACGCGCTGCCGTATCCGACCTTCCTTCGTCTGTTGCGTTGGGCACGGCTTGCTATCTCGGATTCGGGTGGGGTTCAGGAGGAAGGGCCGACGCTAGGCGTGCCAGTGCTCGTGACGCGGTCGACGACCGAGCGTCCGGAGGGCGTGCAGGCTGGAGCGGTGCGCCTCGTCGGGACCGATGCGCGGCATATCGCGGAGGCCGCGCTAGAGCTGCTCAACCATCCGGAT
This sequence comes from Candidatus Limnocylindria bacterium, assembly GCA_038250515.1. Taxonomy (GTDB): domain Bacteria; phylum Chloroflexota; class Limnocylindria; order QHBO01; family QHBO01; genus JAICUY01. Next base: position 38,153 of record JBBSCG010000011.1, read on the forward strand.
CGCCTCCGCGCGATGGCGAGCGCCGGTCGCGATCTTTACGGCGACGGTCACGCGGCCGAGAATATCGTGACGGTGCTCGAACGGCAGGTGGCCTGGTGAGCCGATCCCGCCGCCCGCAACTGGCGACGGTTGGCTTCCAGGGCTTCGGCAACCTGGGCGACGAGGCACTCCTGGCCGGAATCGAGCGCCTCCTTGACGGTACCGATGCGCAGGTGTCCACCGTCTTCAGCGGCCCTTGCCCCGAGACGATCGATGTCTTCCCCGAGGCACGCCGCGTCGTCACGCTGCGACATCTCCCGACCCTTACCGCGCTCCGTCGCTTGCGCAACATCGATCTTCTGATTCTCGCGGGGGGTGGCCTCTTCAACGACCACTGGAGGACGGTGGTGCCACGGTACGCCGCCTGGGTCCTCGCGGCCCGGCTCACGGGCGCGCGCGTTGCCTGGGTTGGCGTCGGAGTCGGACCGCTTCAGTCGGCCTGGAGCCGCTGGCTGACACGCCTGGCGGCGCACGCCTCGCAGGTCGTTCTCGTCCGCGATCGGAAGAGTGCGGCACTGCTTGGCTCGGAGACGGTCGCAGTCGTTCCCGATCCGTCGCTATTCAACGACCGGCCCCCGGCCAGGGAGACTGGGACAGAGCTGGGCCTGATCGTCCGACCTCCCACGCGCCGGCATGCGAGTCGCTCCATGGCGCTCGTACGCGCGCTCGCCGAGGTCGGGGTATCCGCGCGGGCCCGCGGCCTTGACCCGGTCGTTCTCACCATGGCGGGTGCCGCCGATCGGCCGTTCGCCACGTCCGTCGCGCGCGAGATGGCACGGCGTGGGCTTCCCGGTGTGCGCTGCGAGGCGCTCGGTCCGAGCGTGGCCGGGGCGCTCGAACGGCTCACCCGGCTACGAGCGATCGTCACGGTGCGTCTCCACGGGATGCTGCTCGGCGCGTTGGCCGGGGTGCCCAGCGTGCCGATTGCCTACGATGACAAGGTCCGTGCGTTGGCAAGTGAGCTCGAGCTGGGCGATCTAACGGTGGACATCGGTGACGTCTCGGGCCCGGCATTGGTCCGTGCCCTCGACCGGCTGCTCGATGGCGACCGGCGGGATGCACTGCGCGAACGTATTGAGACGCTCCGTGGCCGGTCCGCTCAGATTGCCTCCCGGCTGCTCGAGGCCGCCGACCGGACGCGATGAGTGGCCGGGGGCGACGGCGGTTGATGCCGTGAGCGAGCCGGCAGCTGACCATCGATCGAGGCCCGATAGGTTGCGGCCGCCCTTGTCTGAACGGGCAGAATGAGACCGCATATGAGTACCGAGGGAACCAGCCACATGCGACGCTCCGCTGCAGATCGCGCGACTGCCGCACTCGCCCTCCCGCTTGCGGCGGCCCTGGAGCTGGCTATCGCCGCGACAGTCAGCGTCCAGTGAGCAAACCGAAGCGCGCGAAGGCGCGTGTCGACGTTCTGCTGGCAAAGTCCTACGATCCCGATCCGCGGGTGCGCCGCACTATGGAAGCGCTCATCGAGGCCGGGCACGACGTTCGCGTCCTGGCCTGGGATCGAAGCGGAAAGCGTCCAATCCACGAATACGACGGTGCGATCCCGATCAGGCGGATCCGCGTTCGGAGCCGGGTGTCGCGCGGCTGGACGCAGATCTTCTTCCTTATCGTGGTGGCGCTCCGGCTGCTGCCGGTCGTCCGGCGTCGTCGTCCGGACGTGCTTCACGCCGTGAACCTCCCGATGCTCGCTGTCGCGATCGGTTTGGCTCCTTTCGTGGGTGGTCGCCCAAAGATCGTCTACGACGCCTTCGAGATTCACTCGCTCATGGGCGCACACAGGTATCCCGGCTGGCTCGTCACACTCATCGGCGTCGTCGAACGCTATCTTCCGCGGCTTGCGGACCTCGTCATCAGCCCGGGCGAGGACCGCCGTCGCTACTTCGCACGTCTTGGGATCAGCTCGGTCGCCGTTCCAAATTGGATCGATGCTCCGGCATCCGTGTCCGGTCGCGCCGAGGCACGGGAGCGGCTCGGGATTGAGCATGACCGATTCGTGGTCCTTTATGCCGGCGGGATCCTGCGATCGCGCGACCTCCAGCCGCTGATCGACCACGCCGCGCGCCGGGCGACGGACCTCATCCTCATCGCGGGCCGCGGAGACGCCGAGGATGAATTGGCACACGCAGCATCCGGCATCCCGAACGTTCGTCTGCTCGGCTGGGTCTCTGAGCCAGCCGACCTTCTTGCGGCATCGGACGCGCTGTACTACGCCTTGATCCCGGATCACCCCTACGCTGCCCACGCAGCACCCAACAACCTGTACCAGGCGGTCGCGTACGCGATCCCGTTGGTCTACCGGAAGCAGGGTGAGATCGCAGTCGTCGCCGCCGAGCATGAGATCGGCAGGGACTTCCACGACGCGGCGTCGCTCGAGGCATCCCTCGATGATCTGCGAGATCCCGCCGCGAACGCCACGGTCCGGGCCGAACTCCGCGGGCTGCAGGCGACCTATCGTTGGAGCCGTGCCAAGGCCTCGCTCACCGAGGCTTACCAACGTGTAGCCCCGGTCGCGGCGAGGACCGTCAGCGCGTCGACCGATCGCTTGGTAGGTCGACTGCTTGTCCTCACACGCATCTGGCCGACACCGGAACGGCCGAGTGTAGGTAGCTTCATTCGGGCGCGTGTCACCGGCGTTGACGGGATCAGGGTTGTGCGCCCCCGGTGGTCGCGCCTTCCGCGCCTCCTCCTGTACCTTGTTCTCCTCATCGACGCGCTTCGGGTGCATGGACCGCTGCGCGGTGTCGAGGCCCACATGCTCATCCCGACCGGCTTCGTGGGCCTCATCGCTGCGAGGTTGCGAGGGGTACCGCTCGTCGTGTACTCGCACGGTGGCGACGTCCGCGAATGGCGTCGCCTGCCGCCCGTTCTGCGTTTCGTGTCGCGCCTGGTGGCCACCCGAGCCGATGCCATTGTGACGAACTCCAACGACACCGCGAAGCATCTGCGCGAGCTTGGACGGGAGCCGATCGTCATTCCGCCGGGCGTCGACCTGCGCCGTTTCGTGCCGACGCCGCGTCCCCCGGTCCGGCAGGTGCTGTACGTCGGTGGACGGCACACCTGGAAGGGCTTCCCGATCGCGGAGATGCTGGCCGATACGCTCGTCGGCCCGGGGATTCGTGACGCCGACCCCGCGGAGATGCCATCTCTGATGGCGGCCCACGATATTGTGCTCATGCCATCGACTGCCGAGGCATTCGGCCTCGTCGCGGTCGAGGCGATCGCCAGCGGTCGATGGGTCGTCGCCACCGACGTCGGGGGCCTGCGCGACATCATCATCGACGGGGTGAACGGGACGCTCGTTCGCGACGGCGACTTCGCCGGTGCGATCGCAGGCGTGCCCGATTACGACCCTTTCGAGATCGCCCGGACCGTCGAACGCTTCAGCCTCGCTCGCTGGCAGGAGGAGATGGACGGCGTGTGGCAGAGCCTCGCTGTGGATCGAGAGGCCTGGCCTCGCCGACGGACTGAATGAAGGTTGAGCCGACGACGCCGATACCGTGGCGGCAGAATGCGAGGAAACTCGCACGAAGAACGAGGTCAAGCGGCATGCGCATCCTGCGCCTCTCCGTTATCCTGGGGACAGGTGGCATCTTCCTCGCCACGTTGGTCGCGCCGGTGGTCGCGCGCCAGACACGACCGACCGATGGGTCCGAGTCTGCCCCCGCAGCGGTGCGTGCAGGCCAGCTCGACCTTCAGCTGGTTGTTTCGGGTCTGAGCCAACCTATCGGCGTCGTCAACGCCGGCGACGGCACGAACCGCCTGTTCGTCATCCAGCAGGGCGGGACTGTGCGCATCGTGCAGAACAACCGCCTCTTGGCCGGCAACTTTCTCGACATCCGGCAGGTCTCGGCTGGCCTCTCGACCGGCGGGGAGCGAGGGCTGCTGGGCCTGGCCTTCCATCCGAGCTTCGAGTCGAACCGCAAGCTGTTCGCCTACTTCACCAACGCGGGCGGCGACATCGTCATCGCCGAATTCACGGCCAATGCCGCGGGAACGAGTGCTGCGGTCTCGACCTACAAACCGCTGATGAGTATCGAGCACAGCGTGAACTCGAACCACAACGGCGGCCAGCTCCTCTTCGGGCCGGACGGCTACCTCTACATCTTGACGGGTGACGGAGGCGGCGCTGGCGATCCCGGCGAGAACGCCCAGAATCCCACCTCGCTGCTCGGTAAGGCGCTGCGCATCGCGCCGAACCTGAACGGCGGCTACACGACCCCCAGCAATCCATTCGGCGGCGCGGTGTGGGACATCGGCCTCCGCAATCCGTGGCGCGCCAGCTTCGACCGTGCCACCGACCAGCTGTGGATCGCGGATGTCGGCCAGGGCAGCTACGAGGACATCAACCGCGAGCCGGCCGCCAGCGGCGGTCGCAACTACGGCTGGGACTGCCGCGAGGGCCGGCATTGGTACGAGACCAGCGGGTGCGACACGTCCGCACCGTATCCCTATGTCGATCCGATCGCCGAGTACACCCACGCAGGGGGCAACTGCTCGGTGACGGGCGGATACGTCTACCGCGGCACCATCCAGGAGGACTTCGTCGGGAACTACGTCCTGGGCGACTACTGCTCGGGACGCCTCTGGACCATCGCGGCGAACGGCAGCTCGCTGCTCTTCCACCGCGACACGAGCGCGCTCATCACCTCATTCGGCGAGGCGGAGAACGGCGAGCTCTACATGACGGACCACGGCGGGCGCCTCTACCGCGTCGTGGCGCCGCCGTTCAGCGACATCACGAGCTCGTCCTTCTTCAACGAGATCCTGTGGATCTACTACCAGGGGATCACCGGCGGCTGCGGGGCTGGCAAGTACTGCCCGAACGGATCGGTCACTCGCGAGCAGATGGCCAGCTTCCTGGCTCGCGCGCTGGACCTCCCGGCGGCCACGCGAGACTACTTCACCGATGACAACGCCTCGATCCACGAGGGCGACATCAATCGGCTCGCGGCGGCCGGGATCACCGGCGGCTGCGCCACGAACCGTTACTGTCCGCGCTCGAACGTGAGCCGCGCCCAGATGGCCAGCTTCCTTGTCCGCGCCCTCCACCTACCGGCATCGAGCACCGATGCTTTCAACGACGATGAGGGCAACATCCACGAGAACGCCATCAACGCGCTCGCTCGTTCGGGCATCACCGGCGGCTGCGACACGAACCGCTACTGCCCGAACGGGAACGTGACCCGTGGGCAGATGGCCGCCTTCCTCACCCGCGGCTTCAGGTGAGCAGCGGGCGCGACGGCCCGTGCGACGACTCGGTCACAGAGCGAGCCCCGACTCGCTTGCGTCGACGGGCCATACTGCCCTTGGTGCCGTCCTGCACCCTGTTCCATCTGCAGGTAGTGGCCTCGAGCCAGGACGTGTGTACCATGCGCGTTCTCATTGGTCCTTATCGACGCATCACCTAGAGGGACTCCTCCCGTGACTCCACGTTTCGCCGCTTCTCGGTCACTCCGCCTGTTCGCAGCCCTTCCGACCGCGCTCGCCCTCGTTGCCTCCCTCGCGCTACCCGCGCAATTCGTGGCGGCCGACAGCAGCAGCGTGACGGTGACCAAGACGTCGAGCGTCGGGGCCACGGTTCAATCACCAGGCGACTCATACACGTACACCATCCGCGCCACGACCAACGCGCCGGTTGATGGCCTGATCGTCAGGGACGCGAATTTCGACTACCCGCAGATCTCGGTGACCAGCGTCTCGTACACGCTCAACGGCGTCGGCCCGAAGAAGTGCGGCGGCCCACGGCCGGACAACATCCGGTGCTTGGTCGGCAGCGTGCCCGCGGGCACGACCGTGGTCGTGACTGTCAACGTGATGGTCAACCCCAACGTCGATGTTGCCTGCGACAAGCCGGGGCCGGGGGGGCATGGTACGAAGGACAGCACGGTCTACAACATCGCGTCTGCCATCTGGACGCAGTCGAGTACGAGCTACTCGACAGAGGCTCCCCGTGTCACCGTGAGGCTGAATTGCGCTGGGTACAATCCCAACGCCACGCCGGCTCCTGACACGACGATCACCGGCGGACCGGTGAGCGGTACAACCTCGCCCACCGCCACCTTCACATTCACCGCCACGAACAGCCCGACCTCGTTCAGGTGTGCGCTCGACGGCGGCTCCTTCAGCACCTGCACCTCGCCGAAGACCTACAGCGGCCTGAGCATCAGCTCGCACCTCTTCGAGGTGCAGGGCGTGAACGCCACCGGTCCCGATGGAACACCCGCCACGCGGGCATGGACCATCAAGAATCCGTTCACCGACATCGGGTCCAGCATCTTCAAGAACGACATCCTGTACATCTACAGCGCGGGCATCACCGGAGGCTGCGCCAGCGATCGCTACTGTCCCAACAGCAACGTGCTGCGCGACCAGATGGCCAGCTTCCTGGTGCGTGCCCTGCACCTGCCCTCGACCACCAGGGACTTCTACACCGACGACGAGGGCAACATCCATGAGGGCGATATCAACCGCCTGGCGGCGGCGGGCATCACCGGCGGCTGCGCCGTGAACAGATACTGCCCGACGGCATCGGTCAAGCGTGACCAGATGGCCAGCTTCCTGGTTCGTGCCTTCAGGCTGCCGGCATCCAGCACCAACTACTTCACCGATGACAACGGCAACCTGCACGAAAACCAGATCAACGCGCTGCGCCAGTCGGGGATCACCGGTGGCTGCAGCACCACGAAGTACTGCCCGAGCTTGCTGGTGAGCCGCGGTCAGATGGCGGCCTTCCTGCATCGCGCCCTGCTTCGCTGACCCTACTTGGGTGAGGTCAAGCAGCAGGTGAAGCTGCGTGCGGGCTCCGTGTCACACGAGGCCCGCACGCACCGGTCCGAAATCACCGCCGGCTGCGCGCCCGGTCGATTCTGCCCCTCGGGCACGGTGACCCGCGAACAGATGGCGAGCTTCCTGGCGAGGGCCCCCACCCCGCGCTCTGGACTAAGCGTCTGATCGGCATGGGGATTCATGGTGTCGCTGGGCACCGGTTCGGCAGCGCAGGTGCTGGTCATCCGGTCACGACTTGAAGTACCATGCGCAGTCTTATCGGTTCTGTTCGGGCCGTCCGCAAGATAGGGGTACCTTCCGCCGTGATCACTGGTTTGTCCGTTCCTGGACTCCGCTTCATCGCCGGATTGGCGTCCATAGTCGTCATCGCGGTTGCCCTCGCGCTTTCCACTCAGGTGGCGTTCAGCGCACAGACCAACGTGACCATCACCAAGTCGGCGAATGCGCCCAATCCAATTGCGCCCGGCGCCTCGTACACCTACACCGTGGCCGCGGTTGTCACTCAGCTGAACACGACGGCGCTGACGGTGGTGGACAACACCATCGATCTCGGCCAGGTGGCCGTGACCGGGGCCACGACGACCCAGGGAAGCTGCACGTTCCCTGGGAACAACGTCAACTGCCCTGCGGGTCCGGTGGCCAATGGATCCACGGTGACGGTGACCATCAACGTCACGGTCGCTCCGCTGGCGCAGGCCTGTCCGGACAACGGCAATGGCGGCATCGATAGCACCGTCCTCAACCGGGCCACCGTCAACTGGACCGACAGCGGTGGCAGTTTCAGTGCGATCAGCCCAACGGTCAACGTGCACATCGACTGCACGGGGGCGCCGCCGCCCACCTCCACGCCCAGCCCGACACCGAGCCCGACGCCGAGCGTAACCCCGACGCCCAGCGCAACCCCGACGCCGAGCGGCAACCCGTTCACCGACATCAACACCAGCATCTTCAAGAACGACATCCTGTACATCTACAACGCGGGCATCACCGCCGGCTGCACCAGCACGCGCTACTGTCCTGACAGCAACGTGCTGCGTGACCAGATGGCCAGC
>JBBSCG010000012.1:0-43573 GCA_038250515.1 Candidatus Limnocylindria bacterium
ATGTCCGGTGACCTCTCCATCGCCGCTCCGCGACGCCTGGTGGCAGCCGAACCAACGACCGCCATGGAACCTGAAGGCCAGCTCGAAATCCTGCGAGCACTCGAACGCGGCGAGATCGACGTCGAGGAGGCGACCCGCCGCCTCGCGGCAGCGACCGACGATGAGTGAGCTCGAGACGATCCTCCGCCTGGTCGCCGAGGGCCACCTGACACCGGACGAGGCAGCGCCGATCATCGAGACGCTGAGCGCTTCGACTCCCGCGTCGCACGAGGCGCCGACACCGAGCGGCAAGGGCCGTCACATCCGCATCAAGGTCAGCGAGGGCGGGCGCCAGGTCGTCAACTTGCGCATCCCGCTCGCGTTTGCTGACGTGGCCGCGCGCATGGTGCCGGGCCTCTCCGGCGACCACGCCGAGCGAATCCGCGCGGCCATCGATTCGGGCAGCATCGGTCCCATCATCGACGTCGAAGATCCCGATGGGGACGCCGTCCTCATCAGCATGGAATGACCACGCCGGCGATCGAGGCACGCGGCCTCGTCAAGGAGTTCGAGAAGGGCCGCCGGTTCGAGTGGATTGCGCTGGTGGTCTTCGCCATCGGCGCACTGTGGATCGGTCGTCGGGTCTTCGCGCGCGCCGAGCACCGCATGCGGGTACGCGGAACTCTCGGGCAGCACTAGGGCTGCTGCTGCTCCTCCTCGTCCTCGGGCTGTCGGCGCTCCTCCTCCGCGTCACGGTTCGCATCCTGCCGCCGCTGCCGCTCCAGCAGCTCCGCGTCACGACGCGGCGCCTCCTCGTCGACCTCGCGCACCCGCTCGTCGAGTCCGCCGTAGATGTCCATCACGTCCACCTCGCGTTGCTGCATATCGCTGCGCGTATGGGGACGCAGCATGGTCGATGCCAACGGAACGACGACGAAGCGGTCCCGGGGATGCTGTAATAGGCCGCCGATGACGAAACGAACCCCAGGTCGTCGCCCCGGCGACGAGGAACGGTCAAGCGTCGATCCGCTGCTCGAGGTCCGCGAACGTCACCTCGGACGGCGGCCGGGTGATGCCTACGTGCGCATCGTGCGACCCTACGAGGAACAGTTCGGGCGCGGCGAGGAAGGGCAGCTGGTCGCTTCCGAGCGCACCGTGCTGCAGCGCGAGGGCTGGACCAAGCGGCTGCGCCGCCTGCGGACGCTGCTCATCGGTCGACCGATCAGCTCCGAGCGCGAGTCGCATGAGCGCCTCTCCAAGCTCAAGGCGCTGGCCATCTTCAGCTCGGACAACATCAGCTCGAGCGCCTATGGCCCCGAAGAGATCATGCGCGTGCTGGCGTTCGTCAGCGTCGGCGCGCTGAGCCTGACCCTGCCGATCGCGGCCGTCATCGTCGTCATGCTGGCGATCGTCACGGCCTCGTACCGGCAGACGATCAAGGCCTATCCGCAGGGCGCCAGCAGCTACATCGTGGCCAGCGACAACCTCGGCGATCGCGTCGGCGTCCTGGCGGCGTCGGCCCTGCTCATCGGCTACGTGGTCACCGTCGCCGTCTCAGTCTCGGCCGGGGTGGCAGCGCTGACCTCGATCATGCCCGACCTCTATCCACAGCGCGTGCTGATGACGGTCGGCTTCGTCGCGCTGCTGATGCTCGGCAACCTACGCGGCATCCGCGAATCCGGTTCGATCTTCATGGCGCCCACCTACCTGTACGTGCTGATCATGCTGGGCCTGATCGGGTACGGCCTGTTCCTGAACGTCATCGGCAATGCACCGACCTACTCCGCGCCCGCCACCTGGATGAGCCATCTCGAGGAGGGCGGGCAGGCACTCGGCCTGTTCCTGATCCTGCGTGCCTTCAGCCAGGGCGCGGTGGCGCTCACCGGCGTCGAGGCCATCTCCGACGGCGTTCCGGCCTTCCAGAAGCCCGAATGGAGAAATGCGCGCACGACCCTGACGTGGGCCGCGGTCATCTTCGCGGTCCTGTTCATCGGCATCGCCTTCCTGGTGACCACGATCGGGATCGTACCGGACCCGACCGAGCGTCAGACGGTGCTCAGCCAACTGGTGCGTACCCTCGTCGGCAATGGACCGATCCTGGTCATTGCGCAGCTCGCCACGGCGCTCATCCTGGCGCTGGCCGCCAACACCAGCTTCGCCGACTTCCCGCGCCTCTCGTACTTCCTGGCCCGCGACGGCTTCATGCCCCGCCAGTTCGCGTTCCGCGGCGAGCGTCTGGCGTTCACCACCGGAATCGTGGCGCTGTCCGCCATGGCGATCTTCCTGCTGCTGCTCTTCCAGGCGAGCGTCGCCGCGTTGATCCCGCTCTACACCCTTGGCGTGTTCGTAGCCTTCACGCTGTCGCAGAGCGGCATGTTCATGCGCTGGATGCGACGTCGCGAGGCTGGCTGGAAACGCGGAATCGTGATCAACGGTCTCGGCGCCGCCACCACCGCCGTGGTCGCCCTGGTGGTCGGCGGCAGCAACTTCACGTCCGGCGCGTGGGTGGTGATCGTGCTGGTGCCGCTGCTGATGCTGCTGCTGACCAGCATCCGCCGCCACTATCGCGGCGTCGAGCAGGCAACCCATGTCGAGCGGATCACGCCAGAGGCAGAGGTCGCGCTGACGCCGACCGTCATCATCCCGCTCGCCCGACTGGACGCACCATCGCGCCAGGCGATCGCGTTCGCCAACTCGATCTCGAAGGATGCCGTCGCCGTCCACGTCACGAACGATGCCGACGACATGGCCGAGATGCGCAGACGCTGGCCCGAGTGGGCGGGCAGCACGCGCCTCGTGATATTGGAGTCGCCGTACCGCGCGCTCATCGGTCCATTGGTGGCGTACATGGACGCCCTGGCTCGCCAGGATCCGAATCGGCCGATCATGGTCGTGCTGTCAGAGGTCGTGCCGCGCCACTGGTGGGAGAACCTGCTGCACAACCAGACCGCGCTGCGGCTCAAGCTGCGGCTCTTCTACCGTCGCAACACGATCGTCGCCGACGTTCCGTACCACCTGCCAGACAGTCATCGCCGCAAGGCGTAACCTCTTGCGAACGCACTGTACTGATGCAGACGGCGCGCAGCGTCGCCAGCGGTACGTGCAATCACCAGGAGGTCCAAGCGTGCGCACTCGCTCAACCGTCCCGGCGCTGCTCGCCACAATGCTGGCGCTGGTCGCCATGCTCGCGTTCGCCGCTGTCGCCGTTGCGAAGGATGCGAAGCTCACCGCCACGCTGAAAGGCGGCAACACCGAGGTTCCGGCTGGTGATCCGGATGGCTCGGGCAAAGCGAAGATCACCATCAACGCCGCCACCAAGCAGGTCTGCTACGACATCACCGTGAGCGGCATCGCCGACGCAACGATGTCGCACATTCACAAGGGCGCCGCCGGCGTGGCCGGTCCGGTCGTCGTCGGCCTGGATACCGATGGCTTCGCGGGCAAGACCAAGGCCTGCGTCACCGCTGACGACGCCGCGGTCGTAACCGACATCCTGGCCAACCCTGGCAACTACTACGTCAACGTGCACACGGCGGACTTCCCCGGCGGGGCGGTGCGCGGTCAGCTCGGCGCGAGCTCGCCGAACACCTCGATCAGCTCGACGTCCGGTTCGCCGGCGCTGCTGCTCGGCGTGCTGCTGCTGCTGGGCTCGCTGGCCTGCTTCGGCGTGCTTCGCCTGGTGCATCGCCGCGCCTGATCGTTCCGGATTCGAGGGCGGTCCCTGGTTACCAGGGCCCGCCCTTTCGGTCGCGAGGCGCTCCCTGGTTGCGAGGGGCCGTCCTCTCTCCTGGTGCGGTTGGGCGGCGATGATCGGACGATCTGCATCACTCCGCCGATGCATCCGGCGACCATGCGTCGGCCACCGCTGAGCGTGAGAGGCGGCGGGCAAAACGCCGATCTGCCACGGGGTGGAGCTACCGAACAAGTAGGGTCCCGCTTGGGCCTGATGACGAGCGAATCTACGCCGCCTGTGCCACCGGGTGAACAGAACGGCTGACTGGCGGCCAATTCGCGCCTCAAGCTGTTCGTTACTTCGACCCGGTGGCAACCCGGCAATCCAGGGACGTTGGATCGGCCCGGCTCACTGCTCGATCGGCTCCAGACGAAAGTAGACGCCGACCGCCAGGATATGCCGGCGTGCCGCGCGGTACATCAGATTCCCAGGAAACGGCTGTTGCGCCGCCGTGATGAGAATTGCCGCGTCACGCTCCGCACCGTCGGGAAGACGGACGGCACGCACCTCGACTGGGTCCCGGTGCCAGGGCCGGATGGAGCCACGGCCCGATGCCGCCAGGTTGCGGGTCCAGTCGACGTTGCCGTTGGGATGTCCCACGTACCACCGACCGTCAACCGTGAGCAGCCCGATCAGCACCGAGCGTGGGCGTCCGCTGCGCCGTCCGGCAACCTCAAGACGAGCGGTGATGCCGAGCCCGGCGGTCTGCCACCAGCCGCGGATGAGCGGGTCGAGCAGTCGCAGGAGGTGGTACACGCCGGAAAGCGTGAGCTGCCAGAAGAGCGAGGAGCCGCGTGGCGAGGGCAAGGCTGACCGCCGAATCGAGAAATGGGCTGGCGCGCCCGGACGGATTCGGGCCACTAAAAGCAGCATGGCAGATTCCGATTGTTCGTCGGGCGCAATAATCGCTCCACCTCTGCCCTCTTGACCGTCGCGCCGTGAACAGTGCTGGCATGCGTGACGCGCCGAATTGGCGGCGATTTCGGGTCAAGGCTGTCCTGCGAGCCATCTTCGCCACAGAGATCCGCGGGCCGCAGCCGAGTTGGTGCCAGATGGCCCTTCCTGCAATGCCGAACGGACCGTGGCAGACGCCTCCGACCGTGGCATGCTCGCATTGACATCCGCCGGCAGACCGGCGATGAAGGGAAGGGACCAAATGGAACTGACCGAGCGAGAATTGTTCACCGTGCTCCACGGGCTCGTCCTCGGGACGCTTTTCCTTCTTGCCTTCGGTGGTGGTCTGGCCGGGTTGTACAGCCTGCGCGAGCGCCTCCTCACGGCAGAGGGCGTTCAGGAGCGCATGCCGCGACTCCTAGTCGGCACCTGGGTGATGGCCATCGTCGCCTGGCTGACTGTCCTGACGGGCACGTTCATCGCGTATCCGTGGTACCGCGCCACGCCACCGGAGGGCACCGACCTCAAGGACCCAGCCGCCCTCATCGACTTCCCGCGCTATCTCCTCCTGGCCCAGGAGAAGACGGCGGGCTGGCACGAATTCGGCATGGAGTGGAAGGAGCACGTCGCGTGGATCGCGCCGTTCCTCGCCACGGCCGTTGCGTTCGCCGTCGTGTACTACGGCGCTCAACTGATGCGCCGCGGTGACGTGCGTCGCGCCATCCTCGTGTTCTTCGTCCTGGCCTTCGCCGCCGCCGGCGTCGCAGGCCTGTTCGGCGCCTTCATCACGAAGGCCGCCCCGGTCGCGTAGCCAGGAGAAAGCAAGATGTCCTCTCAGACTGATACCAAGCCAAGCGGCCCCGTCGCCGCGGTCTTCGTCGCATCTGGAATCGCCTCGTTCGTACTTGGCCTGTTCGTGACCCTCAATGAGATGAGCACCGAGGTCAACAACTTCCTCAAGTTCGACGCGAGTTTCGGGATCGGCAAGGGCGTCGGCCCCCTGTCCGGAAAGGTGACACTGGCTGTGCTTGCCTTCGGCATCTCGTGGGTCGTGCTCCACTTCGTGTGGCGCGGCAAAGAGGTCAACTTCCGGAACACGTTCATCGCGAGCCTCGTGCTCGTGGGCCTCGGCTTCGCCCTCACCTTCCCCCCGATCTTCAAGGTCTTCGCTCCGGTCTGATGCCTCCGCTCTTCCTTATGCCCTGTCCGTCGGCGCCTACCGCGAGTAACGTATCGCTCTGCCTACCTCGCGGTTGCAATGGCGCGCCCGGAGGGATTCGAACCCCCGACCTGCTGATCCGAAGTCAGCTGCTCTGATCCACTGAGCTACGGGCGCACATTGACGCTCAAACTGAGCGACCGCAATAGTAGCGGCTGGGCACCCAGTAGCCAACGAGGCGACGCTCCCTCTCCCCTACCGTTCGTTCAGGATCGCGAGGGATTCCGCTAGGAGGCTGTGTCGATAAGCCGCTGAGATCGCCGGGGGCGGTGCGGCGCCGCGCGAAGTGAGCGCTCGCAGTGCCAATTGGGCGCGGGGCAGTCGGCTGATGGCCACGATCACGCTGCTGAACCCGCTGTCGCGCCAGCCAGCGGGGCCATTCGCGCCGGCCGCGTTCATCAAGCAGGGCGGGATCATCCCCTGACCTGGGCACTGATCCTTGGGGCGCAAACAATCCCAGGCTGGGGCGCGCATACTCCACTCATCGGCAGGGAGGCATGGGGACCATCGGGTTCTCTTCAGCGCGGCGTCCCCATACGGTCGCCACGACCGTCGCGCAGGGCCAATGGCGAGTCCGACCCTTCCGTCGCCGGGCGCGCACGTGCCCATGGAGGTTCCCTTGTTGTTCGCAGCCGCATTCCCGATCCTGCCCGGAAAGACCGATGAGTGGCGGAGCTTCATCGAGGAGGTCAATGGTCCGCGCCAGGCGGAGTTCGCCGAGTCCCGTCGGCGTGCCGGCGTCCACGAGCGGACGTTCCTCCAGCAGACCCCGATGGGGGACCTGGTGATCGTGACCCTCGAGGGCGACGATCCCGCTCGGTCCTTCGGGCAGATGGCGAGCGCCACCGACCCGTTCACCACCTGGTTCCTGGAGCGGGTCAAGGCGGTCCACGGCGTCGACCTGACGGTGCCGACGACCGGGTCGCCGTCCGAACTTGTCGTGGACTCGGACGTGCTGGCGAAGTAACCGCGGGGCAGCGTCCCCGGGGGTTGAAGGAGAGGCCCCTCGCTCCGGCGAGCGGCCTCGCTGCGTCCCTGGCCGCCCGTCGGGTGTCAACGAACCGCCGCTAGAGGGCCGTCGGGTCGCAGATACCGAACGTCGACAGCTTCAGCCAGCCGCCGACCGTGGCGGCGCAGGCCATACCCTAGCGCGCAGGCTTGCCCCGGCTGAGTTGCCGATAACAGGACGTCGGCGCTCGCGCACCCGCGAGGATGCGGCGGCGCCAAGCGTATCCCTGTTCCCGATGATCGACGGCGCGAGCGAGCACGAGTTCCACGCCCCGGTGGCCGGTGGCGAGATCGTGGGCTGGGTGCGCGGCAGCGGCCCGCCGACCCTGCTGCTCCACGGCGGCCTTGGGCTTTCCGAGTACCTGGTAGAAGAGGCTCGCCCACTCCTCCTCCCGGTGGGCGAGCCTCTCTGGCCCGGACGCGTGGCCGGAGTAAGCCGGCAGTAGGTGGACACCAACGCGAGCCGCCGATCCGGCGGCTGTCTCCATCGAAGGAGGTGGATCTCTGCGGCGGACTCACCCCGGGGGCACCCGCGGTGCGCACGACGTGTAACTCACGCCGAATTTACCGTCAGCGGCGCGCCAAGCGCCGGCCAGGTGCGACCCGACGGTACGTCGGCGCTGGAGGAGCTATGACAGAGCAGAGCCTGTACGACCGGCTCGGTGGCGTGTTTGCCATCGCAGCCGTGGTTGACCACTTCAGCGATGCGATCGTGAAGAATCCCATCGTTGGCCAGACCTCCAAGAACCCCGCCCTGCGGGAATGGCACACCGAGCAACTGGGCAGATTGCCGGGCCTGAAATTCATGCGAACCCTGTGGGTCTGCAACGTTGCGGGAGGACCATTCCAATACGAAGCCACGAAACCAGGAAAAACCCCCATCGGCTTGGAAGAGGCGCATCGCCAGTTCCAGATCTTTCCCGAGGAGTTCGACGAAGTCGCGGCTGAACTCGGGCGCACGCTTGATTTCTTCAAGGTGCCCCAGCGGGAGAAGGAAGAGGTTCTGGCTGCGTTTGCGGCACACAAGAACGAGGTGACTGAGGGATCTCTGGCCACGTCCGGCCGTTAGAGCCAACCGCGTGGGCGTCGGGAGCCGGCCGTCGCGGTAGACGGCGGTGTTACGGTACACACTGAAGCCGACTGTCTCAGGACTTCTCCCCCCGGTCCTGAGCGGTCGGCTTCACTGTTCCCCCCGATACCGATATGTTGCAATGGCCGTGCCGCGGTCTACCGGTACGCGAGCTGCGTAGGATTCCCACGATGCCAAACGCTCTCGTCGGCCGTGGCATCCGACCGACGACCGCAACGCCCACGTCCGCTCGAAAGAGTCGCCTGTCGTGATGCACAGAGATCCTCGCGACATCGTCGTCATGGTTGGCGGCGCGCTCATGGTCGTCGGCAACTACCTGCCCTGGGCAAACCTGCGCTCGGGTCTCGGCTGGGCAAGCTATAACGGGCTCGAGTTCGGTGACGGAGTGATCACCCTGGTGCTTGGTGTCGGAATTCTCTTGATCGGCGCTGCGAGGTTCTTTCGGTTCGCCGAACCGTCAGGAGTGCTGAGATTCGCGACACCGCTCGTCGGCGGCGTCATGTCGCTGATCATTGCCTTCCGAGACGGCAGCTCTATCAGCGCGAACGTTCGCGGCATCAACAACGAGTTGGTATCCACCACAACCGGCGACGGCCTGTGGGTCGTGGGCGTCGGCGCGGTCCTCTCAATAGCTGCCGCCCTCGCATTCCTTACGCAGGCGAGGAAGGCGAGATCAAGGCGCCGCCGATGACCCGCCGCGCCGCCGATCCTGACCGATGCGGAGCTGGGCGCCATCCTGCGCGCCTGTGAGGGCCCGTCTTTCGACGATCGGCGCGATGCGGCCTTGGTGCGCGTCTTACTGTCCACCGGCGCCCGGCTGTCGGAGGTCGCCAACCTGCGCTGGACACCCGAGGTGCCCGAGACGAACGACGTCGACCTCGACGCCGGCACCATGCGGGCCATGGGCAAGGAACGCCGCGAGCGGATCGCCTTCCTGTCGCCCAAGGCGGTCAAGGCCGTCGACCGCTACCTGCGTCTGCGTGCCAGGCACCACTCCGCCGCGCTCCCCCACCTGTGGCTTGGCCAGAAGGGGCGCATGACCAACTCCGGCTTGACCCAGGTCCTGCGCCGTCGCGGCCGCGCCGCCGGCGTCGATCGCCTCCATCCGCACCTCTTCCGCCACACCTACGCCCCCGAGGCGCTGTCGGCCGGCATGCAGGAGGGCGAGGTCATGGCCCTCGCCGGCTGGCGCAGCCGCGAGATGCTGTCCCGCTACGCCAAGAGCGCCGAGCGCGAGCGGGCCATCGCCCCCGCTCGGCGGGTCAACGTCGGCGACCGGTTATAAGGCCGCTGGGGACGAGCGAAAGAAACTCATCCGCCAGAGGCGGCCACGACTGACTCAAGTCGCGTTGCAGCGACAGCGAGTGTAAGTTCAATGACGAGCGCGCCCATCTGGAATGCGAGGGCATTCTGGTCGAGCAGACGCAATCCGGCCGTCGCCGAGAGCAGATCGCGCTGCCACTTCTTCCGATCTGTTTCGTCGAAGTGGCCTGAACCGAGCTTGTTGCGCACGAAAGCAACGAACGCTCGACGTGAGACGGCGTGATCCTGAACGTGAATGGCGGGCTCGTCTAGCCATCGCTCGAGAGTCACCCACTGACCGATGGCACTCATCGGTCACGATCACGTCGAACGTCTCGATCGGGATCTTCGGGTTGTAGGCGACCGGCAGTGGCTCCCTGGTGAGCGTCGGCGCCGCCTCGAAGCTGGAGACCTCGTCCGCCTCCTCCGGCAGCTCGTCCTGGCCCTGGAGCATGGAGTACATGCGCTGGATGGTGCCGATGACCACCTTGGCGGTCGGGTCGAGCACGTTCGAGCTCAGGTGCTGCGCGACATACAGCTCGCTGAACTTGCGGCCATCGTCGGGCGTGACGAACTGCTCGAACTCCTTGCGCGCCTGGCGACCGAGGTTGCCGCGGTCGACCAGGAACAGGATCCATTTCGCCTTCGCGAACTTCGCCAGCCGGTAGGTGAAGTTGGCTGCCGTGAACGTCTTGCCCGATCCGGTCGCCATCTGAATCAACGCCCGCGGCTTGTTCTGCGCCAGCGATTGCTCGAGCTTCTCGATGGCAGTGATCTGCGGCGGCCACAGGTCCTCGGTCACCAATGGCGGCAGGGTCTTGAGCCTTGCTCTGAGGCTGTCGCCTTCGGCGTATGGCGCGGGCGACTCGGCGACGCCGGGAAGGGCGCGCCTGTTCTGCTGGTAGCCGGCCTGCTGGAGCCACTCGCGATGCGTCTCCGGCCGATGGAAGGTGAAGACCTCGCGGCTGCGCGGCTCCGGGTCGAGCAGGTTGGTGAACTGCGTCTCGACGCCGGTCGATTCGTACAGGAACGGCAGCGGGCGGCGATAGGCCGGTAGCGCGTCGGGCAGGCCTTCGCTGTACCGCTTCGACTGCGCCTCGACGCCAGAGAGGGTCCAGCCTTCCTTCTTGGCCTCGACTGCGCCTGCTGCCGCGCCATCGACGTACAGCAGGTAGTCGACCGGGCCGCCCTTCAGCGGGAACTCGCGGACAGCTACGCCGGGGCCGGCGCTCAGGTTCGCTGCAGCGCGATCCTGCACGATCCAGCCGGCATCGGTCAGCTGGCGATCGATCTCCTTGCGGGCTCGAGATTCGGGCTTGGCAGTCAAAGCGGTCTGAGGGTACCAACCGGCCGCCAGTGCTCCATGGTGCTTTGGTGCGAACAAGGCGACGGCCGCCGAGCGCCGAATCGATCTGCGCGGGCCGAACATGACCGGTAGGATCGGACGCGGTGGAGATCATTCCGGATAAGCGCAAGGTCGTCGGGCTCGTCGAGCAGGGCCATGAGGGAAAGCAGCGCTGCGACGCGCACCCCGTGTGGCCGAAGGAGTCGAAAGCATGGCGCTGATCGCCGACCGAGTGGAGCTCGCGCGTCGCGGGGCCAACGACGCTGTCATCTGCCGGCTTCCGTCTGGCTGGGCTGTCATCGGCGATGTTCAGTTCTTGCCTGGCTATTGCTTACTGCTGGCGGACCCGGTCGTAGCAAGCCTGAACGACCTCGCGGACGCCCGCCGCGCCGAGTTCCTGCGCGACATGGCCCGCCTCGGGGACGCGGTCCTGCGGGTCACGTCGGCGGACCGGATCAACTACGAGATCCTGGGCAACTCCGAGCCGGAGCTGCATGCGCATGTCTTCCCCCGCTACGCGACCGAACCACCCGAACTGCGGCGGCTGCCGGCGTGGTTCTACGACTGGGCCGCCGCGCCGCGATACGACGCCGAGACGCACACTGGGCTGCGCGACGCGCTGCGGACCGCGCTCCAGGGCGACGCCCGTTCCGCGACTCACCAGTGACCACTCCTCTCGGCGGAGCCAGGACTCCACTTACTGTGGTTGGCCTGGACCACGTGCAGCTGGCGATGCCGGAAAGCGGCGAGCCGCAGGCGCGCGAGTTCTACGCAGGCCTGCTCGGGCTGACCGAGGTCGACAAGCCCGCGCCGCTCGCCGGTCGCGGCGGGTGCTGGTTCGCCGGCCCCGGCGGGGTGCACGTCCATCTCGGCGTCGAGGCGGAGTTCCGCCCGTCTCGCAAAGCACACCCGGCGTTTCTCGTGGACGATCTGGCGGCTCTCTGCGGCCGGATTCGCGCGGCTGGCATGGAGATCGTGACCGATGACGAAGACATCGGCGTCGAGCGCTGCTATGTCGCCGATCCGTTCGGTAACCGCATCGAGCTGGTAGCGGCGAAGGACGATGGCTTCACCGAGCGACAGCGGCCGAGCAACGATGGCCGCTGAGGCCGGCGCACCGCTGGCCGACGGCATCCCGCACACCGTCTCGGCGCTCATTCGGCGCGGAGCGGCGCTCCTGCTGGTCCAGGAACAGGAACCGCACGACCTGGCCCCCACCTGGATGCTGCCCGGTGGTCGGGTCGAGCCGGGCGAGACGCTCGAGGCGGCGCTGCGGCGGGAGATCCGCGAGGAGACTGGGCTCGAGATCACCGGCATTCCGCCGCTGGCCTTCGAGGTCGAGATCGAGGCGAGCCTCGACGACCTGGTTGGCACGTGGCGCGCGGTCACCTACCTCTGCGACGCAGAGGGCGACGTTGAGCCTGCGGATCCCGACGAGCTCATTCTCTCGGCGGAGTGGGTGCCTCTCGAGGATGCGCTCTTTCGCCTCGAGCAGGTCGAGTGGTACGACTCGGCACCCCTGCGCGCCTTCTTGGCCGGAGCGGCGCCGGATGGCACACGATATCGCTATCGCCTCGGGGGCCGCCGGGGAGCGGTTATCCGGTCAGTCGTGGACGTGGTGGACGAGGATGGCGGGTAGCTCGCTTCGGGCCGCCGACTGTCAGGATCTGTGCTTGACCAGCCAGCTCACGACCGTAGGGAGCGTCTCGTCGAGCAGGTTGGTGGTATCAACCACGAGCCGCGGCACGTCGACCTCGTATGGATCATTGGCGGTCCGCTCGTAGAAGGCCTCGACCTTGGTCCAGTCCGTGGCATGGTGGGCGGCAAGGCCCGCGCCGGAGCGCTGTTCGATCCGGCGTCGCCACTCGACCGCATCGGAGCAGGCACACTCGATCACGAGCATTGTCGCCCCTGCCTCAGCCGCCATACGGCGTGCCGTCGAATACGCCCTGCCATAGCCGAGTGGGCTATCGGCAATGACGCTGAGGCCGATGGTCAGCTGCCGCTCGGCGAGCCCCAGCATGGCTTCGTACGAGAGGCCACCCAGCTCGTCGGGAAGCAGGTCGCGCACGGCGTCCTTGTCGATCACCGGCCAGCCGAGGCGCCGACCGAGCTCCCGAGCGATCGTGCTCTTGCCGCTACCGGGTGGACCCTTCATCAGCACCAGCGTTGGTGCGCCGCCGGTGGCCTCGAGGACTTGGGCGTGGGGTGGCCTCCCCCGCTCCAGGTACGCGGACCGTCCGGTGGCAACCATCTCGAGCGCCAGTCGGGTGCGGCGCGCCATGTAGTCCGGCAGCACGTCGTCGATCTCGTCAGCGGCGAAGAAGCGCGAGTCGCGAAGCTCGTCTGCCGGAAGCCGGAAACGGCGGGTGACCGCGTCGTCCAGCACCCCGCCATCGAACTGCATCATCAGCCCCTCGGTCTTCGGCGGACGAACCGGCAGCCAGTCGACGACCAGGAGGCGACCGACCGGCAGATCGAGGCCGAGCTCCTCGTGAACCTCGCGCGCGACCGTCGCCGCCGGCGACTCCCCCACCTCCACCACGCCGCCGGGGATCTCCCAGCTCGGCTTGTACGTTGGCTGGACGAGGAGAACGCGTCCATCGGCGTCACGGCAGATCAGCCCGGCGCCGATCCGCTTCGCCGGAAGCGACCGGTAGTACGCGCGCGTGGCAGCGTCATCGGAACCCATCGGCTCAAGTTCACCACACAACGCGCGTCGAGCGCTTCGCATCTTCAGGCTTCGCTCGGCCCTGGTGCCGATCCCCACCGCTCATGGCCATCCGTGCCCGTCGCGGTAGCCGTGCTCGCCCAGCCTCCACTGACCTATCTTGCCCGGTGCTCACCATCTGGTTCGGCTCTCGGCCGGATCCGGCGCTCGCGACCGAAGTAGCTTTCACCGTTGGCCCCAGGCGCGCTGTCCGGGTGCAGGCCGTTTGCTAATCGGGAGGGCAGCTCTCGCATCTCGTTCGATTCATCGGCCTCAGAGCCCGGGTGGGCGCCAATGGGGACGCTAAACCCGGCGCTAATAGGGGCGTTGACGCGCGCAATTAACGTCCGCCAAATGAGTTCACGGCCGCGAGTCGATCGCAGGGAATACTTACGTGTCCTCCATTCCAGAACTCACACACCTCCTCACACGAAACCCATTGATTCCGCCACGGAGCACGCGTAGCCGTCTCGATCATGCCCGTTCCTCATCAGACACCTGCGGCCTTCGCGCTCCAGTGGCAGTAAAGCGCGAGTCACTCACACGTACCGAGCGCCGACTGCGCGGTCGCATCGGTGCGTACGCGCTGCACGCCCGACACGATCCACGTGCCACCACGGCAGCCGCTCGGCTCGCCTTCAGCCGCCGATTCATTGACCTCGTCGATCCCGACCGCACTCTCGCCGAAGCCGAGCGCACGCGACGGGCTGAAGCCGCTCGCAATCTGTACTTCACCCGGCTTGCTTATCGGTCCGTGCGGGTTCGCCGGGCCAAGTCCCAGGCCGCTGATGACGTGTAAGGAATTCTTGCACTCAACGATAGAGTCCTTACAGGTCGGCCACCTGGTGCGTGGCTCCTGGGACCCCAGGATGGGGCGATCGACGCAGCTCATTGCCGAGGGGCTCGACGCCGACTTCCTAACTTTGCGGAGCGAGCACGCGCCAGCGCTAACCAACCGGTCAACACCCCACATCGTGTCTCGCCACGTAGTGCGACCATGGCATTCATGCCAATCGATCGACATTGGGACTTGCGTATAGCGCGTCGCTGCCTGCGCGAGGACCTGCGACTCGACCCCAACGCATCTGGGAGCGCCGAAGAACATGTCGAGGTCCACCCGTTGGTGCGGGCCTTTGTCGAGCGTCGCGGACAGAGCCCGATCGGCCAAGAGACGTTCCGCTGCGGCACCGAGGTGACTGGGCTGCCGCTCTACACACTGCACTTTGGCGACGACCGCGGCGCCACCTGGCACCAGGAATCGGTGCCGCCCGGGCTCGCGTCGCAGTACGAGCTGGGCATCGTCTGGTTGCTCGGTGTCCGTACCGAGCACGACTACGACGGACTGTGTGCCCTGGGTAACGACCTGCTGCCGACGAAAGAAGACGCGCAGGCGTTCATCGACGATCAGGCCCATACCTTTGCGCGCGTCCTTGTCGAGGAAGTACCGCCGCTGCTGGACCGAGCGGAACTGAATCGAGGCCAGATCATCGAAGCCGTCATCGGCGACGGCATTCGCGTCCGACTTTTCCACGACCTCGACGATGAGGCGCCGCTGCTGACCGTGGCCATCAGCAGTCGGCCGTTGCCAGGCGTGGTCACGCTGGTGCCGCAATGGCAGGCGCGCCTGGTGTTGGCCTTCTTCCCGGCAGACGACTTTGCGACTCTGTCAGTCGCCAACGAGATTGGAGGTCAGCCGCTGGAAGCCGGCGAGTCAGCCTATTGCAGCTTCGCGCGCTGACCGGCTGCGTGCGGCGGAGTAATCAGTCATCTGCTCGGCCAGGCCGGCGGCGTCATGGCGCAGAGCGGCAGTGAGCCCCTCGATGTTGCCAGTCTCGATGAAGTGACGAGTTTCGGCATGAATGGCGGCTAGCTCATCGCGATGATTGACCATGTACTCACGCAGGGCGGTATGCACGACATCGGCGGGCATCTCGCGGCGAAGGTCGGCTAGAAGCCGAATGGGGTCATGGTCTGCGGCAAAGATGCGCATTGGCTTGGTGCGGGTGGTAGCCACTTCGCGTCACTGAAAGCGGTGTTACAGGTGTAACACTGTCACGCCAACCTATGGACTGTCAATAGGTGGCGCCAGAGGCACCCTAGGACGTTAGACGCACCAGAGGGTAGACAATAGGGCCTATGCCCCGCTCGTTCGCTCATGGCGGAGACCATCGCGTCCCGGGTGACCTCGGATAAGAGCGAGCGGGTCGACCGCGACCGGCTGTCGTCGTTGCCCACATGGTGCTCCGGCATCAGCGACAATGCCGGCATGACCGGTCCGACTTCCGGCGCACCCGCCGAACCCTTCTCGGCGAAAATGATCCGGAAGGCTCTCGACAATCATCCCGATGCGACCGTTATCGTGTTTCCTCGCGAGGACGGCCAGTACTCGGGCCTGGCGACGGACGTCCTGGGGCTGCTCGAGGAGGCCGGGGTCACGGCCGACTACGCGACCGATCCGATGGCGACGGGTGTTCACATCGAGAAGTCAGCCGACGTCGTGCTGCCCTGGTTGCTCCTTGTGGCCCAGGCGATCGGGACCGCCGGTGATCTCAGCAACACGGTCGACGGGGTGATCGCCACCGTCCGGTGGATACTCGAGCGACGGCCAGGGACAAAGGTTCAGCTCAAGATGGCAGTCACGAAGCGGCCAGACGGCGGCGAGGTGCGCAAGCTCGAGCTGACCTGCGGCCCAGGCCGCCTGGACGAACCGACCGAGCGGACGATCCGAGATGCAATCGATCGAATGGTCTCCTAGCGGCTTCGGTCTCGCCCGGTTGCGGGAAGGCCAGGTCGCGATAAGCCGAGCCCGACTCGCGCACCTACGCGATGACCGTGGAGCCGAGTGCCTAGCACGCGACGCGCTCCGCATCCTCAGGGCCGCCATCGACAACCTCGATGATCTCCCGGAGCAGCTCGACGCGCATTTCAGCCTCGATCATGCCGGCCTGTGGGTGCGGAAGACCTTCGGATGCTGGCTCGCTCAGGACGAAAAGGGCTACTGGCGTACCTGTCCCGTAGACCTCGGACACCAGCGGTGGGGCATGAGCCCGGGGATGACGAACGTGGTCCGAACCTGCATGGTCTGTGGTCGGGACCCCCGGGCTTGCAGGCACGTCGCAGGTCGCACATACAACGCACCCGCGCTGCGCATTGACGGGTACTGCAACGTCTGCGGTACCGAGAAACCCTGCGCCCACGCCGCGGGTGACATCCATACTATTGTCTGCACGCGCCACATCAATTCGGCCGAGGTTCAGGAGATCTCTCTCGTAAGTCGGCCAGCGAACACGGCTGCTCGCATCGGCAGCATTGGAGTCTCCACCAAGGAGCTCGAAGTTTCACTTGGAGCGGACGGCTGGCTTCCGGGGATGCCGGTTAGCTGTGATCGATGCCTCCACCCTTGCAATGGCCTCCTCGAGCTGTCCGAACCTACCAACGCTGCGAGCGTCGACCCGGCCGCGTGAGGGTTCTAGCCATCGACCAAGCGCTTCCGCCCTGGATCCGTAACAGCGTAGGACCGAGAGCCAGCGGATGGACCCGCTTGGCTGCTTGGGAAGTACGCACGCGCCCGATCGAGGATCAGGCCATCGCGGTTCAGGCGGTCAAGCTCCCGCGACGCGACGTTGACGGCGACACCGGCGCGATCCGCGACGGCCTCGGCAGTCGGCTCGACCTCGGACTCCTCATCGTCCTCGATAGCGGCGACGGCCGCTAAGGCGGCCCGAGTCGTTTGGTCCACAACATCATTTCCTTTCAGGCAGCGTACCGGCACGCGTCCTCCACAACACATCCTTGCGAACAGATGAGAATGCCGAGGGCCGACGTAAACGCACTGAGCTGCGCGGCGAGTCGTCGTGCTTGAAGTGAGCAGATAACTCGACCCGATTCGCTCCCCCGCCCACGGTTGGAAGCACAGCGCACCGACGGCCATGCTCCGAAGTCAGCTGCTCTGATCCGCTGAGCTACGGGCGCACAGTGTCTCACTCGCCGCATCCATCGTAGCCGATGGCGACCTATTGGCCAACGCCGCATCCTATGCCCGCCATATCCGAGCACGCACCGCCGTTCCTGAAGGACGCCGAGCTGGCTGGCGGCAAGTTGTGGATCAGGTCCGTACTTTCGTTTCTACTGGCGCGAGGAGCGACGCCTGGGCATCGGGTTCACATCTCCGCGACAGCTGCCACCGACACGCGAAGCCCAGGGATGTCGAGCGGCAACTTGGCACCCTGACGGGCGGGAGGGTCGGTCGGGAACCATCGCCGCCACTCCTCGTTCATGCCGGCGAAGTCCGCTGGATCGCCAAGGATGAAGGTGGCGCTCACTATCTTGTCGAGGGAGCTGCCCGCAGCCTCGAGGATCGCCTGGATGTTCGTGAGGCATTGGCGGACCTGTTCCTGGATCGTTTCGCCCAGCACCTTCCCAGATCCAGGGTCGAACAGGCCCTGACCGGACACGAAGATCAGTCCGGCGGCCCTCACGGCCTGGCTGTAGAACGGATTCGTCGGGGCCCCGCCGGTCTGAACGATCTGTCGCGGCATCTGCCACTCTCCTTCAAGGCGGGTTGTCGGTCGCGGTGTACGTGGGAGAGACCGATCCCGGCTATGCCCATCCTAGAGACAGCCCATCCTTCGATGCGTCGTTCCCCGGCCGCGCGCGGGCCGACCGCAGGGGCGTCGGCCGAACGGCGTGGGCGTCGGGAGCCGGCCGTCGGCGTAGACACGCGATGTAGTGTACTCACCCGTCAACCAGGCAAGCCCGGTGGACTGCCGTTGTCGCTCGTCCCACGCATTGATGAGATCTTCTGCCCGTGAGACCTAATGCCAGCTCTTCATGGCCCGAGCCAAAGGCCGACCGGGAGACGCCTACAACGGGTGTTGATGGCGTTACGCCAGCGGCGCTGGAGGCCTTACAACTATGGATCGGGAATGCTATTCCACTCCCATAGTATGGTCACGCCATAGCAAGATCACATCGACCCTGCGATTGGACGGCTGATCGCCGCGTCGCCGTTCGATCAGCCGGCGGTCGCGGCTGACACCCCGGCCGCGCGGGCGCGCTCCAGCCAGGGGGTGGCCTTCAGCTGCTCGAAGATCGCCGCAGCCTCGGCGCGTCGCGCGTCGTCCGTCACGCCTCGGCGACTGAGCGACTCTGCGTGCTCGAGCAGCGTGACCGCCAGCCAGAACGGCAGCGTGAGCGCGCGAAACTCAGCTTCGGCGGCCGCGTAGGCCTCGTCAGCCGAACCCTCGCCCACGCCGGCGTCGAGAAGCCGCGCGCGGAAGCGCCGAGCATGGGCCGTCACGTAGCGCGGGCGCAGCCCGGGACCGAGCTCCTCGACGCGGGTGAGGTATGTCTCGGCGGTCGCGAGGTCACCGAGCGCCAGCGCCGCCTCCATCACCTCGACGAAGTTCTCGCGCGCGACCTGGTCGTGCATCTCGTCCATATGGTTGCGGAGACCGAATTCTGCGGCCTGCAGGGCGCTGGCTGGATCGCCGGCGTCGCGCCGCACACGGGCCGCGGTCGCGCCCCAGATCCCTCGTTCCTGGAAGTCTGCTGACGTTTCGTACCCACCGATCAGGTCGAGCAGGTGCTCCGCCTTGTCACGCTGTCCGCGCGCCACGTAGATCTCCGCGGCCATCGACACGTGGGTCAACAGGCTCTGGCGCGCGGTCTGTTCCTCCGGGATCTGCTGGATGTCCTCCAGAGCCTCATCCCAGCGTCCAAGCAGGGTCAACGGGAACGTCTTCTCCGAGCGCATGAACCACTCGCGCGGCCGATCACCGCGACGGCGCGTGAACGCCAGGCCCTGCTCGTAGGCGTCCAGCGATTCGGCGAATCGGTCGACGCTGTGGCGCACGTCGCCGAGGTTGATGAAGAGGCTTGCCCGCTCAGGCGGCGCGTCCGTCTCCATCATGAGCGTCACGGCGTGCTGGGTAAGCGCCACCGACTCGTGCGGCCGGCCCTGGGCACGGACGATCACCGCCCGAATTCCAAGCGCATGCGAGATGGCCTGCGTGTCTCCCAGCTGCTCGGCGGCGTCAAGTGCCTCCTGTGATCGCTCGGTTGCCTCATCCATGCGGCCCGTGAAGAAGAGCGCACCGGCCAGCCGCGCCGCCGCGTGCACAAACTCCTTGCTGATCGGCCCGGCGCCAAGCGTCTCGACCGCACGCGCGAGCCTCTCCAGGGCATGTTCCGGCGAGCCGGTGCGGTACTCCACGTCGGCCAGGCTGGCGGACACGCGCGCAGCGTCGAAGTCGCGACCCGCCGCCGTGAAGCCATCGATCGACGTCTCGTAAGCCGCCGTCGCCTCGTCGAGCTTCGCCTGCAGGACAGCCATGTCGCCGACCCGGGACGTCAGCTGGGCTGCTTCCACCGGGTCGTGCGCCAGCTCCGCCGCATGCCCGTACAGCCGCTGGGCAGTTTCCGTCGCTGCCAGGGACGCTGCGCGGTCGCCGGCACGGGTCAGCAGCGCGCGCGCGCGCTCACCCACGGCCTCGGCGCCGGGAGCGCCGGGTTCGAGACGATACGCGTCGAGGTAGTGCGCCGCCACGACTTCGGCGATTTCGTCGAGGTCGGCGGCCCGGCTCGCCTCGAGATACTCCGCGGCCGCCAGATGCTTGCGGCGCCGCTCGCGATGCGAGAGCCCTTCGTAGGCGACTGCCCGAACCAGATCCTGGAGGAACGTGTGCTGCCCGCGCTCAGGCGAGCGCGGATCGAGCTCCAGGTCGAGAATCTCCTTGCGGACGAGTGACGCCAGCAAAGGTTCAAGCTTCCCCGTCGGCCGGCCGCTGAGCGCCACCAGACCATCGAGGGTGAAGGTCTTGCCGAGCACCGCGGCGTCCTGGACGAGGGTCCGCTCTTCCGGCGCCAGCCCATCGAGCCGCGCAGCGATCAGCGCATGCAGGCTGTCGGGTACCTCGAGCTCACCGATGTCGCCGGTGGGCCGATACGCCGCACCCTCGCGCACGAGCAGCCCGCGATCGAGGAGCATGCGGACGGTCTCGACCGCGTACATCGGCACGCCTTCGGCGCGACCCAGGATGCGCTCCTCGAGCTCCTTCGGGACGCCGGGTAGAAGACCATTGAGCAGAGCGCGCATGGCGTCGGGCTGCAACGCCTCGAGGAAGATCGAGGTGAAGCTGCGGCTCGACCGGCCGAAATCGGGGTGGCGGCTGGCAAGCTCCGGACGCGCAAGACTCAGCACGAAGATCGGCGCGTTGCGCGACCAGTCGAGAAGGTGCTCGACGAACTCGATCAACGCCGGATCGGCCCACTGCATGTCCTCGAAGACCATCACCACCGGACTCTCGGCGGCGAGCCGCTCCAAGAAGAGGCGCCACGCGCCGAAGAGATCCTGCTTTTCGGCCCCGCCGAGCTCCTCGAGCCCGAGCAGATGCGCCAGGCGCGGCTCGATCCAGGCTCGCTCCTCTGCGTCCGGGATGTGCTCGGCCGCCGTCTCGCGCAGCTTGGCCCGGGCCGATTCGGCCGGCTCGCCGTCGACGATCCGGGCCCGCATGCGGACCATGTCGGCCAGCGCCCAGTAGGTCACGCCGTCGCCATAGGCGAGGCAGCGGCCCTGGTGCCACCACAGGCTATCGCTCAGTCCGTCGATGTGCTTGAACAGCTCCCACGCGAGCCGGCTCTTGCCGATGCCCGCCTGACCGATGACCGAGACGAGGTGCGCCTTGCCGTCCGCGCCGGAGGCGTGGAGGATGTCCTTGACGAGCCGGAACTCGCGGTCGCGGCCCACGAAAGGAGCTTCGAGCCCCTCGTACTTCAGCGCGCCGCCGCGGCCGCCCAGGACCCTCAGCGCGCGCCAGCTGGCGACAGGCGCGGCCTTCCCCTTGAGCTGTTGCTCGCCCACCGGCTCATAAGCGATCGCCGCCTCGCTTGCGCGCCGAGTCGCCTCACCCACCAGCACCGTGCCTGGAGCGGCCACCGACTGCAGTCGCGACGCCGTATTGACGAGGTCACCAGCCACGATGCCCTGGTTCGTGGCCCCAATGGTGACCGCCGCCTCGCCCGTCAGGACGCCGGCGCGCAGGGCGAGGGGATCGCTCCCGCCGGCCGTCTCGGACAAGCCGGCGACGCCGTCGACCAGCTCGAGCGCGGCCCGGACCGCGCGCTCCGCGTCGTCCTCGTGGGCTGTGGGCGCGCCCCACACCGCCATCACCGCATCGCCGATGAACTTCTCGACCGTGCCCCCGTAGCGCTCGATGATCAGTCGCGCCGTGTCGAAGAAATGGCTCAGGAACTCCCGCGTCTCCTCCGGGTCACGGTCCTCCGACTTGGCGGTGAACCCCACGAGATCGGCGAACAGGACCGAGACGAGCCGGCGCTCCGTCGTAGCGGCGGTGCGGGGCTCCGCGCCGGACACTGCAGACGGGGCGGTGGCAGCTGGTGCGGCCGCCAGGGTGGCGCCGCACTCGGCGCAGAATCGGTCGCCTGGCTGATACGGCGTGCCGCAGGTGGCACAGGCCAGTGCGAGGACGGCGCCGCAGTTGACACAGAACTTGGCGCCCGTTCGATTGGTCGCGCCGCAGTTTGGGCAATTCATGATGGCGGCTCGAATAGTACGGCGGTGGTCGCAGTGCGAACCACATGCCCTGGATGCCGCGGCGCGATTCGGCTGCCGAGAAGTTGATCAGTCAGCAGCAGGTGCCGCAAACATGCGCTGCAGCAGCGCATCAACCTCATCGAGGGTAAACGGCTTGAGCAGGATCTCCACAGCCGGCAGCGCCGCCAGCTCCTCCGCCCGCTCGCGTGTTTGCCATACATCCGCGGTACACACGATCATTGGCAACGCACACATCTCCCGATCGGCGCGGACAGCCAGGGCGATGTCCCAGCCGCTCAAGTCGGCGCCACGCAGGCGGAGGTCGACGATGACGAGCTCGGGATGCTTCTCGCGTATCGGCTCGATAGAAGCGATGTTGTCGCCGTCGATGACGCTCACGTCATAGCCGTCTGATTCGAGCAGCTCCTCCATCATCTCCAGGAACTCCGGGTTGTCGTTGATGACGGTGATACGTCGCGGGCGCGTCGCGTCGTCCGGCAGCCGCTCGGATTGATCGCCCGAAGTGACATGTCTGGGCAACTGCTTCTCGGATTCTGGGACGATTTGGACGGCAACTATACGCGGTGCACCGTCCAGTGCCAGAGTGCCAGTCCGCAATCTCGACCCGATCTGCCGTGCGCGACGAGACCCGTCTCTTTCCCCTTTAGCGGGTGACGAGTTGCCCGCGTGCCGATCCTGCGGCGTTCGATTGGGCTATGACGCCGGCGACGTAACTAAACTCAGGTCGCGCCGGACGAGCCACGAGCGGTTTTCACGCCGAGCAGCGCCACGATGACGCCCGCGGCGATGAGCAGCACGCCACCGATGTCGAAGTCGGAGCCGATCACCACGATCAGCCCGACGATCGAGATGGCAAGACCGACGAGCAACGACAGGACAGGGCGCATGGATCAGCCCTCCGTACTTGCAGTTGCCGCCGGCGGGCAGTGCCGGCGGCGTGCGCCGATGGTGGGCGCACACCGGCCACCCAAACATGGCCCGATCGTTACGCGGCCACCGGACCGATGGCCGCGCCTACCATAGGGCCAGGCCGGTCTCCTCGTCGAGGGTGCGCACCAGGGAAACGCCGGCCAGCTCGCTGATCTGCAGCTCGGCGACAAAGACCTCGGTTCCACGCATGATGTGGCCGCTGACGGTCTCACCCGACTCGTCGCCGAAGCTCGCGTGGGCATGCAGGAACGGCCGCCCATCGCGCGGGCTGATATTGCCGACGAAGCCCGCCAGCTCGTGGTGCATCTCGCTCGACAGCTCGATATACCGATGCTCCGTCTGATCGTAGTACGCGTACGCCACGCGACGCATCGCGCCGACCAGACTCACCCAGGCGGCGATGACGGAGCGCTCTAGGCAGAATCGCTCGATCTCGTCGACAAGATCGCTGCCGGTCGGCATACGCCCGATGAAGATGCGGCCCGGGCTGGCCTGCTGAAGATTGAGTGCCATCGGTCTTCGCTGATCCTCCGTATCGGTCTATTCGAACTGCTTGAAGCTGCGGACGAGCGGCTGACGTGCCGCCAGGCGTGCGGGATAGAGTCCGGCCAGCGCCGCGACGCCGGTCCCCAGCAGGACGACGCTGATGAGCAGCGGCCATGGCACGGCGAAACCTGCGCTGAAGTCATTGGGTGCACCGGCGACGACCATCGCCCAGGCCACCAGCAGACCGATGACCACCGCCAGCACGCCGCCGATGGCGCCCATGATCGCGGCCTCGGCGACGACCATGGCCTGCACCTGGCCGACCGTCATGCCGTGTGCGCGCAGGATGGCGATCTCGCGCACGCGCTCCATGACACCCACGCTCAGCGTGTTGACGATGCCCAGCGCCGCCACGACGACGGTGATCAGGGCGAGCACGTTGAACAGGCCGATGATCCGGGTCAGCGAGCGCGACAGGCTGTCGGCGAGCTGCGGTGCGGTGACCGCCTCGGCAGCGAGCTGCTGTGCGGTCGAGGCGACGGCGCTGTCGAACGCGGCCGCGCTGATGCCCGGCTGCGGAACCATGGCCCACAGCGAGGATGTGGTCACGCCGAAGACCGCGCGGGCATCGGCCAGGCTGATGAGCAGCGCGCCGTCCGACGAGCGACCGGGCAGCGTGTAGGCGATCACGCCCGCGACGGTGAACGGCTGGCCGGTGCCGCTCGGCGAGCCGAGGTTCAGGGTCGAGCCAAGCTTCAGCCCGTCACGCGCGGCGAGGTCGTCTGGAACGAGGACGCCGCCGCCGGTGCGCAGGGCCTGGAATGCCTCGGCGCGCGTTCCGGCGGTGAAGATCAGCGAGCCGGTGTCCTGGAAGAGACTGGGGTCGATGCCGGCGATGCTGACCTCGCGCGCCGCCCGGCCTTCCCGTGCCACGGCGGCGAATTGGGCGATCGGCGAGGCGCGCTGCGTTCCGCTGGTGCCTTCGAAGGTGGGCTGGAACTGCTCCTGGTCCACCGGCAGCGCAAGCCGGATGGCGTGGCCGCCGGGAAGGATGGAGTCGACCCAACGGTTGGCAGTGGCCTGCGCACTGGCGCCGACCGAGCCGACGGCCACCACCGCAGCGAGCGCGATCATCAGGGTGCCGACGGTGAGCCCCGAGCGAATGCGATCGCGGCCCAGGTTGGTGCGCCCCAGCAGCCCCTCGGCGCCGAAGAACCATTCGAACGGCCGCCCCACGGTGCGGCTGAGCGGCTGCACGACAAAAGCCGCGCCAAGAGCGCCGCCGAGCAACAGCGCCATCCCCAGAACGACGGCCAGCAGCGGCGTCCGACCGCGGTCGAGCGGATAGAGCAGCAGGCCGAGCAGGACCACCAGCAGCTCGATACCGATGAGCCAGCGCAACCTGCCCCATAAGGTGTTGCTCGGCTGGCCCGTTGGCCGCAGCGCGTCCACCGGCGAGAGACGGGCGGCCTGAATCGCCGGGACGGCCGTGCCAATGACGGTGACGAGCAGACCGAGCCCGAATGCCAGCAGCAACGAGACCGGGTTCAGCGGCAGACCGTCGATGAGCACCGAGCGGGTCGATCGCAGAACGCCGACCATGATGACCGCAATGGCAATCCCGGCCAGGACGCCGACGACCGACCCCAGAAGACCGATGGCGATGCCCTGCCTCAAAAAGATGCCGAGCACCTGGCGCGAGGTCGCACCCGCCGCTCGCAGCAGGCCGATCTCACGCGTCAGCTCGCGCAGCGTCATGGCGAGGGTGTTGGCGACCAGGAACGCACCGACCATCAGGGCCACGAGCCCGAACAGGAAGGCGATCGCCGCGAAGCTCGACTGCGCCCGGCCGAGCTCCCCAGCCGCGTCCGCAACGGTCTCGACGACGAATGGCTCGGTGAGATTCGCGTCCAGCGACTGCTGCACGCTGGCGGTCTGCCCAGGCGCGACGACGAGATCGACATACCGCGTCGGGGCGGGCACCAGGAAGGTCTGATCCAGCGCGGCGCGCGACATGACCGCCACGGCTCCCTGGGCCAACGCGCCGAAGCCGACATCGTCGAGCAGGCCGACGATGCGCAGCGGCGCGACCGTCTCACGCCGTCCGGAGAGACGCAGCTCGTCGCCCTGCTTCAGGCCGTGCTCGGCAGCGAATGTCGCATTGACCAGCACGTCGGTCGGGCTGTCGGCCGACAGGAAGACCCCGTCGAGCAGCTCGTAGGAGCGCACCGAGCGCTCGGCCACCGGGTCGACGCCGATGACCAGCAGGCTGAAGACGCGCTCATCCGGCCCGGGTGCGGTGCTGGCGGTCACCTGCCGCTCAGCGACCGGCGCAGTGGCCTGCACCCCGGGCAGGCTCGCCAGGCTGGAGACGGCGCGCGGCGTCAGGCCGGCGTCATCGAAGGCGCGCACCCGCAGGTCGGCACGCCCGAAGAGCTCGCGCGCGGCCCGTTCCACCGTCTCGGTGGCCGCCTGGTTGGCAATCAGCGTCGCCGCCACGATCGCCACGCCGAGCGCGATGCCGATCGCCGTGAGCGCGGTCCGTAGCGGACGCGCCGACAGCCCGCGCCAGGCGAGCGTGCCCAGCCGCATCGGCGCCCTAGAGACCCAGGCCGGCGAGCCGCGCGATCAGGCCCGCCGCCTGGTGGTCGGCACGCCGCCCGAGTGGGATCTCCTCGCGGATCTCGCCGTCGCGCACGACCAGCACGCGATCGGCGTACGCGGCTGCGCGCGCGTCGTGGGTGACCAGCACGATGGTCTGGCCGAGCCGATCGCACGAATCCCACAGCAGGTCGAGGATCTCGGTGCCGGTCGTGAAATCAAGGTTGCCCGTCGGCTCATCGGCCAGCAGGATGGCCGGGCCGGTGGCCAGCGCGCGGGCCAGTGCGACGCGCTGCTGCTCGCCTGCTGAAAGCTGATCGGGCCGATGCTGGGCTTTGTCCGAGAGACCCACCAGCTCGAGCAGCTCGTCGACCCGCTCGCGCTTCTGGCTCAGCGTCTCGCCGGCGATGAGGAACGGCAGCGCCACGTTCTCCGCCACGTTGAGCAGCGGAATCAGGTTGAAGAACTGGAACACGAAGCCGGTCTTCTGACGGCGCGTGAGGGTCGCCTGTTCGTCGTCGAGGCCGCTGACCTCGATCCCGTCAATCACGACCGCGCCGCTGGTCGGCTGGTCGAGCGCACCGAGGAGATGCAGCATCGTCGACTTGCCCGAGCCGGAGGCGCCCATGATCGCCACGAACTCGCCCCTGGCGACGGAGAGCGAAACGCCGCGCAGTGCCTCGACGGAGCCCTCGCCGAGCGGGTACGTCTTGACAAGATCGCGGGCTTCGAGGATCACCGGCATCGGCGAAAGGATAGCGGAGGGCGGCGCGCTGCCGTCAGTCCCCGCGTCTCAGCCGAGCAGGCCGCCGAGCAGTGAGCCCAGCACCGTCTTGAAGAATCCCCCGCGCGCGTCGCCGGCGGCCTCGACGCGATACGTGCGGTGCGTCTCACCGGTGGCGGCCAGTACCTGCGGCGATGGCGTGGCAAGCCCAGCCCAATTGTCGACGAAGGCAAGCAGCGCGAGCTTCTGCGGGGCAATCACCCGCTCGGCACTGGCGAGCACCATGCTCACGCCGTCGAGCGGCCTGCCCGACACGGGACGGCTCGGCAGAGCAACGCTGACCGGCTTCGCCTCAGGCTTGTGCTCAATGACCGATGCGGCGGCTGGCGCGGCGGCCGGCGCGGCGGCTGGCGCGGCGGCCGGTCGGGTCGATCCACCCCCGGCTCCGCCTCCTCCGCCCGATCGTGGCGGTGGCGGTGGCGCAGCACTGGCGGCCTGCATGAACAGCTCGGTGAAGAAGCGCGGGCTGCGCAGCTTGCCGAGGAAGCTGACGTTGTCCGCCGCGAATGCCCCCACCCCGCCGTGCGTCCACGATGGTTCGAGGATGTTTGCTCGGTGGCCCGGCGAGCTCATGAAGCCTTCGTGGATCTTGACCGCCGAGTCGGTATCGGCATAGCCGGAGTTCCAGCCGATGTTCTCGCCGCCCCAGCGGTAGTTCAAGCCGTTGAGGTCGTACCAGTGGAAGACCTGCCAGGGCGTGCCGAGGATCTGGTGGTCGAAGTAGCTGCGCTGGACCAGGTCCCTGCTGCGCCATCGGGCGAGGCTGACGAGCGTGCCGCTCTGCTGCACCGGATTGCGTCCGTTGTTCACGCGGGCGCCGTTCGTCAGCTGCCACAGCGTGGACTCGGCCGAGCTCTGGTTCCATCCCGTGGCCACCGTCGGTGTCCAGGCGAGGAGAGCAGCGGCCAGCAGCGTGGTGCTGGCCAGACCGATGGTTCGAGCGACGATCCGGCGCGGCTGACGCGGCACCGACGGACGGTTGATTGGCATGCAGCGACCGTAGGCCGCCGGCTCGGATGGGTCTGTAGTGCGGTGGTCCCGTCAGAGGGGTGACCTTGGGTACTGCGGGTCAGGGGCCGAACTGGGACCATCGCTTGGTCGCTCCAGCGCCCAATGGACGCTGGCTGGTCAGATCAGGCCCAGAGCACCAGCAGAAAGCTCAATGCGAGAGGCATCAGCACGACCGTCAGAGCGGCCTTTTCGAAGAATGTCACGTGCCGGCCAAAGCAGGCGCCGTGCCGCCGGCGCCGATCGTTGACATCGGGCACCGGCAACTCAGCTCAGCCAAGCCGCATTTCGACAGCATTCGTCAGGGCCACGTCGGGTTGAGAGCAGCGAAGTGCTGGCCGTTGTAGTACACGCCCGTCCCGTTCCTGACGTTGTTGAGCAGGCGCTGAGTCTGGTCACTGCGGATCACCGGCCCGGCCTGGGTCGTGACCGCCGCGTAGCCGGAAGCCGCACCGGAGCTCGCCACCGATGGCGCGCACTTCGGCGTCGAGCGCAGCACGGTGGCGCTGTCGCCCTTCGGCGTGCCGAACGTGAAGCCGATGGCCTGATTCCCACTGAGGTAGGTCGAAGCCGGGATCAGGGTGTTGTAGAAGTCGGCATCCTTGGAGTAGCGGAAGGCCAGAGTCTTGAACGGCAGGCCAGCCGCAGCTGGTGCCGGGCCCTTCTTGTAGCTGTCACCGATCAGGTTGAGGCTGGTCGGGTTGCCAGAGGGGCCGTCGGAGTAGTTGTAGAACACCGAGTCGATGACGTCGGTGCAAGTAGCACCGACGAAACGGGGATTACGCCCGACACCGGTGGTGATCAGGTTGCGGTAGTAGGTCACCCGGTTGGCGGGATTGCCGAAGTTGTCGGCGATGTTGGACGAGTAGCTGTGGCCCGCCGGGTCAGTCCCGCTGCCAGCGTGCGCCGAGTGGACCAGGCCTTCACCGAAGATGCTGTACTGCGCGGTCACGTCGTGGACGCAGCCGAGCAGGGTCAGGCCGCCAACATCCGGTCCCCAGATACCCTCAACGTGGTTGAACACGATGTGGTCGCGGCAGACCTTGTAGCCGTTGACCGTGAAGGCGTCGTTATCGGCCGCGTTGCCGGTCACGTCGCCGGGATGGCTGGTCACGTTCTGCAGGATGACCTGCGAGGTCAGGATCTTGACCATCGCGCCCTTGAAGATGATCCCGCCACCGTCGAGCGTGACGTTGGGCTGGGTGATGTCCAGGTCGGTGCCCGCCAGGTCCCAGGTCTGACGCGTCCGCGGCAGGATCAGGATGCGCTTGCCAGAAGCCTTGACCAGCGCGCGCAGCTGAGAGAGGCTCGTCACGTTCGTCACGGTCCCGCCGGTGCCTCCCGTAGTTGAGGCGCCGTATCCAACGATCCCGGCCAACGCAGGCGGAGGCGCCAGGCTCGAAGTGGCACCCTGCGAGGCGGTCGGTGCCGGGGCGGCCGAGCGGGTCGGAGTGGGCGCAAGCGTGGGTGACGGTCGAAGCTTGGCCGTCGGTCGCAGCGTGGCTGTCGGTGCGAGCGTCACCGTCGGCGTTGCGCCGGGCGTCGGTGTTTCAGTCTCGCCAGGCGACGAAATCCGAAGGCGGACGAGTGTCGATAGTTCGGCCATTAGCTTCTCGCTGACCTCATCCGGGCCACCGACCACCACAATATGGTCCGGCCGAAGCCGTTCAAGCTCCGTGCGCACCGCTACCGGGAGGGCGTCGCGTTTGGTCAGCAAGAGCGGCGCATTCATGGCGCCCGCGATTGGCGCGGCCGCCTCCGCATCACTGAAGCTCATTCCGCCCACGATGAAGGCCGAGCCGCCGCGCCCCGGAGGGAACGACGTGGCGCTGACCCCCGCCGCAGTCGTGTAGCGATCGGCAGCTCCGGTCCGCACGACGGTGGTCGCCAGCCGACCAAGCTGCGCGGCCACCCGATTGCTCACGGCAGTCGATCCGCCAACGATCACGATTCGTTTCGGCGCAAGGCGCCGTAGCTCGGTGGCAACCGGCGAGGGTAGGGAGTCGCTCTTGACGAGCAAGATCGGCTGGCCACGCCCAGCGGCGACGGCGGCGCCCGTCAACGCATCGGGAAAGTTGGCACCCATTGCAACATAGGCGGTTTCGACTCGGCCGCGGAAGGTCGCCGCGCTGACGGCGGCCGACGTTGCATAGCGATCAGTACCGGCTACGCGGTCCACCTGCCCGGCGTAGCCTGCGAGGGCAGCTCCCACCGCCCGGCTCACCGCACCTGGACCACCGAGAATGATGATGCGCTCCGGGGCGAGCCGTTCCAGCTCTGCCTTGACGGTGTCAGGAATCGCATCCGGCTGAACCAGGAGGACAGGCGCCTTCAACGCAGCAGCCAACGGCGCGCCAGTCAGTCCATCCGGAAAGGTATCGCCGCTGGCCACAACAACCGCCTGCACTGGGCCGCTGAAATACGACTGGCTCACCGCGACGGCGGTCGCATAGCGATCTGCACCGGCGATGCGGGTGGTCGGTGAGGCAACGGCACTCGGCCGGGTGGCCAGCGAAAGGCCAGCCGGCAGCGCGCTGACGACGATCGCACCGGCAATGAGAACCCGGAAGAGGTGAGCGTGGTGGTGGTGAGCAGACATGGTCGGCGGTAACTCCCGCACTTCTGTCGCTTCGGTGAGCGGTTGCCCGCTCGTGATTCCCAAGAAGCCTGATGGCTCGAGACGATCAGGTCTATCGCCTGATGGTCCTCCGGCGGTCACGCATCAATACCGTGAGCCGCTGACCCAAATGGGCCACGTGAGTCTCCGAAGCGGACCGCGATGAGCGGGGGCCAGCGCAAGAGAAACCGTACGATGCTGTCATGAACCGAAGGATTCTGGAACGACCGATCCTGCGGCCGCTCGTCGGCTCGGTGCTCGCATTGGTGGGCAGCAGCCTGCTCGCTTTCGCGCTC
Source organism: Candidatus Limnocylindria bacterium (assembly GCA_038250515.1). GTDB lineage: Bacteria > Chloroflexota > Limnocylindria > QHBO01 > QHBO01 > JAICUY01. Next base: position 30,578 of record JBBSCG010000012.1, read on the forward strand.
GAAACGTGGCTCGGCCTATCGGACGCGTCCTCGGTCTACTTGCTTGCCGTGGCTGCCGTCGCCATCGCATGGGGCACCGTGCCGGCAATCGCCACCGCCGTCGGCGGCTTCGTGACCTACAACTTCCTGTTCCTCGAACCGCGCCTGAGCCTCATCGTGGCAGGACCCCAGGAGCTGCTGACCCTCCTCCTGCTGCTCGGCCTCGGAATCCTGATCGGCCGGCTCGCCGGAATGCAACGCGATCGCGCGCGACAGGCAGCGCGCCGCGAGCGAGAAGCCCGGGCACTGTTCGCGATCAATCGGCTGTTGAGCACACCCGAGGCGGGGCGGCCGCCACTGGCAGCCGCCGCGGAACGTCTGGCCATCGACGCCGGCATGGCGACCGTCTGGGTCGCGCTCGGCAGCAGCGAAGGCCAGGAGCGCACCGTCGCCGGCAGCTCCACCACGCTTCCCGAAACTCCTGCCACCTACGCACTACTTCGCCGAGAGGCCGATGAGGAACATGCCGAGTGGCTGCGCATCCACTCGCCGACCTCTGCACCGGCGATGGTCCGGCGACGCAGGACACCAGGCGTCGGCGACGCGTACCGCGTCCAGATCAGATGGGCGGACGAACGACTCGGCTCGCTATGGGCCGTACGAGACGCGAAGGTGGGCGTCCCGCATCTCGAGGAGACACGGCTGCTTGCGGCCGCGGCGGACCAGATGGCACAGGCGCTCCATCGCGGCAGATTGGACCGCCAGGCCGTCGAGCTCGAAATCGCGCGACGCAGCGACGAGCTCAAGAGCGCGCTGCTCGCTTCGGTCTCGCACGATCTTCGGACGCCGCTCGCCGCCATTCGCGCGGCGGCGGGAAGCATCGCCGATCCCGCGGTCAGCATCAGCGTCGCCCAGGCTCGGATCACCGCCTTGACCATCGACGAGGAGGCCCAGCGGCTGAATGGAGTCATCGGCAACCTGCTCGACATGGGACGGATCGAGAGCGGCGACATCACCCCGGACCTGGAGGCCATTCCGGTCGCCGATGCGATCGACTCGGTGGTCCGCCGTCTGCGGCCGATCCTCGGTGAACGCTCGGTGAAGATGGTTGTGCCCTCCGACACACCACCGATCCGCGCCGATGCGACGCTGCTCGACCAGGTGCTCGCCAATCTGCTCGAGAACGTGGCGAGGCACACCAGCACAACGGCACGAGTCCGGGTCGCGGCATGCCTGTCCGATGACGGCCATGTGCGGTTGACCGTCGAGGACTCCGGTGACGGCGTGCGCGATGAAGCGCTGGGGCACCTGTTCGAGCGGTTCTACCGCACCGAGACTCCTCGCGAGAGTTCGGGGCGGGGATCGGGACTTGGGCTGGCAGTCGTTCGCGGATTCGTCGGGGCGATGCAGGGTACGGTCGTGGCGCACCGCTCCGCACTCGGCGGCCTGGCAGTCACGGTGCAGCTCGCGGCCGACGCGCCGCCGCACGACCGGCAATCGGCGAAATGAACGAGCAAGGGATCGGCATCCTGCTGGTCGAGGATGACCCGGCGGCACGAGCAACCGTGGCCGCGAATCTGGCCGCGCACGGATTCGAGGTTCGAGCCGTCGCCGACGGCGAGGAGGCGCTGCGCCAGTGGGAGCTGCGCCGGCCGGACCTGATCCTGCTGGACCTCGGCCTTCCCGGCATGGACGGAATCAGCGTCATCCGCCGTATCCGGCGCGAAGCGCCGACGCCGATCCTGATCCTTTCCGCCCGAGACAGAGAGCCCGACAAGGTGGGTGCGCTCGACGCGGGCGCGGACGATTACCTCAGTAAGCCCTTCGGGCTTGCCGAGCTTCACGCGCGAATTCGCGCGACTCTGCGGCGGGTCGCGGGGCCCGCGGGTGACATGCAGGGCCGCATCCGCATCGGTCGGCTCGAGCTCGACCCCGCGCGCAGGCTGGTAACGGTCGGCGGCAAGCCGGTGCACTTCACGCCTCGAGAGTACGAGTTGCTCAAGACCCTTCTCACGCATGCCGGACGGCTCGTCACGCGAGGACGTCTGCTGCGTGCGGTATGGGGGGTGGAGTACGCGGAGGAGAGCCACTATCTGCACGTTCACGTAGCCGGGATACGACGAAAGCTGGCGGCACTCGACAGCGAGGGCGAGCTGGCGAGCCTGATCACTCCGGAGCCGGGTGTCGGCTACCGGGTGCGCGACGCATCGGGCCCCGACCGAGCTTGAGCGTTTCTTGAGCGCGCGACCGATGCGCGACCCGCCATCGCTCTTGGAGCAGGGCGGGATGGTGGATGCATGGACAAGCGCGAGCCGGATCGGCCGGTCAGTCCCATGCTCGAGCTGCGAGAGCGCCACCGCGGGCGACGGGTCGGCGATGCCTACGTGCGCGTTATCCGTCCCTTCGCCGATGACTTCTCGCGGGGCGCCAGAGGCGACCTCGTCGCCACCGAGCAGACGCTGCTGCGGCGACGCGGCTGGCATGCCGGCCTGCGGCGTTTGCGCACGGTCCTCATCGGTCGACCGATCAGCAGCGAACGGGAGGAGCACGAGCGCCTCACCAAGCTGAAGGCGCTGGCTGTCTTCAGCAGCGACAACATCAGCTCGTCCGCGTACGCCACCGAGGAGATGATGCGCATCCTGGCGGTGGCCGGCGTGGGTGCCATCGCCTTCACCATCCCGCTGACGCTGGTCATCTGCGCGGTGCTCGCGATCGTCGCGACCTCGTACTGGCAGACGATCCGCGCCTACCCGCACGGTGCCAGCAGCTACATCGTGTCGAGCGACAACCTCGGCCCCCTCGCGGGCCTCGTCGCCGGCGGGTCGCTGCTGATCGACTACACGCTGACCGTCGCGGTCTCGGTTTCGGCGGCGGTCGCCGCCATCACCTCGATCGTACCGGGGCTTTTTGAACAACGCGTCGTGCTGGGTCTCCTCATCGTGGCCGTCCTGGTCGTCGGCAACCTGCGCGGCATCCGGGAATCCGGGACGCTGTTCATGGCGCCGACCTACCTGTACATCGTCGCGATCCTCGGAATGGTCGGCTACGGACTGTTGCGCCAGGCGACGGGGACACTGGGCGCGTACTCGCCACCGCCCGGGTGGCATGCGGCGCAGATCGGTGGCAGCCAGGCGGTGGGCATCCTGCTGATCCTGCGGGCCTTCAGCTCGGGCGCCGCTGCGCTCACCGGGGTCGAAGCCATCTCGGACGGCGTGCCGGCCTTCAAGCCACAGGAGTGGCGCAATGCTCGAATCACGCTGTTGTGGGCCGCAGCGATCTTTGCCACGCTCTTCCTCGGCATCAGCTACATGGCGGCCTCGATCGGCATCCAGCCCGATCCGAACGAGCAGCAGACCGTCCTGAGCCAGATCGCGCGGCTGATCTTCGGCGACGGGGTCCTGTTCGCAATCGTACAGCTGGCGACCGTTCTCGTCCTGGCGCTTGCGGCCAACACCGCCTTCGCGGACTTCCCCCGCCTCAGCTCATTCCTGGCCCGCGACAGCTTCATGCCCCGGCAGTTCGCGTTCCGTGGCGAGCGCCTGGCTTTCACGACCGGAATCCTGGCCCTGTCGCTCTTCGCCGCCGTACTGCTCGTGGTCTTCGATGCCAGCGTCACAGCGCTGATTCCGCTGTACACGCTGGGCGTCTTCCTCGCATTCACGCTTTCGCAGAGCGGCATGGTCATGCGCTGGTACCGCGGCCGTGCGGCGGGCTGGCGCCGCGGCATGGCGATCAACGGCCTCGGGGCGGTCACCACCGGCGTCATCGCCCTGATCGTCATCGAGAGCAAGTTCCTGAGCGGTGCCTGGATGGTGGTCATCGCCATTCCACTGCTCGTGCTGCTGATGCTCGGTATCCGGCGCCACTATCGAGGGCTCGATACCGCCCTGCTCCTCGACCGCATCCCACCCGGCGGAGAGATGGCTCGTGAACCGATTGTGATCGTGCCCATCGCGCGGCTCGACGAGCCGGCACGCCAGGCCATGGCCTTCGCGCGATCGATCTCCGACGAGGCCACTGCCGTCCACGTCACGGGCAGTGCCGCGGACGCGGCCGAGATGCGTACCCGCTGGGGCGAATGGGCCGGAACGACGAACCTGGTGATCGTCGAGTCACCATATCGGGCGCTCATCGGTCCATTGCTGTCGTACATGGACGCCTTGCAGGAGCAGGATCCCAGTCGACCGATCCTGGTCGTCCTGTCGGAGTTCGTCCCCCGCCACTGGTGGGAGAACCTGCTTCACAATCAGACGGCACTGCGACTCAAGCTGCGGCTCTTCGCGAGGCGCAACACCATCGTGGCGGACGTCCCGTTCCATCTGGCAAGGAATAGCCCGGCCCCACGCACGAAGAGGCGCTGACCGTACCATTACTGGCTGTCTAACTGAGCCGCCCATTCTCGGGACACCTCCCGGGCGACCTCCATCAACGTGGCAAGCGCCTTATTCAGCTCGCGTTCGAGGCCTTCCAGCTCCGCGCCCCACCTCTCGTCGAGCGGGGGTCCAGCCGACGCCAGCACATCCGAGGCCGCCACGACCGCTCGTCCGATGTGGTCCGCGACGCGCTTGTGCGCCGAGTTGAATGCCACGACGGCGACGTGCAAGCGGTCCTGAGTTTCACTCATAACAACCTCATTCCTGTTGTGCGGTCGATGCCGCAAGGATGCCACCGCTCAGCGCCCGCTGCTTCCTCGCTCCGCGAGTGCACCACCGTCCGCTCGGCCGAACGGCGAGCAAGCTGCCAAACCTTGATCTCGACGTACCGGCTCCAGGAACCGAGCACCCGCTGGCTCGCTGCTGCATCTATTTGGCACGACCAGGCGCAGACTCCGCCGACCGAAAAGACGGCGGCAGCGGAACTATCAGGTTCCGCCCACCTCCGCGCCTGACGTTTACGGGCGCCGTAGCGACAACGGAGTCCCGAGCAGCGCCAACCAGCCGAGGAACGGGACCGGATGGGCCACCACGACACCGAGCGGCACCAGCCACGGCAGAGCATCCAGAAAGTCGCGCAGCGCGATGCGGTCAGCGTCGCCGAGATGACCGGTGAGGCTGACGGAGCGCAAACATCGCGATCCGCCTCGCCCCGACCCTACACCTTCGGAGGGCTGCCTTGGAAGGTCAACCGCTTGGAAGGACCGCCGGCCCGGGTCCATCGGCCCCCGAGGAGACGCCGCGCGGACCTATGACATCTCAGCCAGGGCTGAGACAGTGCGAATTGAGATGTTGTTCCTCCTCACGATCGCGGCGACGACGCTGTGGGGCTTCGGGCTGGGAGCCTACACCGCCACTGCTCTCGCGGAGCATTCGCTCGAGGACGGCCGCGAGCCGGGTCCGCCGTGCCTCGTCGTCCCGCGCGACGGCCGGGGCGGCGGTTGAGGATTCGGGCCGTGGCGGGGGCGATGGGTCAGGCGGGGCGGTCATCGAGGATCCCTGGGCTCGGGCTCACGGGGTGGACGATGACCATCCTTCGCACCGCCCGTCGCCGGGCAGGGGGGACGCGGCTCAGCCGGCTTCGTCGAGGTCCGGCCCCACCCTCACCGCGAGGAACGCCAGCCGCGTCTCTGCCTCGATCCCCCGCCGCGAGCCCCGCGGGGCGATGACGGTCGCCCCGGCGGCGAGGACGAACCGCTCATCGTCGACGACCATCGAGCCGCGCCCTTCGAGGACGTGGTAGACCGCCAGCCGTTCCGGGTGGGCGGGGATCTGGCCGCCCGGCTCGAGGCCGGCCAGCAGGACCCGGAAGCCGTCCTCGTCGCGGAGGAAGGTCGGCTCCGGGCGCGGCGCGGCGAACGTCACGAGCTCGCGCCAATCCGGGAAGAACGTCGTCGTTTCCATCGATGCTCCTTTACTCGTTGGTCTCGATCGAATGCCCATGCCTGCCGCCGGTGAACCGCCCTGGGCACGTGGAGACTCGGGTGATCGGGTTTCAGGCGGCCTCGGTGGCCTGTCGGCGCTGATGGTAGGTCGCCTCGAACTCGGCCGGCGGCACGTCGCCACAGGCCGAGTGGAGGCGGTCCAGATATCTGCAATCCCGAGAGCGGCGTAGCCCTCGTGTCGGAGCGTCCACTCGCTGTCGACCACAACTTCCGCCGCCGGCAGGCGGTGGCGAGCCCAAGTCGCGATGAGCCGCTTGGCGGTGTAGTGCCACACGCTCTCCGGCTCATGAGCGAACTGCGGCGTCAGATTCAGGTGACGAAAGTGGTCGCGCCTCGAGCCGCTGCTCGTCGCGTGTCGTACGCGTCGGCCCCAATCGAGCTTGCATCCTGGCTAAAGAAGTCGAACGCGAGCGCTCCCGCGTCCTCGATGACGAGGCGCGGACCGCGATCCATGCGCTCAATCACGAGCCTCAGACGGCACGGAACGGCATCAGACGGACGCCCAAGGGCGTGTCTGAGCGTAAATCTGGGGTGGCCTACGGGTCTCGAACCCGTAACCTTCGGAGCCACAATCCGATGCTCTGCCAGTTGAGCTAAGGCCACCAAGATTACGCTCAGTTAGAGCGCCCGACTCGCCAGAGGCTTGACTACACCGCTGATAGAGCGCTGATTCGGCGACCTATTCTCGCCGGATTCTGGAGCCCACAGGCCGATGACACGAGCCTCGACGGCAGGCGCTATCGTCACCGATTCGTCCCGCGCGGTCAACTTGAGCCTCGAACAGGCGCAGGCCAGCTTCCGTCGTCATCTGCGCGCGGCGAACAAGGCGCCACGCACGATCCAAACCTATCTCGACGCCCTGGACCATTTCGGCCGCTACTTGAGCGCGGCGCGGCTCCCCTTGGACGTCGGCCTCATCGATCCCGAGCACGTCGAGGCCTGGCTCGTCAAGCTCCAAGATGACGGTCGTCGAGCCGCCTCGGTCGCCAACCGCTACCGACGTTGCATCGGAGAGGGCTGGACAGCGGCGCCTACTATGTCGCGAGGTCTTCGCCCCAGGCGCGATATTCATCGGCCGGGCGATGGACCATACCGGAGACATCGGAGGCCATACCCGTGACCGCTGCTGAGCAATCCCCGGGGGGCATCTCTACCGAGCTGGAACGCAACGCCATCGGCCTGCCCGAGGTGCTGTTCCAGTCGGTCACCCACATGGCACCGGCGGTGGCGACCGCGCTGTCGATCGGCGCCGCGACCAGCTTCGCGGGCGGGATCACCCCGCTCGCCGTGCTGTTCGCCATGATCGCGGTGCTCTTCACGGCATTCTCGATGGCCGAGCTCGCGCGACACCTTCCGTCAGCCGGCGGCATGTTCACGTATGTGAGCCGCGGCCTCGGGTCGTTCTTCGGCTGGCTCGTGGCCTGGGGCTTCGCCCTGGCAGAGCCACTGGTGATGCCGTTGCTGCTGGGCGGCTTCGGCTTCTACGGCGCCATCTTCCTTTCGGAGTACCTCGGGATCAGCTTCAGCCTCGCCTGGGTCCCATTGGCCATCCTGTGCGGCCTGCTCGTGTGGTGGCTGAACTACCGTGGCATCGGCCTGTCGACACGCACCGGCCTGGTGCTCGGGATCATCGAAATCGCGATCTTCGTGCTGATCTCGCTGCTGCTCATCGTAAACGCCGGCTCGCGCAACACGTTGAGCGTCTTCGTCCCGGGCGCAGATGGCGTCCGTCCCGCGTTCCAGGGCATGATCTTCTGCCTGCTCGCGTTCATCGGCTTCGAAGCGGCAGCGCCGCTCGGGGAGGAGACGCGCGATCCGCGACGCACGATCCCTCGCGCTTTGGTGTGGTCGGCGATTGCGGTCGGCCTGTTCTACGTCTTGAACTACTACGCCGCGACGGTCTTCTTCGGCCCGGACAAGATGACCGAATTCCTCGGCTTCAACAACGGCGACGCGTGGGGCGGCATGGCGACGCAGGTCCTGGGCACATTCGGCGGCCTTCTGGTCGTCTTCGCCATCCTCAACAGCTCGATTGCGAATGCCAACTCCGGGGCCACGGCCGCGACAAGGTCGCTGTTCGCCATGGGGCGCGTCACGCTGTTGCCGCGATGGTTCGCAGTGGTATCGCCCAAGACGCGAGCGCCGGTCAACGCGATCCACTTCCAGGCCATCAGCGCGCTGATCATCGCCGTGGTGCTCGGTTTCGTCCTGGCCAACGACCCGAACCCGACCCCCGAGGGCGCAGCGAGCTTCGGGCCGCTGAACGTGTACATCTTCCTGGGCACGATGCTCGGCCTGATCTTCGCATTCATCTACATCGCCGTGAACCTGGCCTGCATCGGCTATTTCTGGCGCGAGCGCCGCGACGAGTTCAACGTGATCAAGCACTTCCTGGTACCGGTCCTCGGCGTGCTGGCAATGATCCCGGCTGCTTTGGCCGTAATCGGCGGCGTCACCATCCCCATCCTCGACATCACCCTGGACCCGTACGAGAGCTCGCTGCGCTGGACGGCGCCGATCGTTGCCGTCTGGGTGCTGATCGGGATCGGGCTGTACTTCTACCTCCGAGCAACGAATCCGGAGAGCCTGCGGCGGATGGGCGAGGTCTACGGCGAGGAGGCCGCTTCGCCGGACGTCGACTGACAGACCGATGCGAAACGGGCCGGCAACGCGCCGGCCCGTTTTCGTTAGGCGAAGATCCCCAGCGGACAGTGGGCGGTGACGATGAAGTTCGGCTGATCCACGATCTCGCTGATGCGCAGGTCGACCGCCACGCTGCACAGCAGGTAGGCCTGCATCGGCTCCACGCCGTGCTCGCGGCCGAGCCAGTCGATCATCCGCTTCAAGGCATCGCGCGCGGCTGTCATGAGGTCCGGACCGATGCCGTCGGTCGCGTAGCGCCTCCCATTGCGCAGCGCGGCATGCGGGTCCGGTGCGGCGAGGAACTCCGGGCCGGTCACATGCAGATCCTTGCGGACCGTGACGCGCACCTGCACGCGCATCGGCGTTTCGATGGCGGTGCCACACACCTCGCCGTCGCCCTGCGTGGCGTGGCCGTCGCCCATGCTGAGGCGGGCGCCTGCATGGAAGACGGGCAAAAACAGCGTCGATCCGGCCACGAGATGGCGCGTGTCCATGTTGCCGCCATGGAGTTCGGGTGGGATGGTCGACAGCGGGCCTTTCACCGGCGCGACGCCGATCTCGCCGCAGAACGGCGCCAGTGGCAGGTTGATGCCCGGCCAGAACTCGGCCTTCTGCGCGCCCAACGTCAGGCGCGTGACCTTGTAGTAGCCGTCGGGAAATTCATCGGCCAGCAGCCCGAACCCGGGGATCGATGCGGTCCAGCCCCAATCGCCGTGCTCGAACTCGAGCAGCTCGATCTGAAGCGTGTCGCCCGGTTCGGCGCCCTGGATCTCGACCGGCCCGGTGACCTGGTCGACGCGATCGAAGTTCAGGGTCGCGAGTGACTCGGTGGTCGACTCGGCTGTCAGCTCGCCGTTGGAGGCGTCGAGGCAGTCGAACTCGATGATCTCGCCGCTGCCAACGCTCGCCACGGGCTCGATCGCGGGATCCCAGGCGAGGTGGTTCTGGTCGCGGTTGACGTGGATGCTCGGCGCGTTACCTACCATGGCCGCGATTGTCGCACCGCGCGCAACAGCGCGCCCAAACGAGCACGTCGGATCGCTCCGGTGGGCGGCGGCACCGTGGCATCGACCACGCGTCTCACCGAGACCTTGCGCTCCATGCCGATGGTCTAGCACAGCGGCGCAACCAGCACAGCAGGTCGCGCCCGATCTCGACACAAACACGACACCCCCGGCTACCTGCCCGCGACGCCCGGCCCCCTAGCGTGGTGATCGCAGCGGCGACGCCGAGACGTGCTTCGGAGCGCCCGCCCAGCAGGAGGACAGGATGTTCAGGTTCAAACGATTCGCGGCGCTGGCGGCGCTGGCGGCGGTGGCGTTGGTCGCCACGGCATGCAGCGCGGCGAGCTCCTCTCCCACTCCGCAGGCCTCCCAGGCCGCTTCAGGCTCCACCGCGCCCCGGGTGGTGCAGATGGAGATCGGCGCCGGCGTCATCACGCCCGCATCGATCACGGTCACCAAGGGCGAGACGGTCACCTTTGAGGCCAAGAACGTCACCGACACCGAGGTCGAGATCATCATCGGGTTGAAGACCGATGTCGATGCCGACTCGGGCGACAGCCTCAAGGAGGCCGAGCACCTCGCGCCGGGTGCGACCGGCACGGTGACCTACACCTTCGACGGTGATGGTCCGTACGCGTATGGCGATCAGATCGGTGACCACTACGCCAAGAGCGCCAAGGGCGACATCGTCCTTCAGTAATGACCGTTCCGGGCGACCCTCAGGACCTGACGCGGCGAGCGTTCTTCATCAGAACGCTCGCCGCGCTGGGCGGCGCCTTTGCTGCCGCGGTGGCGGTCCCCGTCATCGGCTTTGGGGCTGCCCCGTTCTGGCGCGCGAAATCAGACATCAAGCTTCTGCCCACGGCCGTCTCGCCGGTGCTGCGCGGGTCGGGCTGGGCGTCGGCCGGCAAGCTCGATGACTTCACGATCGGCGAACCGCGCCTGATCACCCTGACGCGGGAGGTGCTGGACGGCTGGGTCAAACAGGAAGCGAAGATTGCCTGCTTCGTCATGCGCACCGGGGACGCGGAGGCCGTCGCCTTCGATCATCACTGCACCCATCTCGGCTGCCCGCTCGCCTGGTCGGGTGGGGCGAAGCGATTCCTGTGCCCTTGCCACGGTGGCGAATTTGACGCGAACGGTCGCGTGGTGGCCGGCCCGCCTCCACGCCCGATGCTCGGCTACGAGACGAGGGTCGAGGCGGGCGAGATCATGATCGGGTCGCTCCGGGAAGGGGCGTAGTCGTGCGGCGCCCGCGCGGCTGGATCGACGAGCGGCTGCAGATCAGCCCGTTGGTGAGCGCCTTCCTCGACCGGCGCATGCCGGCGCATGTGGGCTGGGCCCACACCCTCGGCAGCGTGACGCTGCTCTTCCTGGTCGTGCAGATCGCGACCGGCATCGTCCTGTCGCTGTCGTACGTGCCAAGCCCGGATGCCGCCTACGAGAGCGTGCTGTACATCGACCAGACGCCCTTCGGCGCGCTGGTCGATGGGGTGCACCACTGGTCGGCCGGCCTGTTGGTGCTGCTGGTCGGGCTGCACGCCCTGCGCGTGTTCATCTGGGCGGCGCACCGTTACCCGCGTGAGCTGACCTGGATCGTTGGCGCACTTCTCTTCTTCGTGGTGCTGGTCTTCGCCTTCACCGGCTATCTGCTCCCCTGGGATCAGAAGGCCTACTGGGCGACCGTGGTGGGCACCAACATCGCCGGGTCTGCCCCGCTGATCGGCCGGAACATCCTCGAGTTCCTGCGTGGGGGACCGGAGCTGGGTGCCGTGACCCTGGCGCGCTTCTATGGCGTCCATATCTGGGTTCTGCCGGCAATGCTGATCGGCCTGGTCGGGTTCCACCTGTTCGCGGTGATTCGGCAGGGGATCGCCGCTTCGCCGCGTGGTCAACCACTGGTGGCGCCCATTCCGGGCGAGTCCCGCCGAGCAGCCTACGAGCGCGAATATCAGGCCGAGAAGGCGGTCGGGGCGCCGTTCTGGCGGGCGCTGGTCAAGGACGCCATCGTCTCGCTGGTGCTGCTGGCCATTGTCTTCGCGCTGGCCATCGGCGTCGGCGCCTCGCTCGAGCCGAAAGCGAACCCCAACGCCACCGGCTATGCCCCGCGCCCGGAGTGGTACTTCCTCGACCTCTTCCAGCTGCTGTGGTACTTCACCGGCGGGTTCGAGTCGCTCCTCATCTTCGCGTTCTTCAGCATCGGGGCGATCGTGTTCCTGCTGATTCCGTTCATCGACCGCAGCCACGAGCGGCTGCCGCTCCGGCGCCCGATGGCGATGGCCCTGGTCGGCGCCGTGGTGGTCGGGGTGATCGGACTGACCTTCGTGGGGACAACCTCGTCTCCCGCGGGGATCGCGACCGTGCCGCCGGTGGCGGGCATGAGCGCGCAGCAGCTCGAGGGGCTCAAGATCTACAACGCAGAGGGCTGCTCGTCCTGCCACGCGCTGCGGGGGATCGGTGGAAGTTCGGGGCCCGACCTCTCACGCGCCGGCTTCCGGTGGGAGCCCGATACCATCCGTTCCCAGATCGTGACCCCCAAGGACGCCAGGATGCCGGCCTTTGACGGGCTCACAGCCAAGCAGATCGACGACCTGGTGAGCTTCCTCACAAGTCTGAAGTAGGAACGACCCGGCCGTCCTGGTGGTGGCCTGGTCACGGGTTCGGAGTAACCGGGGTGCCCGGTCAGCCGGCGTCGACAAGGTGGAACCGCGTTCCATCGCGTCGCCAACGGAGAGGTTCCTTCCGCTGCTGCGAGACGAACTCAAGGCCAGAAGGTTCACGCCTCTGCCCGTCCGCGAGCGCTATATCCCGAAGGCCGACGGCAAGCGCCGGCGGCTGGGGATCGCGACCGCGCGGGACCGTACCGTGCAGGCAGCTCTCAAGCTGATCCTGGAGCCGATCTGGGAGGCGGCTTTCCAGCCGTTCTCCTACGGCTTCCGACCCAACCGGCGGGTGCAGGACGCGATCGCTGAGATTCACAACTTCGCCACCAACTCGTATGAGTGGGTGCTGGAGGCGGACATCACGGCGTGCTTCGACGAAATCTCACATTCGGCTCTCATGGACCGAGTGCGAAGTCGAGTCGGGGACAAACGCGTTCTGGCGCTGGTCAAGACGTTCCTGAAGGCCGGCATCCTGTCCGAGGATGGCGTCACCAGGAATACGTCAACCGGCACGCCCCAGGGTGGCATTCTCTCGCCGTTGCTTGCCAACATCGCCCTGTCAGTCCTCGACGATCATTTCGCCGAGGCGTGGACGAGCTTTGGCAGGAACGCCCAAGTCCGGCAGAAACGGCGTCTCAAGGGCCTGCCCACCTACCGCCTCGTGCGCTATGCGGACGACTTCGTGGTGCTGGTGGCGAGTACCCGCACGGACGCCGAGAAGCTGCTGGCTGAGGTGGCGGCCGTCCTCTCGCCGATGGGCCTGCGCCTGTCGGACGAGAAGACGGGGATATGCCATATCGACGAGGGCTTCGGCTTCCTTGGCTGGCGC
>JBBSCG010000013.1:0-40117 GCA_038250515.1 Candidatus Limnocylindria bacterium
GCCCTGCTCGCCGTGGCGCGGTGAGGCGAGCGGTGGCCTTGAGCAGGGTTGCGTGCATGAGTACCGAAACGTGCTGAGCGCCGCTATCTTCGTCCCGATCATCGCCGCTGCCCTCGTCGTCGCGCTGGGTCGCCCAGCGGCGCGCCTCGCGGCGAACGAGCGCCGCCTCCAGGCCTTCGCCACACTGGTCGCGGCGCTCCCGCTGGTCCTGCTGGTGCTGGCCTGGCTGGCGTTCGGCGGAACCGGCGGCTTCGAGCTGGTGGAGAAGTTCGACTGGATTCCGACGCTCGGCATCGGCTACCGGGTCGGGATCGACGGCCTATCGCTGCCGCTGGCCACGATGACCGCCCTGATCTTCGTGGTGGCCACCGCCTACCCGGTCGACCTGCGCGGACGCGCGCCTGCCTACTTCGCGCTGATGCTCTTCCTCGAAGGCGTCTCGATCGGGCTCTTCCTGGCCCTCGACCTCTTCCTGTTCTTTGTGTTCTGGGACGTCTCGCTGGTGGCGATGTACTTCCTCATCGGCGCCTGGGGACACGGCGACGCCCAGCGTTCGGCGCTGAAGTTCTTCGTGTACACCTTCGCCGGCTCGCTGCCGCTGCTGCTCGCGATCCTGGGCCTCTACCTGGCCACCGAGCCGCGCACGTTTGACATGGCCGAGATCATCCGCCAACAACCGCTTGCCGGTGCGGGTCCGTACGCCGTGCTCGTGTTCCTGGGCTTCTTCATCGGGTTCGCCATCAAGACACCGCTGGTGCCGTTCCATACCTGGCTGCCGCCGGCGCACGTCGACGCTCCCGCGCCGGCCTCCGCGGTGCTCGCCGGCGTGCTGCTGAAGATGGGCACCTACGGCTTCGTGCGCATCCTGATGGCCATGCTGCCCGACACCTTCGCCCAGTTCGCCTTCCCGCTGGGCGTGCTGGCGGTGGTGGCCATCGTGTACGGGGCGCTGGTCGCGCTGGCGCAGACCAACCTGAAGCGCCTCATCGCCTACACCAGCATCAATCACATGGGCTACGTCGTCCTTGGGCTGGCCGCGGCCGGTGCCGCCGTGGCCGGCAAGGCCGATGCGCAGGCGATCGCGCTGACCGGCGCCACCGTCGAGATGGTCGCCCACGGCCTGATCACCGGGTCGCTCTTTCTGATCAGCGGCTCGCTCCTGGCGCGTGGCTCCACCTACGACATCGACTCGTACGGGGGGCTCCTGCAGCGCGCGCCGGCGCTGACCACACTGACGGTGCTCGCCGTCTTTGCCAGCCTCGGGCTGCCAGGCCTCGCCGGGTTCGTCGCTGAGGTCCAGGTCTTCGTCGGCACGCTGGCCGTATACCCCTGGCTCGCCGGCGTGGCCCTGCTCGGCATCGTGATCACCGCCGCGCTGTTCCTGCGCATGCTCGGCAGAGTCTTCCTGGGCGGCCTGCCAGACCGATGGAGCGCGTTCAGCGACCTGAGCCGGGTTGAGGTGCTTGCGCTGGCGACGCTGCTCGTTGTGGTGGTGGTGATCGGCATCTTCCCGGCCTGGCTGCTCGACGTGGTCGACTCGTTCGCCGGCACCTTCGTCGGCCGCTGAATGACGCCCAGCGCGGAGCTGCAGCAGATGGACATGGCGGCCATGATCGGCGACATCGTCCCGGAGCTGGTCCTGGTGCTCGGCGCCATCGCCGTGCTGCTCTACGCGCTCCTCGCTCCGCGGCGCTGGCAGAGCGGCGCGGCGCTGCTCGCCCTGGTCAGCGTCGGACTGGCCACCCTGGCCAGCGTGCTGATGCTGCCGGCCTTCGGTGGGCGCGAGTCGCTGACCTTCTTCGACACCTACGCGCGCGACGGGGTCGCAGTCTGGGCCAAGCTGATCGTGCTGCCGGCAACCGCCGCCGTGATCGGGCTCTCGGCGCCGTGGTTCCGCGCCGACCCGCGCCAGGGCGAGTACTACACGCTGCTCCTCTTCGGCGCGCTGGGCGCGATTCTGCTCGCCGGCGCAACCGACCTCAAGGAGTTTGTCGTCGCCATGATCCTGTCCTCCGCCACCAGCTTCGTGCTGACCGCCTACCACCGTCGCTCGCCGATGGGCGCCGAGGCGGCCATCAAGTACTACCTGATCGGCGCCTTCGCCAGCGCGGCGATGCTCATCGGTGTCGCGTACCTCTTCGGCCTCGCCGGCTCGACGACCCTTTCAGGCCTCGCCTCCGGCCTGCCGGCGGCGGGCGGGCTGGCGCTGGCCATCGCTGCGGGGCTGGTCATCCTGGCCGTGGCGTTCAAGATCGGCGCCGTGCCCGCCCATGCCTGGATGCCCGACGTGGCGCAGGGAGCGCCGGCGCCGGTGGCCGCCTTCGTGACCAGCGTTCCCAAGGTCGGCGGGCTCATCTTCCTGGCCAGGCTGGTGCTCGCCTTTCCCCCCGGGGCACTCGACTGGCGCCTGCTGGCAGCCGTGCTAGCGGCGGCGACCATGACGCTCGGAAACCTGGCCGCCCTGTGGCAAACCGATATCCGCCGCCTGCTGGGCTGGTCCGCGGTGTCGCAGACCGGCTATGGACTGATGGCCATCGTGGCGCTCGGTGCGAGTGGCCTCGCCGTCCCGTCGCTGCTCTTCTTCCTGCTGGCGTACGTCATCGGCAATGTGGCCGCCTTCGGCGTGATCGTCGAGCTGCGGGGCAGGACGCAGCTCGACGACTATCTCGGGCTCGGTCGTGCACGGCCGTGGCTGGTGGGCGTCCTGCTGCTCGCCTTCCTGTCGTTCATCGGCGTGCCGCCGCTGGCGGGCTTCTTCGCCAAGCTGCTCCTGTTCGGCGCCACGATCGAGGCCGGCTACAGTTGGCTCGCGGTGCTCGCCGCGCTCAACACGGTGGTCTCGATCGTCTACTACGTCCGCGTCCTGGCGCCCGTGTACTTCGACGACCTCAAGGCTCCGGTGCCTGTGCTCGGCCGGTGGGCCGCTGCCGCGACGCTGGCCATGGGTGGAGCGCTGATCGTGGTCGGTCTGGTCGCCGAACCGTTCCTGCACGGCTTCGCCTCGACCAGGCTGTTGCCGTGACGGATGATCCACATCAGGCAGCCCATATGGCCGACAGCCTCGCCCCGAGCGGCAGCCGGAGCGGCGGCGTCGGTCAGCAGCGCCGGGCGCATGCCACGCCGGCGCGCGAGGACCGCCAGCGCGACCAGGGCGCCGACGGCGGCTCCGTAGAAGGAGAGCCCGCCCTCCCAGATCATCAGCGCGCTCAACGGATCGCGTGCGACCTGGCCGAGCTGGTTTTGGATGATGTACAGGGTGCGGCCGCGATGGCGATCTCGAAGGACATGACTCAGTGTCCGGTGCCCTGCTCGAGCAGCGCGCCCATCAGCAGGCAGCCGAGCAACCAGGCCAGCAGGGCGATCCCCATCGCCGGCCACAGCGCGACACCGAACAGGAAGCTGACGAGGAATACGACCAGCGGCAGGCTGCAGAGCCCGACGACGGCGCCCACGCTCAGTCCGCCCTGACGCTGGGCGACGAACCGGGCCAGGCGGTTACCGGTCGGATGTGGAGTGAAGCGGATGCGACCCCGGTACCGCCCCATGCCGCACGTGTAGCGCACCTCGCCGGGCGGCTGGGCCGGGAGGTCGATCACGGTCGCGATCCCCGGCGCCAAATGCCGGTCGAGGCGCGGCGAGGAGAAGACCACGCGCTCGCTGCACGCCTCGGTTTCCTCGCGGTGGAAGATCAGGCGCAATGGCACGCCCGCATGTGCCTCGACCTCGGCGGGCCGATAACCGCCCCGCACGGTAATGTCGATCACCTGGCGCGAAGCGTCCCGATGCGCGCGGGCGGCGACCATCAGCGCGCTCCCCGCGCGGCCCGCGTGTCGTCCTCGCCCACCCGCCGGCGCACGTCCGCTGCAATGAGCAACCGCTCGAGCAGGTCATGCTCTTCGACGTAGCCGAACCCGCCGCCGCTCCAGGCCACCACGAACCCGTGGCGACCAAGCTGCGGCAGCAAGTCGACCGCCGGTGCCGTGGCCGGGACGATCGGCAGCTCGCGGATCGGCACCATCACCTGCTCGCAGCGCACGGCGCCCGCGCCGGGAGGCAGGCCCGCCAGCTGGCGTGGACCCATGGCGCCGGCCAGGCCGGCAGGGCTGAAGACCAGCGCGACCTCGTTTGGACGGCGCCCGGCGGTAACCTCGGTGATCGGCTCGTCCGCGTCGAACTGGGCGGCCACCGGTCGCAGCAAATCGCCCACCCGTCTCCTGTCGAGGAACCGGCTGAGCGCATCGTCGGCCTCGGCCACGGCGCTGGCGATCCAGCCGTACCAGGCCAGGACGGGCGCGACGAGCAGCAGCATGAGATGGCCGATGGCCACTGCCCAGGCCGCAATGAGGACGGCGGCGGCCAGAACGCCGATGCGGCCCAATCGGCGAGCACGCGCCATGCGGCGATGCGGCGGAGTGCCAATCGCGTCGATCAGCGCCAACAGCAGCGACCAGCCGCCCAAGGGCGGCGCGGTAACCAGGTTGCCGAGCAGCAACCAGGCGTTGACGCTGAGGACGATGAGGCTGACGGCGTGCGCGCTGCGCTCGACCGGGAGGGAGGCTGCCAGGAGCGCGCTGCCCCATACCGCCAGGGCGGATATGGCGCCGGCACCGCCGATCGCCAGCAGACGTCGACCGGTCGGCCGGTCGGGCCGCTCGAGGGTGGTTCGGGTTACCCCGAACAGCACGAATGGCCAGCCGTCGCGCAGGATTGCGCCGCGCACCGCGCGCGGGGCGGCCACGCTGAGCGCCACCAGGCCGAGAGTGGCGATCGTGCTGGCAACCAGGTCGAGCCCGTCGCGGACCCCGTGCCCAGGCAGATAGGAGAGGCCCAGCAGGGCGGTCATCACGGCCGCAGGCCACAACCACCCGCGACCGAGCGCCACCAGGCGTGGCGGTGCCGAATTCTGCGGCGGTGGGCTCATCGGCATAGGGACGAGCCTGAGCGAGGCGGCTGAGCCCTACCTGAGAGGCGGTTGAGGATCGGCTGTGGATTCGGGCCAGCACGCCCAGCGCATCGGCCATGATCCACTCGATTGAGCGGGTCGTGGCGGGCCGGAAGGAGGATGCTCAGTGAGCCGTTTGGCCCTTCCGGGGGGCGGACGCCGTGGCTTAGGATCCTCTCATGAGGGTCATATTCAAATTCAGGGGCCTGGCCGCCGGCCTGGCCATCGCCGCCGCGCTTGCCTCCTGCGCATCCCCAGGAGGCGGACCAGGGTCGAGCTCCGCGCCGGCGTTCGCCGGTCCCGGGATGATGGGAGGCGCGCCGTTCACGCAGGCTCAGCCAGGTCCAGGATCACCCGGCTTCGTGGCCGGAACCGCCAGCACGCCGAGAGTGGTGCGCATCCTGGCCGGGCCTCAGCTGCGCTTCAGCCCGTCAGACGTGTCGATCGTCGAGGGCGAGACGATCACCTTCGAGGTGACGACCATGGGCATGGCCACCCACGAGTTCAAGGTCGGACCGCTTGCCGCTGTACTGGCCGACAGCGAGAGCGCGCCCGAGATCGCCGACATCGGCGTGATGCAAACCAGGGAACTGACCTACACATTCGTCGGTCGGGGCCTCTTCGGCTTCGCCTGCCATGCGCCCGGCCACTTCGAGGCCGGCATGCAGGGCACGATCACCGTCGTCCGATAGCTCGGCGTCCCAACCGCTGCCGCGCCCACCGTCATTGATCAACGCTGCTGAGCGGCGGCCGCGTCACGGGCGCAGCGCGACTGCTTGCAGGACCACCTCGGCCAGCGGACCAGGCACCGCTGACCGATCGGCGTCGCCGAAGCGCTGCCAGGCGTGGAGCACCTTGTCGTGGTGCGACCGGATGCCGGCCACGGCCTCGAAGTCGGAGTCAAAGGCGATGACCGGAGCCGGGCTGGCGATCGCGCGGATGTGGCCGTTCAAGGCTGCGGCCGGCGCCCCACGCTCGGGCTCCTCGATGAGCAGCAGCTCGCCGCGCACGCCATCGCAGCAGCACTTCTCGACGGCCTTGACCAGCGCCTCCGCCGCCGATGCGTCGCTCGACGTCGCCGCTGGCCGGCCCAGTCGATCGCCGAAGGGACCCGAGGCGGCACCCGGCGGGAGCCGATCACGCGCCTGGAGGAAGGAGACTGCAGGGAGCCGACGCTCGGCCACCGCGGGCTTCAGCATGCCGACTTCGGCGCCCTGTCGCACGATCCGGGTCATGCCCGCCCCGGCGAGCTTGCCCTCAACCCGAAATCGCCGCGCCGGCCGGATCCTCCGGTTTCACGAGAGCGGGAGCACCGCTCAGCAGCCAGCTGATAGCGGCCAGCAGTCGGGATTTGCCGGCGCCACGCGGGCCGACGAGGGCTGTCACGTCACCGAGCTGGACTTCGAGGTCGCGCACACCCGGCACCCCCCGGACGGCAACCCGGGCCAGTGCCATCCTTGCGGCATCCGCCGACGCTGCAGCGCCGTCAGGCGTGGTGACCTCCGGCAAGCCGCTCAGCGGAGACCACCAGCCACCCACCGGCGAGGATGAACAGGCCAACCGCTGCCACCAGTACGACCAGCCCGAGGCCCTCCACGTGGCGCGGCTGCACGTTCTGCTGCGGCGCCGGAGCGGTCGACGAGGCGCCCACCGCAGCGGTCACCTGCAGGTCGGCGGACACGGTCTCGTCGCCGATGGCCTGGACCTGGTAGACCCCGCTCGGCAGGTGCGACGGAACGGTCACCTGCAGGGTGAACCCACCGTCGGCGTCGGTCTTCACGGTGCCGAACTCGACCACCAGCTGGTGGCCGGCGAGGACCACCGCCCGTTCACTGTCAGGTTCCATCCCCTCCCCGACGATCACCACCGTCCCGCCGGCGGTGACTTGCTGGGGTTCGATTTGCACGCTCGGCTCACCCGATCCACCGCCGTGAGCCCACGCCGGGGCCGCCACCACAAGCCCGACGGCCACCAGCACGAGGCCCGCGAGGAGCGCGTTGGCCATACCTCGCACCAAGGCTTGCATCAGCGACCTTCCTTTCCGTGGTGCGCGCCCAGCAGCGGGGCCATGAAGCCTACACTCCCGCCGAAGATGCCCATGAGCCCGAGGGCCAACAGCAGCCAGGCCGCCGACGAACCTCCGAGGAGGGCGCTGATCCCGATCTCGGTCAACCCCAGACCAACACTCAGCAGCGCGAGCCGGAACAGCAGCGGACCCATCACATCGCCTCCTGCAGGTGCGCCTGCGGAACCGTCAGTAGTGCGTAGACGACGAGCGCCACCAGGGCGAGGAGGGCCAGGCCGCCGAGCACCATCACCCAGCGCCGGCGCCGCGGCGATCGGTAGGGGCTGCGGTCCACGAACGGCAGCAGCGCGAGACCGCCGAACAGGATGGCGGGCGCCCAGAGGAGGGCAGACAGCCCGAACCAGTCCTCGAAGGGGTAGAAGGCCAGGAACATCCACGGCGGCTTGGTGACCTCCATTCCGGGCACCGGGCGGTCGCCGAGGGGCGCCGGCCAGACCACGGCCACAACGGTCGTAATGGCGAGGATGAGCAAGCCGAACCCAGCCATGCGGGTCAGGTGGGCGACGAAGGTGGAGCCGCCCTTCACTGGTTGCGGGCCGCCCTCCAGGGCGGCGTCGGCAACCTCCGGCAGGGAGCTGATGCCGTGGCGCTTGACGAGCAGGAAGTGGGCAATCATCAAGAGCGCCCCAATCGCCGGCAGAATGACGATGTGGGCGATGTAGAGGCGTCCCAGGATCGGCAGGCTCGCCGCGAAATCGGACGAGAACCAGAACCCGAAGGCGCCCAGCAGGTTACCGATCTCGACGTTGTGGCCAAGGGCTTCGAACCCCTCCTGGTCCCACTTCAACACGGTACCGGTGAAGAGGAGCCCTAAGGTGGTCGCCAGCAGACCGAGGCCGATCAGCCAGTTCGCTTCGCGCGGTCGCTTGTAGGCTCCCGACACCACGATCCGGCCGAGATGAAGCAGCACGGTGGCCATCACGACGTTGGCCGTCCAGAAGTGGATCCCGCGGGCGATGTCGCCGAGAGGCGCCGTGTTCATGATGTAGACCACGCTCTGGCGCGCGCTTTCGGGGGTGGGGTGGTAGAACTGGGCCAGCCATACGCCGGTGGCGCCCAGGATCAGGAAGCCGAAGAAGGTGATCCCGCCCAGGATGTACCCGATCCGGTTTGCGTGGCTGGGGACGTCGTACGCCAACCCGCTGAGGCCCAGCCGCTCATCAAGGGCGCTCCACACTCGGCGCCAGCGCCCTGCGTCCTGAATCGCTGCGGTTTCTGCTGTCATGAGCCTGCCCCATCCTCCTTGCGAGCAACCTGTCTTGCGCCCTCTGGAGCCGATCCTACAACCGGAACCTGAGAGCCATGCGAGCACCGGCTGAGAGGCGGCTGAGAACACAATCGGCTCCGACCTGTCAGTGGTGTCCGGCGTGGTCGCTCGGCAGTGGCGTGGACGCCGGCGACAGCGGACCTGCGTTCTCGCCGGTCAGCGCCGGACCAACGACCAGGGCACTGAACAGATACACGGCGGTGAAGATCGCGCTCGCCACCGCCGGGGCGGCCCAGGTGCCGAAGCGACGGCGCAGGCGGAGCAGCATCGGGATGGAGAGCGCAAAGCCGGCCAGGCCGAACAGGACCGTCCCACCCGCTCCCGCCAAGAGTGCCGCGCCCGCCAACGGGCCGACGTGGTGGAGCACGTGCGGGGCGATTCCCGACAGGGCCGCGATGGTACCGCTCAACAAACTCCCGAGTGTCCTGCCGGCCGCCAGGCTCCCCGGTCCGATGGCAGGGGTTGCAGACGCCGCCTCATTGCTCATGCTTTCTCTACCTCGCTTGGTCGTTGATGACCGCCCCGCAATCGTCCTCCGACACGGACGGCCGGTCCAGACTAACCCGTGGCTTGCAGGGTGCGGACACTGGATGAGAGCCGACAGAACGGTTGCTGAGAAGTGGATGAGACCGCACCGCGGTCGATCCGGGGTGATGGCGACGGCGACTCAAAGCGTTTGCCAAGGGGACTTCGTCGAGGTCACGGGCCGGCTGATGCATGAAGAAGGCGGGTCCGGCCGCGAAGGAGAGCCGTCCGGAGCGGTGGTGGCCGCCGGTGGGCGCCGTCCAGCTCGCGCCGCCACCTGCTTGGCCACGGTCGTTCCGCAGGCGCGCGTCGGCGAGGGTGAGGGCGTCGAGGTCGATGGTGTGGGTGAGGCGGCAGCCTGAGAGCGCCATGAGTGCGCGCTGCGATCGGGCGGTGAAGAATGCCCCACAGGCTCAATCGGCGGTCGGTAGCGTGACCTCGGCCTCGGCTCCGCCCCCGGATCGATTGCGGAGCGCGATCGTGCCCCCGTGCGCCTCCGCAATCCAATTCGCGATGGCCAGCCCCAGGCCGGTGCCCGACGGCTTCATGGCGCGCGCCCGTTTGCCGCGGTACAGGCGCTCAAACAGGTGCGGGATCTCCTCCTCGCCGAGGCCGATGCCGCTGTCGGTGACGGTGACGATCACCCGTCCGTCGTGCGCCTCGAGGCTCGCCGCAACATGGCCGCTGGGTGGCGTATAACGGACGGCGTTGTCGACCAGAATGAGCAGCAGCTCCTTGAGCCGATCCCGGTCGCCCATGACGCGGACCGGCTCCACGCGGCTGAGGGTCACGCGCACGTCGCCGGCCGCTGGGCGCTCCTGGCGGACGCACTCGATCAGCACCTCGTCGAGCGCCACTGGCGCGAACTCGAGCCGCGCCCCGGCTTCGGCGCGCGCCAGTGCCAGCAGATCGCTGACCAGACCGGACATCCGCTCGGCCTCGGCCGTCGCATCGCCTAACAGCGCCTGACGCTCCTCGGCTGCCAAGTCCGGGCGCCGGGCCAGGTCGAGGTTGGCGCGGATGCTGGTCAGCGGGGTGCGCAACTGGTGCGAGGTGTCGCCCAGGAAGCGCTGGAGGGCCTGATGGCTCTCCTCGAGGGCGATGAGCATCTCGTTGAAGGCGAGCGCCAGCTCGCCCACCTCGTCGTGCGGCGTCTGCGCCTGGACCCGGGCCGCGAAGTCGCCGGAGAGCGAGATCGCGCGTGCCGTCTCAGTCACCGCGACCATCGGCGCCAGGGCACGGCGTGCCAGCAGCCAGCCGACGGCGAGGGCCAGGCCGATGAGCACCACCCCTCCGAGGAGCAGCGCGCCGCCAATGGTGCGCAGCACGCCCTCGAGATCGGCGGTCGGGCTGGCCCAGGCGACGTACCCGACCAGTTCGGTATTCGTGGTGATCGGCTCAACCGTCAGCCGGTAGGGCTGCCCGGCGACGGTCACGGAGCGCACGGCGCGCACGGCGACGAGGGTGAGATCATCCGCGACGATGGGCAGCTCGGGCGCGCGCGGAGCGGAGTCGGCCAGCTGGCGGCCCTGCCGGTCGAGAACCACGACCCGGCCGCCCGTCGAGGCCAGCTGCTGGAGCAGGCGCGTCGACGGGCGGAGCTGCCCGTCAGCAGTCACGTCCAGGGCGAAGGCGCCCCCGGCGTGCTCGACATTAGCCTCCAGACCGGCGTCAAAGGAGCGTTCGAGCTGGTCGCGCAGAACGAGGAAACCGCCGCCTCCGAAGAGGAGCAGGGCGGTCGCCAGCAACCCGGTGTACAGCAGCGCCAGGCGAGCGCGCAGCGACAGCGCAGGCAGTCGCAGGCGCACTTACTTCAACACGTAGCCGACGCCGCGCACGGTATGGATCAGGCGCGGCTCGCCGCCTGCCTCGAGCTTGCTGCGCAGGTAGCGCACGTAGACCTCGAGGATGTTCGACTCACCCTCGAAGTCATACGACCACACCCGATCGAGGATCACGTCGCGGGTCAGAACCTTGCGGGTGTGACGCGCGAACAGCAGCAGCAGGTTGAACTCGGTGGTGGTGAGCTCGATCAGCCGGGTGCCACGGCGCGCTTCGCGCGCGTCGACATCGACCACCAGGTCGGCGAAGTGCAGAATCTCGCCGGCTGAGGCGCTCGCCCGCCGCAGGAGGGCGTGGATGCGTGCCAGCAGCTCCTCGAAGCTGAAAGGCTTAGCCAGGTAGTCATCGGCTCCGGTCTCCAAACCGCTGACCCGGTCGCGGACCTCGTCGCGGGCGGTCAGCATCAGGATGGCGACCTCATCCCCAGCGGCGCGTAGACGGCGGCAGACCTCCAGCCCGTCGATGCCCGGCAGCATGACATCAAGGACGACCAGTGCCGGCAGGAGCTCGCGCGCCTTCACCAGCGCCTCCTCGCCGCTGGCCGCCACGACAACGCGGTAGCCCTCGTAGCTCAGCCCCCTCCGCAGCGCGGTGCGGATCTTCTCGTCGTCGTCGACGACCAGAACTCGAACTGGTTCGCTGTCGGTCATCGTCGGTCCTTATCGATGGCAACTGCCTGACTGCAGGTCATCATCGGGCCCGGCAGCGCCCCCTCGCCCTGAAATCGGCTGCCAAGGCCTGTGCCCCTCCGGCGCCACGACCGTCGCTCTCCACGCTCACCACTCCGCATGCTCGTGACCTCGAACACAACGTCCTTTCGTGCGGACCAGAGAATCATCCGCAGATTAGTCCTCCAACCTGAGCGCTGCATGAGACAACCCTGAGAGCGGCCTGAGCCGCGCCGCGGGGCTTGGCGCATCGGGGCGAGTGGCAGGAGATCGTCCAGTGGCGTGCTACGACGGAGTGGGACATCGGTCCAACCGTCCGCGCGCCTAGGCCGTTCGGCCCGTTGCGGCCACAGCGGGACGCATCTAACCTCTCGCCATGACCGCGACACCCGCGATTCCGACCAGCTCGCCTGCGCCACCGCGCGTGCTCGTCGTTGACGACGAGCCGCCGATCGTCGAGCTGGTGCGCGGCTATCTTCGCCGCGAGGGGATGGAGGTACTAACCGCGGCTGACGGCCCCGCGGCCGTCGCGGCGGTCCGCGAGCACGCACCGGATGTGGTGGTGCTGGATGTCATGCTGCCGGGGCTCGATGGTATCGAGGTCTGCCGCCAGATCCGGACCTTCTCGGACGTGTACGTGATCATGCTCACCGCCCGAGGGGAGGAGATCGACCGCGTGGTCGGCCTTTCCGTGGGTGCGGATGACTATCTCGTGAAACCGTTCTCGCCGCGGGAGCTGTTGGCCCGCATCAAGGCCCTGCTGCGCCGCCCGCGGGGACCCCAGGCGACCACCGCGCCCCGCGCCTTGGGTACCCTCTCCGTGGACGTCGCCCGTCGCAAGGCCACGGTTGCCGGCCGCGAGGTGGCGCTCACCGCCATCGAGTTCGATCTGCTGGCCGCACTGGCACGAGATCCTGGGGTGGTTGCTGCTCGCCAGTCGCTCCTGGACCAGGTGTGGGGCGTGGATTACTTCGGCGATGACCATGTCCTCGACGTCCACATCGCCAAGCTGCGGCGCAAGCTCGCCGGCGACGCATCCACCGGCGATCTGATCGAGACCGTGCGGGGCATCGGTTTCCGCCTCCGGGAGCCGGCATGAGGCTCGTCCCGCGGGGGCTTCGCGGGCGGCTGCTCGTCGCCAACCTGGTGGTCGCCGCCGCCGCGCTCGGCACCGTGCTCATCGGTGTCAGCCTGGTGGGCCCTGGCTACTTCGAAGAGGCGATGGGGCACCCGCCGGGCGATCCGGCCGGCTCGATGATGGATAGCCTGACGCTCAACGCCTTCCAGGATGCCATCCGCACCTCGCTGCTGGCCGCGACCCTGACGGCTCTCGGAGCGGCAACCGTCGTCAGCCTGGCGCTCTCCGCCCGGATCGCCGGGCCGGTGGGCCGCGTGGTGGCGGCGGCGCGCCGCATTGCGCAGGGCCACTACGCCGAGCGCGTGCCGGTCGACGACCCCGGGGAGGTGGGCGAGCTGGCCACCGCCTTCAACCAGATGACCACCTCGCTGGAGACGACCGAGCGCCGCCGGCTGCAGCTGGTGGGCGACGTGGCGCACGAGCTGCGCACCCCGCTCACCACCCTGGATGGCTACCTCGAGGGCCTGGAGGATGGAGTCATCAGCGCCGGGCCGCAGACCTGGACCTTGCTGCGGGTCGAGACCGCGCGCCTGACCAGGTTGGTGAATGACCTGCAGGACCTGTGGCGTGCTGAGGCCCATGAGCTGCCGCTGGTAACCAGCCACATCGCGGTGGCCGAGGCCCTCCGAGACGTCGCTGACCGCTTCGCCCCCGAGGCGCAGCGCCGTCAGATCGACCTCCGTCTGGCTTCGGACGGGTCGGGCGCGTTGGTCATGGCGGACCGTGATCGGCTTCTCCAGATCTTGGGCAATTACCTGGCCAACGCGCTGCGCTACAGCCCCGAAGGCTCCCCCATCACGCTGTCTGCGGTGGCGTCCGACGGCGAGATCGTCTTCTCGGTCGCCGATGAGGGGCCCGGACTCAGTCCTGAACAACGGCAGATGGTGTTCGAGCGCTTCTACCGCGTGGACCCGTCGCGCTCGAGGGTACTGGGCGGCTCCGGCATCGGGCTGGCGATCGCTCGTGCGCTGGCCTCGGCGATGGGCGGGCGGGTGTGGGCGCAGAGCGACGGGCCTGGGCGCGGTGCGACCTTCTTCGTGGCGCTGCCCGCGGCAGGCTAAGCCACACCTTCAGGGGCTTCAGCCCGGAGCATGTCGGCAATCCATCGCCGCTCGGGCAGGCCCCGCAAGCGCGCATCGAGCGTGCGGTACAGGCGACAGCGTGGGGTGTAGTCACCCGGGTCAGAAAACGCGGGCTCCACGTCGAGCCCGTCAATCCGAATCGTCGGTGAGCCAGGAAACCGATTGGCAGTCGCGACCATTGGATCGCTCGCGTCGGTCTCGCGAATCAGCGACCCTGCGCCAACTTCGGCAATGACCTCGTGAAGGAGGGCTCGAGCAGCGTCCTTGTTCGGACAGTCCGAGAACCACAAGAACTCAACCACATGCCTGGATGCCACACAGTCAGCATGAACGAGCCGATGGTGGCGAGCAACCCGCGAGCGTCTTGACCCAGTCTTGAGCAGAGCTTGCCTTCATCGGGCATGGACTCGTGAGCTCCGGCACCTAGCCTGAAGTCTGACGGGCACGTGCCCGAACCAAACGGAGGCATGGCGATGATGACTGGAGCCTGGGGCATGACCTTGGGCGGCTGGATCTGGACGGCGGTCTGGATCGTCGCCCTCCTGGTGATGATTTGGCTGGTTGTGGGCGGCTGGCGCCGCGAGTCGACGGAGGCGGATCCGCGCGATCTCCTACGTGCCCGTTACGCCCGCGGCGAGATCGGCGAGGACGAGTACCGCCACGCGCTGCAGATCCTCGACGAACCTATTGGAGGAACACGATGAACAGGAGAGTGGCCGCGGCGATTGCTGCGGGAACCCTAGCCTTCGGCCTGCTCGCAGGTGCGGCTGGCGGGCTGGTAATTGGAAACTCAGGCTCCAGTGGCGCCGGAGACTATCGGGCCGAGATGACCCAGATGATGGGCGGCCGCTGGGGCTCGGGGATGATGGGCTCGGGGATGATGGGCTCGGGGATGATGGGCGGCCAGTGGGACTCCGGGATGATGGGCCCGCGAACGACCGCGAATCCGCAACCATGAGCGGCCGGCACGATACCGGACGGGCACAGAAGTATCGGTCCGAGACAGAGCGCAGCAACCCCGGGCTGCTGCGCTACCTGTTGGCCGGAGGGGTCGTGGTCCTGGTCCTCGGAGCCGGCCTGGTCGTTGGTTTCGGTGATTTCTTCGGCCGGCCAACCGACACCGGCAGCGTCATCACGATGCGCATCAGCATGGCCGGTTATTCCCCGAACGTGCTCGTCGCGAAGCCGGGCGAGACGCTGACCATCGATTGGTGGAACACGGACAACGCCATGCATCTGGATGGCGGCGGGTTGCACACGCTCATCGCACCCGAGCTGGGCATCAACGAGAAGCTGCCGGCCGAGTCGCGCAAGACGATCCAGATCACGGCTCCAACCACGCCAGGCGACTATGACTTCTACTGCGACTCATGCTGCGGCGGCAAGGAGAGTCCGACCATGCATGGGACGCTGCGCGTGCAGGCCGTCTGAAGGTGGGGCACGATCATCGGGTGACCACCCCCGCCAACCCACGCGGCCTGGCGGCCCTGACTGCCACGCCGCTGCTGTTTGGCCTGCCACGACCGGCGATCATCCTTGCAGGAGCGCTTGTCGCGGTCACGGTTGTCGCATCGAGCATCGTGCTGGCCGTCCCCTTCAACACCGCCGCGTTCGGCGGGCTGACCGTGCCAACGGTGCTCGTCTCGGGAGTGGCGGACGGTCTGAATCCCTGCGCCTTCGCATTGCTGGTCCTGTTCGCGACCTACACGTTGACCATGATCAACGCGGTGACCGCTGACGGCACTCCCACCCAGCTCGCCCGCCAGCGCCTGCTGGGCGCCGGCTCGCTGTACGTCGGCGCCGTGTGGGTCACCTACTTCCTCATCGGCCTGGGCCTGTTCAGCTTCCTGGGCTGGCTCGGCGAGGACCACCTCGTTACGCGGGTGGCCGTCATCCTCGCCCTGGTGATGGCCCTCTGGATGATCAAGGACATCCTCCTCCCCGGCTGGGGCCCGGCCATGGCGGCGCCACACGCCACCCACGGTTGGATGCACAAGGCCATGGAGCGCGGCGGCCTCGCCGGGATGCTGATCGCCGGCGTGCTGGTGGGGATCTGCACGGTGCCCTGCTCGGGTGCGATCTACCTCGACATCGTGGCCGTGCTCCACGCCTCGGGCGGCGGGATCACCGGCTTCGCTCTGCTGGCGCTCTACAACATCGCTTTCATCGTCCCCCTGTTGGTGCTGCTCGGCGCGATCAGCAATCGCCGCGTGCTCGGTCAGCTCGGCCGCTGGAACCGGGCGAACAGCCCGTGGGTGAAGGCCGGCCTGGCACTGGCAGTGGTCGCCATGAGCCTCGGGCTGCTGATCAGCCTGTAGACCGATAAGCTGTCGCCCGACTTAGCAAAGGAGAACCTCATGCGTCGAATCGCGTTCGTTGCCGCGCTAGCTCTTGGACTACTGCTCGCCGCCTGCTCAACCTCTGCTTCTCCCAGCGTCTCATCTGGCGGCGGCGTGCGCCAGATCCAGGTGGCGATGAGCGATCAGCTGCGCTTCGAGCCGGCCGACATGCCGGTCAGGGCTGGGGAGACGGTCGATTTCGTCGTCGAAAACACCGGGAAGCTCCGGCACGAGTTCTTCCTCGGCGACGAGAACGCCCAAGACCATCATGAGACCGAGATGGGCCAGATGGGCGGCATGCAGCAGGACGAAGCCAACGGGATCTTCGTGGAGGCAGGCCAGGTCAAGACCCTACGCCACACCTTTGCCAATGCCGGCAGTGTCATCGCCGGCTGCCATGAGCAGGGTCACTACCCCGCCGGCATGAAGGCCACCGTCACAGTGAGCTAACCCGGACTCGCTGCAAACGTTCCTCGGATGGTGACGGCGACTTTTCCGGTCGCCTGCCGCGCTGCTCAACCCGCACCGGCTGCCGGCTGCCGTTCGCCGCGACGATGCGCAACTGGCGCACCGTGCTGTGGCTGGCCGAGATGTCCACGCCGCGAGATGTGCCACTGTGACCCAAACCACTGGCTTCAGCCCGGTGCGGCGAAATCCGCCGCCTCGTCGGTCGAGATGACAGGGTGCCGTCGGGACCAGCCGCGCGCGAGTCACAATCGAATTCGGACGCTTGAGGACGACCCGAAGCCCTGACCCCAGCGCTCCTTGACGCCTCGATCGCCGATTCCACCGTACGCCCAACACCCCTAACCGAGGCGCTTCGACGTGGCGTACGCGATGTCCCCCTTCGAGGCAGCCGCCGGTTTCAGGCGGTGTTTCGCGCGAACGTCCAGGTAGGCATCCATGAGCCGGTGGACATCTTCGTCGTCAAGTTCATCGTCCCCGCGCAGCGCCGCTTCGACGCGTTGCATTGGAGAGATTGTCGCGGTCGACAGGGCGTCAAAGTATCTCACCACGTCGTCGTCCGCTCCGACCTGCTTGACCGCCCGCGCAAGCTTGGTCGCGGTCTCGAGGTTTGGCGTGCGTTCCTCTCGGAGCAGCCGCGAGATCGTTGAGTGGTTCACTCCGGACTTGGCCGCCAGCTGTCGCTGCGTCATCCGCCGCTCACGGAGCTGTCGTCTGAGCCACACGTTGAACACAAACGAGCCTGCCCACCCGCTCCCAGCACGGCCGAACTCAATCGCGACCGCGACCGCAGTGGGCACCGCCCGAGGTGCCGCCAACACGGCCACGATTGCGCCCGAGTCCTCCAACATCAATCCATCGGTCGCAGTCTTCGAAGTCTCCTTTGCCGTCCGCTCTCGCGCGTGGCGCGCCGCCGCCATCGGATGAGCCTCGATGACGGGTGTCGGCGAGCCGCGGACCACAGGCGCGGTCATCACGGCATCCGCTGCCTTCCCGGCTGAGGGCCCCCGTGTGAAATCACCGTCGTCCCGAATGACCACCGTGTGCAGCGGCGCTATCGTCGCTAGGAGATCTCGCTCGGCTGCAGCCTCCTCAAACGGCTCGATTCCATACATCGGCTGGCCGATCGCGGTGTCCACAGCGCCACCGTCCGCAGGCGGTAGCTGGTCGCTGGCTACGGTCTGGTCCTGCTGCGGTAGCGGTGCGTCCGCGTCCATTAGTTCGCCGGCACCCTGCGGCTGGGTCACGGCTGGGACGATCGCTGGCACGGACGCTTGGAGATCGGTATCCGGTGACTGAACGGTGAGGTTCTCGGCTGCCTGGTCCGGCGCGTCCGATGGCGCACCAGTCTCATTCACGGCGGGTGGTTGGATGCCATCGGTTAGCGTAACGACATCCCCCGCCGCGGTTCCCAGTGCTGGAGACTCATCAGCGTCCGCGTCGACCGGTGGGGCACTCAGCGAGTCGGTCGGCTGGTCCTGCTCTGGCGACGCATCACCTTCTGCCTCCGCGCCGAGGCCACCGCCTGAGTCGATCGCCACGGACGGGTCGAGTGCGCACGCATGGAGCGGGCCCCTCTGCGTTACCGATCCCCTGCCGTACGCTAGCGACCTGCTAAGTTGCGGCATATCGACCGAACCAACGACAGGCGGCGTGGCTGCAGGGAAGCAGGGAGAGCCCGTTCTGGGCCTGCTCTGGCCCTCGGCCCCGTGGGCGACAGAGGTTATCCCGAGGACGCACGCCATGGAGAAGACGATCGCGAACGCGAGGGAGACGGCGCGCCGGAGATCGTTCCGACGGTGGTCGACGAAGCGAGCGACCTCAGACAAGATACTCCCGCGGCAGTTTCGGTGGTGCCTCAATCCCCACTCTCCGCGTCAACCTGTGACTTTGAATTCTATCGCACGCAGCAAATGCAGTTCGAAGGCCAGGTTGGCGGAACTCAACTCGCTCCTCGTAGGCAATGCCGCCGCGGTCGGCCCTGTCGCCCTAGCCACGCTTGGCATCAGACTCGGCTTCGCGCCGCCGTTAGCATACGCTCTCAGTGCTTCAAGCGGTGACCGCAGTCGCCAGCCTGAGGCGGCATCACCGAAATCTCCCTTTTCGTTATCCAACCCAACGGGGTGTGCCAGGCACCACCTCGCCACGGCTCCTGCTTTCGCCGCGCGTCGAACTGAGGACCCTGCCACCCGCCAGCGACCTTGAGGGCTAGCGCCGTCGCTAGCGGACGTCCTGGCCCGGGTTGGTCGGCCGGCCAAGCTTCGAGCATGATCGCCGCATCGGCGGGATCCAGGCGGTAGCCGCTCGTCAACATCCCCTGAGTTGCCATCCCGGCCCCATAAACTGCAGCGCTCGAACATCATGATCGACCGGTCAGCCAGCGAGGGCTACGTCGAGGTGAAGCGACTTAGGCAGTCTCCAAGATCTGAGGGCAACGCGGCACAGCTCCGGCTCGTGCAGCTGCTGTCGACGCCGGAGTGCAACCTGTTTGTCGTTGGCGACGATGACCAGTCGTAGTCGCGGCCCGCGGTAAGCCGCTGATAAGCGACCGGTAAGGACCGGCGGCCAAACTGCGGCAGATGGTGACTACGGCCGTATCCACCGCCCTCGGGGTGGATCCACTCCTTGACCGACTCGACCCCGAGCAGCGCGCCGCAGCGACGCTTCCTGACGGTCCGGCGCAGATCATTGCGCCCGCGGGCAGCGGCAAGACCACGACCCTGATCGCGCGGCTCGGCGTCCTGCTGTCGCGGGGCGTGGCGCCGTCGGCCATCCTGGTGGTCACCTTCAACCGCGACGCGGCGCTCGAGCTCAGCGCCCGGATTGCCGCTCGCCTCGTGCCGCAGCTGCCGACCGCCGCCGAGATCGAGGTGCGCACCCTGCATGCGTTGGCCCGCCAGGTCCTGCTCGACAACGGTTCGGCGGTGCGGCTGGTGGCCGACCGGATGCCGCTGCTGCGCGCGGCACGCCGACGTTGCGCCGCCGGCCGCCCTGAGGAGGAGACACCACTTCACGAAGTGGCGGAGCTCGACACGCTCCTGTCCGCCTGGAAGGTGGAGGGACGTCCACCCCCGCCCGGGGCGGGCGCCGTGCTGGCCGAATATGCCGCGCTGCTCGCCGCCCGCGGCGCGATCGACTTCGACGACCTCGTCGTCCGAGCCGTCGAGCTGCTGCAGACTGATCCTCGCCTCAGGCTGCGCTGGCAGTCACGGTTCACGCATGTCTGCGTCGACGAGTTCCAGGACGTGGATGCCGCACAGCTGCGCATGGTCCGCCTCCTCGCAGCCCCCGAGTACAACCTGTTCGTGGTAGGCGACGACGACCAGACGATCTATGCCTGGCGCCTGGCCGACGTGCGCCGCATCCTTGACTTCGCCGTCGACTATCCCGACGCGCACCGCGTCCAGCTCGCGACGAACTATCGTTGCCCGGCCGCCGTGGTCGCGGCCTCGCGGCGCCTGATCGACGCGAACCGCGAACGCTTCGCCAAGCGGATCGAGGCGGCGCCGAGCACGGCGTTGTCCGACGCGTCGGTCTTCAGCGTGGCGACCACCGGTTCGGATTGGCCCGAGCGCCTGGTCCGTCTGGCAGTTTCCGAAGCCGATGCCGGCCGCTGCGCCTGCTTCCTGGCCCGCACCCGGACGGAGCTGGGCCCGGTCTCGCTGGCGCTGCTGCGCGCGGGTGTGCCGCATGCGACCTCGTTACCGGCCCCTGCCGAGGCCGAGCCGGTCGTGGCGCTGGTCGACGACCTCCGACGTGTCCCACCGTCCGCCGCGCCGTTCGGAGCGCTGCTGCGCTTGCGCGCCGGTCGCGGGTGGCGTCACGGCGATGGCAACGACACGCTAGGCGACGAAGATCATGCCGCGCTCGACGCCGCCCTGGGCTGGGCCGCTGCCTTCAACCGCAGCGACGCGTTCATCGCCGGCTACGACGCAGCGCGTGCCCGCCTGGCGTTGCTGCGCGATCCCGAGGCGCCGATCGAGCTGGTTACCGTCCATGGCGCCAAGGGGCGCGAGTGGCCGCTCGTCGTCATCGTCGGATTCGAGGACGAACGCTTCCCGAACCGCCGGGCGCTGGTCGACGCCAGCAACCCGGAGCGCGCGCTCGAGGAGGAACGGCGGCTGGCGTACGTCGCGTTGACCCGAGCCACGCGCCGGCTGGTCCTCGCCTTCGACCCGAGCCGCCCGTCGCGCTTCCTGGCCGAGATGGGCGCTACAGCCCCACCTCCGCAGCGATCACGTTGAGGTAGGCGACCATGCGGCTCACGTGCTCGTCAAAGTCCAGGCCGATCTCATCGGCGCCAGCCAGCAGCATCTCCCGCGGCACGGCACGCGCGAAGGCCTTGTCCTTCATGCGCTTGCGAACGTTCGCGGGCTCGACGTCCGCCAGCTTCCTGCTCGGCCGCATCAGCGCGACGGCGACCAGGAAGCCCGCCAGCTCGTCGCAGCCGTACACCAGATGGTCGAGCCGGCTCTCCCGCGCAATGCTGAGGGCGTCGTTGTGGGCTCGAACCGCGTGGACGAGCTCCGGATCGTATCCGCGACGCTCCATCTCGTCGGCGCCGATTGCGCCGTGCGTCGAGGCCTCCGGATGACGCTCGTAGTCAAGATCGTGGAGCAATCCCGCGATCCCCCAGCGCTCAACGGTCGCCGCGTCCAGTGCGTCATCGGCTGCGTAGCCGCGCACGCCCGCTTCGACGAGCAGACCGTGCTTGCGCAATGAAGGGTTCTCGTTCCATTCGAGGAGAAGCGCCAGGGCCTCATCGCGATTCGGCATGCGCGCAAGGATACCCATCCGAGCTAGCCGACCGCGGCGGCGGCTTCGCGAGGCACCTGCTCGAGGGATGCCTCGACCTCTGGCAGACCCAGGACGCGGCGCAGATAATGGCCCGTGTACGACTCCGGCGTCCGCGCGATCTGCTCCGGGGTTCCCGCCGCGATGACCGCGCCGCCGGCATTGCCGCCCTCCGGACCGAGGTCGATGACCCAGTCGGCGCTCTTGATCACGTCGAGATTGTGCTCGATGACCACCACGGTATTGCCGGCATCGGCCAGGCGCTGCAGGACCGTGAGCAGACGGGCCACGTCGTCGAAGTGCAGGCCGGTGGTCGGCTCGTCGAGGATGTAGACCGTGCGGCCGGTCGATCGCTTCGACAGCTCGGTGGCGAGCTTGACCCGCTGCGCCTCACCGCCGGACAGGGTGGTGGCCGGCTGCCCGAGATGGATATAGCCCATCCCCACGTCGTGCAGGGTCTGCAGCTTGTTGCGGATCGACGGCACCGCCGAGAAGAAGCGCAGCGTTTCATCAACGGTCATCTCCAAAATCTCGGCGACGTTCTTCCCTTTGTAATGGATCTCGAGCGTTTCGCGGTTGTAACGCTGCCCCTTGCAGACCTCGCACTGGACGTACACATCGGGCAGAAAGTGCATCTCGATCTGCACGATGCCGGCGCCCTGGCAGGCCTCGCAGCGGCCGCCCTTGACGTTGAACGAGAAGCGCCCCGGCTTGTAGCCACGCAGCCGCGCCTCGGGGACGGCGGCGAGCAGCTCACGCAGCGGCGCCCACAGACCGGTGTAGGTCGCCGGATTGGAGCGCGGCGTGCGACCGATCGGCGACTGGTCGATCTGGATCACCTTGTCCACGTGCTCCAGACCGTCGATGCCGGCGTGCGCACCGGGTCGGTCGCGCGACCCCCAGACCTGCTGGGCGAGTGCCGGGTACAGGATCTGGGTCACCAGCGACGACTTGCCGGAGCCGCTCACCCCGGTGACCGCCACGAAGCGGCCCAGCGGGAAGCCGACGTCGATGCCGCGCAGGTTGTTCTCGGCGGCTCCCCGGATGGTGAGCCACTCCCCGCTGCCACGCCGCCGGCGCTTCGGCACCGGAATGGAGCGGTCGCCACGCAGGTAGTCGGCGGTGATCGAACGCTCGTTGCGCAGCAGCTCGCTCAGCGGGCCGGAATGAATCAGCTCGCCCCCGTGCTCGCCCGCAGCCGGCCCGATGTCGATCACCCAATCCGCGGAACGGATCGTCTCCTCGTCGTGCTCGACCACGAGCAACGTGTTGCCGAGGTCACGCAGCCGCACCAGCGTGGCGATGAGCCGGTCGTTGTCACGCTGGTGAAGCCCGATCGACGGTTCGTCGAGGATGTAGAGCACGCCCATCAGGCTCGACCCGATCTGCGTCGCCAGCCGGATGCGCTGCGCCTCGCCGCCACTCAGCGTGCCGGAGGCACGATCGAGCGTCAGATAGTCGAGCCCGACATCCACCAGGAAGCGCAGCCGTACCCGGATCTCCTTGAGCACCTGCCGCGCGATCTGGTTCTCGCGATCGGTCAGGCGCTCGGAGAGCGAGCCGTACCATGCCAGCGCATCGGTCACCGACAGGCGGGTGGTGTCGATGATGTTGCGTCCGCCGACGGTCACCGCCAGCGACTCGGGCTTGAGCCGCATGCCGCCGCAGGTGGGACACGGCTTGGTGGTCATGTAGCGCTCGATCTCGGTCTTCATCATCTCCGAGCTGGTCTCGCGATAGCGCCGCTCGAGGTTCGGGATGATCCCTTCGAAGGTGGTGCGGAAGGTGTGGGTCCGGCCCTGGCGCGATCGGTACTTCACCTCGATCCGCTCGCCGCTGTTGCCGTAGAGCAGGATCTGGAGTGCCTTCTCGGGCAGCGACGCGACCGGCACGTCCATGCGGAAGCGGTAATGCGCCGCGACGGCATCCAGGATCTTGCTGAACCACGACTCGGTGGCCACCATCCGTCGCCACGGCACGATCGCTCCGTCGTTCAGGCTGAGTCCACGGTTCGGCAGGACCAGGTCCGGATCGATCTCGAGCCGGCTGCCGAGCCCGGTGCAGCCCGGGCAGGCGCCGTGCGGCGAGTTGAAGCTGAAGTTACGCGGCGCGGGATCCTCGAACGAGCCGCCATGCTCCGGGCAGGCGTACCGCTCGCTGAACATGCGCTCGGTGCCCTCATCGGGAAAGTGGACCAGGACCATGCCCTCGGTCAGCCGTAGCGCCGTCTCCAGCGAGTCCGCCATGCGGCCCGCATCGGGCCGCATGAGCCCGTCGTCATCGGTCTGGCGAACGACCAGGCGGTCGACCACGACCTCGATGCTGTGCTTGAACTTCTTGTCGAGGCTGATCTCCTCATCGAGGTCGCGCAGCTCGCCATCCACCCGGACGCGCACGAAGCCGGCCTGCCGGGCGCCGGCAAGCACCTTCTCGTGCTCACCCTTCCGGTCGGCCACCAGCGGCGCCATGATCATCAGCCGCGTGTCGTCGGGCAGCTCGTAGAGCTGATCCACGATCTGCTGCACCGTCTGACGACTGATCTCGCGACCGCAGATCGGGCAATGCATGCGACCGATGCGCGCGAAGAGCAACCGCAGGTAGTCATAAATCTCGGTGACTGTGCCGACCGTCGATCGCGGGTTTCGCGAGGCGCCCTTCTGGTCGATGCTGATCGCCGGGGACAGGCCGTCGATCTGGTCGACGTCCGGCTTCTCCATCTGACCCAGGAACTGGCGCGCATAGGCCGACAGCGACTCGACGTAGCGGCGCTGGCCCTCCGCGTAGATCGTGTCGAAAGCGAGACTCGACTTGCCGCTGCCTGAAAGCCCGGTAATCACGATCAGGCGATCGCGCGGCATCTCCACGTCGATGTTCTTGAGGTTGTGCTCGCGCGCGCCGCGCACGACGATCCGATCGGAGGGCATCGGCCCATTTTACCAGACCGATGCGAACACCTGTTCGATTGCTCCCGAGGTTCCGGCCCGCCTTGCAGTTCCTCCGTCATTTGCCTCCACCTCGTGCCAGTCCGGCCGCAGCTCAACTTCTGGGCGGAGGTGTGCTGTTGCGTGCGGACCTGCACAGTTGGCCCGCAGCCCGGCAGCGCGCATGATCCTTGCATAGGACCCGCACAGTACGAATGGAGCAAGGCGACCGATGATCTCGGTGGCAGTCAAGGGCTACGGCATCGTCATCTACGACGAGGACGACGGGTGGCGCACGTTCAGCGCCAGCGAGTCGATGTCGGCAGTTCTGTCGAACCGCGTCGAGATGGCGCTGCGCTCGATCCCGATCGAATCTGAGGAGACCGTCATCGACGCGCTGCTGTCGATGACTGGTGCCCACCTGCTGGCGCAGAGCTGCGATCACGGACCCGGCGGCTGCGACGACGAAGTCGGCCTGAACTAGCCGCGCCGCGGCTCAGTGGATGAGCGGGTCGTAGTCGATCGCCACGAACGTGTTGCGGCAGCGATCCGCGCGCTGCGGAATGCAGCCGGCCGCGCCCGCGTCGTCGAAATGCCCGATGAAGACGAGCTCCTCCATGCCCGCCGTGCCGGTGCCCAGCGCGGTTGGCGGCGGAAAAGGCTCGCCCGTTGGCGCCGTTAGTCGCAGTCCGCGGGTTTCGAGGTCGGCCTGGTCCACATTGGCCTCCGGCCGGTCGGGCAGAAGCACGCGGAGCGGGCAGTCGCGCTGCAGCCAGGCGACCGAGGCATCGGCGCCGCCGGCGTCCCCTCGGCAGGTCGCGGTGAGGGTGACGTACCAGCCGACGACACGGATCTCGTGACTCCCGAACCGGTCGGCGGCGGACCTCGCTGAGCCAAGCACATCGGCAACCGTCACTCGCTGGAGGTCCGGCCGCGTCGGCAGAAAGCTGCTCGCGACCATCAGGACGAAGATCAGCAATCCGACGCCGACGACCAGCCCCGTCCACACCAGGCGCTCGCGTCCGGCCGACGTCTTCGGCGTGGCGGCAAGGACGTCGTGCTCCTGCGGTTCCTCGGGCTTCACAGCGCGGACCAGCGCTGCGCCAGGATCTCGATCCCCCGCCGCCACAGGTCGCCATGTGCCGAATCATTCAGCCAGGTCGAGGCACCCGAGGGATGCGGCAGGCACACGACCGATGCGCCAGGCGCCGCCGGCCAGGCGAGCTCCCGTCCGACCAGCGCATCCAAGCGCGCACCCGGTCCGAACGCAAACCGATGCGCCAGCCCACCGACCAGCAGCACCAACCGCGGCTCGAGCAGGCCCAGCTCCTCGAGCAGGATGGGTCCCCAGCGCAGGATCTCGGCGCGGGATGGTGGTTTGTCGACCGATGCACCGGGCGCCCGACCCGGATAACACTTCCCGACCGAGGTGACGTACCAGCGCTCGCGGAAGTCCGCCGCGCTGACGCCGGCCAGCTCCAGCCAGCCGACGAGGCGCTTGCCGGCGTCCCACGCGAAGGGGACTCCGGTCTCGATCTCCCGCCAACCGGGTGCCTGGCCGATCAGCATGGCCCGTTCGCTGCCGTCGCCGGAAAGGACGGGCGCCGCGCCGTCGCACGCGGGCATCGCGTCCTGCAGCGCGCGCAGCGGCGTGCCGAGCGGGGCACGTCGCGGCGTCGGCAGGTGCCACGCACCGGTGTGGCGGACGCGCTTCGGAGCAACCGCCGCCAGCCCGAGGTCCGGCGACACGCTCAGAGCGACGCCTCCCCGCCCCGCAGGCGATCCACGGCTCGCAGATCGTCGGCGATCGCGAGGCGCAGTACGCGCCGCACCCCGTCGCCCGTGGAGCCGGCCGTCTCGAGCGCGTCGGTGAGCGCCTGGCGGTTGGCGTAGAGGCGATCGATGGGGTCAACCCCCTCGGCCGGCACCGCGCCACCGAGGGCCTTGATGAACGCCGCATCCTGGTTGGCGATGGCGTCCAGCGCATCGGCCGCGGACTCCGGCCCGCAGGCGTCGAGCGCGTCGGCGAGCTCCTCGCGAGCAAGCTCGAGCCAGCGCAGGTAGCGCGCGAGCTCTTCGTCGGATGGCGGCAGCTCGTCGAGGGAGAAGCCGGCGCGCGCATCGGGCGTGGCCGCGGCTCGCTCGACCTCGTACCAGTTGTCGCCGACGAACTCGGGCGCCGCCTCACCGGCCGATCGCAGCCAGGCCGTGAAACGCGCGACGCGGAGTGGAATGGCGGCCACGGCATCGACATCGGTCAGGTCGAACGTTGCGCAGCCCGGAAGCTCTGCCGCATAGGCGGCAACCCCGTCCGACGGGAACGTCTCGACGAAGACCGCGTGAGGCATGGTGCCGGCCACGGCTAGCCTCGCCGGCGTCCGGGCGGTCGACGCCGCGAGCCGGCGGCCACGATGTTCGGCCGCGCCGCCGTGCTGAAGACCTCGCGATGCCCGCGGCCGCGTCCCTCGCCGTCCATGGCC
This sequence comes from Candidatus Limnocylindria bacterium, assembly GCA_038250515.1. Lineage (GTDB taxonomy): Bacteria > Chloroflexota > Limnocylindria > QHBO01 > QHBO01 > JAICUY01. The sequence continues at coordinate 26,550 of JBBSCG010000013.1, forward strand.
GCCGCCGCGTAGACGTCCGCCGGAATGTCGCCGGGGGCGGCGTCGAGCTCCTCGCGCAGGCGGCGCAGCTGCAGAATCTCGTCGCGCAGCACAGCGGCTCGCTCGAACTCGAGATTGCGCGAGGCCTCCTTCATGTGCGCCTCAAGGCGGGTCATCATCGCCGCCACCTCTTCGGCCGACTGGCCGCCGACCTGGAGCTCGGCGCGCTCCTCGGCCACGCGGCGGAGCCCGTCGTTGATGTCGCGGATCTCCTTGATGATCGTTTCGGGGGTGATGCCATGCTCGAGGTTGTACGCCGTCTGTCGCTCGCGACGCCGATCCGTCTCATCGATCGCGGCGCGCATCGAGTCGGTGACCCGGTCGGCGTACATCACCACGTGGCCGCCGATATTGCGCGCGGCCCGGCCGATCACCTGGATCAGCGAGCCCCCGGAACGCAGGAAGCCCTCCTTGTCGGCGTCCAGGATGGCGACCAGGGTGACTTCGGGCAGGTCGAGGCCCTCGCGCAGCAGGTTGATGCCGACCAACACGTCGTAGACGCCCAGCCGCAGGTCGCGCAGGATCTCGACCCGCTCCAGGGTGTCGACCTCGCTGTGCAGCCACTGCACCTTGATGCCCAGCTCGGCGAGGTAGTCGGCCAGATCCTCGGCCATCTTCTTGGTGAGCGTCGTGACCAGGGCGCGCTCGCCACGCTCGATCGTGTCGCGGATCTCGGCCAGCAGGTCGTCGATCTGTCCGGCGGTGGGCCGCACCGCGATCTGCGGATCGACCACGCCGGTCGGCCGGATGAGCTGCTCGGCGACTCGCTCGGCACGCTCGGTCTCGTACGGGCCTGGCGTGGCCGACATGTAGATCACCTGGTTGAGGTGATCCTCGAACTCGTCGAAGGTGAGCGGTCGGTTGTCGAGCGCCGATGGCAGCCGGAAGCCGAAGTCGACCAGGATCTCCTTCCGCGTCCGATCGTTCTTGTACATGCCGTGGACCTGCGGAATGGTGATGTGGCTCTCGTCGACGATCAGCAGGAAGTCGGTCGGGAAGTAGTCGATCAGCGTCCACGGACGGCTCCCCGCCTCGCGCCGCGCCAGATGACGCGAGTAGTTCTCGATTCCGGAGCAGAAGCCGACCTCGCGCATCATCTCCAGATCGAAGCGCGTGCGCTGCTCAAGGCGCGCCGCTTCGAGCTCGCGGCCCTCGTTCCGCAGTTGGCCGACGCGCTCCTCCATCTCGGCCTCGATATCGACGACAGCGACCATCAGCTTGTCGTGCGGCGTGACGTAGTGCGTCGCCGGGTAGAAGTTCACCTCGCGCCGCTCGGACTGCACCTCGCCCGTGAGCGCGTCGACCTCGACGATGCGCTCCACCTCGTCACCGAAGAAATCGACCCGCACGATGAATTCGCCGTGCGGCGGCTGCACCTCGAGGACGTCGCCGCGCACCCGGAAGCGCGCGCGTGCCAGGGCGGTGTCGTTGCGCTGGTACTGCAGGTCGACGAGGTGGCGCAGGACACCGTCGCGTCGGTATCGGCCGCCGACCTTCAGGTTGATCACCGTTGCGCCGTAGTCGACCGGGGCCCCCAGCCCGTAGATGGCGCTCACCGAGGCCACGATCACCACGTCGCGCCGCTCGAAGAGTGCCCGCGTGGCGTTATGCCGCAATCGGTCGATCTCGTCGTTGCGACTCGAGTCCTTTTCGATGTACGTATCGGACCGGGGCAGATAGGCCTCCGGCTGGAAGTAGTCGTAGTAGCTGACGAAGTACTCGACCGCGTTGTCGAGGAAGAATTCGCGGAACTCCTGGTAGAGCTGCGCGGCGAGCGTCTTGTTGTGAGCCATGATCAGTGTCGGCCGGTTCACCGCCTCGATGACCTTGGCCGCCGTGTAGGTCTTCCCCGTGCCGGTCGCACCCATCAGCACCTGGTGCTTCAGACCGTCCTGCAACCCAGCGATCAGCTCGACGATCGCCGTTGGCTGGTCACCGGTCGGGCCGAATGGCGCGTGCACCTTCAGGTCAGGCATGGGGAACACCGATTCTAGCGGACCTCCATCGGTACCGATCCCGCGCGTCGGCCAGGCAGCGCCCTAGGAAGCCTGCAGCGCGTCGAGCGCGGCGGCCACCTGCCGCCGTGTCTCGTCGAGCGTGCCGCGGTTGTCGATCACCACGTCGGCGCGCGCCACCTTCTCGTCCTGCGAGGACTGCACCGCCATGCGGGCACGCACGGTTGCCTCGTCCATGCCTCGCGCCGCCGCAAGGCGTCCGAAGGCATCGGCCTCGTCGCAGCGCACCACCCAGGCCTGGTCGCAGGCGTCGTGCAGCGGCGACTCGAACAGCTTGATCACCTCGACGCTGGCCACCGCAACGCCGCCCTCCTCGAGCTCGGCGAGCCGCGACCGAACCGCGTCGCGCACCGGCGGATGCAGGATCGCCTCGAGTTCTCGGAGCGCCGCCGGGTCGCTGAACGCGATCTCGCCGAGCTTTCGTGCCTCGATCGTGCCGAAACGCCGCTCGATCGCCCGTCGCGCATCGGCGTCGTTCTGCCGGATCTCGCGCGCCAGCGCGTCCGCGTCGATCGTCGCCACGCCGAGCTCACGCAGCATGTCCGCGACGCTGCTCTTGCCACAGCCGATGTTCCCGGTCAGGCCGATCACCTTCACTCCATCACCTCCGGCAAGGCCTGGCAGCGCGGGCAGAAATGCGTGCTGCGCTGCCCGACCACGATGCGGCTGATGGGGCGACCGCAGCGGTAGCAGGGCTCGCCGGTGCGCCGATAGACCTTGAGCCGCTCGGCGTTCTCGCCCGGCTCCCCGTCCGCGCCAACGTAGTCGCTGAAGCTGGCTCCGCGGTTCTGCACTCCCTGGCGCAGCACCGTCCGGATTGACCGATGCAGCCGCCGCGACTCCTCGTGGTTCAGCGTGTCCGCGGTGCGCAGGGGATGCAGCCGCGCCCGCCAGAGCGCCTCGTCCGCGTAGATGTTGCCAATCCCGGCGACGAACGACTGGTCGAGCAGGAGCGACTTCAGCCTCCCCGACCGATGCCCCAGCCGCTCGCGGAAGCGCTGCGCGCTGAACGAGCGCGCCAGCGGCTCCGGGCCGTGGCGCGCGAAGACGTCGCCGACCCGATATGCCGGCCGCGCCTCCCGGACCCGCTTCCGCGCCCGCAGCCCGCCGCCCTCCCACAGCCCGATGCGGCCGAACTTGCGCACGTCGCGATAGCGCAGCTCGCGTCCGTCGGCGAGCTGGAAGACGACGCGCGCGTAGCGGTCCTCTTGGGTCCCTGCCGGCGCCACGATCAGCGCGCCGGTCATGCGCAGCGCGACGGTCAGCACGCGACCGTCATCGAAGTGGACCAGGACCGTCTTCGCGCGCCGGCCGACCCGCGAGATGACCGCACCGCGAACCTCTGCCACGAAACGCTCAGGCGGCTGCGGGTGCCGGACGGTCCGCTCCCAGCTGACCGTCGCGTCCACGATCCGTGCTCCCCTGATCCATCGGTCGAGGTCCCGAGCGACCGTCTCGACCTCGGGCAGCTCAGGCATCGGCCTCGACGAGGATGTCCTCCGGCTCAGGCTCGGGAGCCGCGCCGGCGCGGTGCCATCCGCCATCGATCGATGGCTCGAGCACGTCCATCTGCTCCCAGTTGTCGCCGGCCTTCAGGTCGACGGTGAGCGGAATGTCGAGCGGCAGGGCCGCCTCCATCACTTCGCGGACCACTGTCGCCAGGACGGACAGCTCCGATTCGGTCGTCTCGAAGACCAGCTCATCGTGGACCTGCAGGAGCATCCGGCTCTCGGGCAGGTCGCGCTCGCGCAGCGCCGCGTCGAGCCGCACCATGGCGATCTTCATTCCATCGGCTGCCGTGCCCTGGATCGGCATATTGATCGCCATCCGCTCGCCGGCCGAGCGCAGCGCCGAGTTGCGCGCGGTCAGCTCCGGCAGATAGCGGCGGCGGCCGAGCAGGGTGGTGACGAATCCCTGGTCACGGGCCAGGATCTTGATCTCGACCGTGTAACGGCGGATCCCCTCGTAGGCCTTGAAGTACTCCGCGATGAACAGCTGCGCCTCCTCACGGCTGATCTTCAATCTGTCCGACAAACCGAAGTCGCTCATGCCGTAGGCGATGCCGTAGTTGACCATCTTGGCCATCGAGCGCTGCGCGTGCGTCACCGTGTCGGCCTCGATCCCGAGCACCCGTGCCGCAGCCGCGCGGTGGATGTCCGCGTGGGCGGCGAAGTCGGCCTTCAGCCCGGCGTCACGGGACACGTGGGCCAGGATGCGCAGCTCCTGCTGCGAGTAATCGGCGCCGAGCAGCAGCTTGCCGGGCGGCGCCACGAACGCGCGCCGGATGCGCCGGCCGAGCTGCGTGCGAATCGGGATGTTCTGCAGGTTCGGATCGGTGCTGGACAGGCGTCCGGTGGAGGCGACCGCCTGCTGGTAGGTCGTGTGCAGCCGGCCGTCGGAGCCGACCAGCGTCGGCAGGGCGTCAACGTAGGTCGACTTCAGCTTGGCGATCTGGCGGTGCTCCAGGATCAGACCGATGACCTCGTGCTGCGACCGAAGCTCCTCCAGGACCGATGCATCGGTCGAGAATCCGGTTCGCGTCCGTTTCGTCGCCGGCAGTTCAAGCTCGTGGAAGAGGATCTGCTCGAGCTGCTTGGGCGATCCGATATTGAAGTCGTGCCCGACCAGCTCGTAGATGCGCCCCTCCAGCCGTGCCAGCTCGACGCCGAACTCCTCCGACATGGCCGCCAGGGCGTCGCGGTCGATCGCCACGCCCGCCAGCTCCATGCGGGTCAGCACCGGAAGGAGCGGCATCTCGACCTCGCGGAAGAGGGTGAGCAGCGCGGCCTCGGCCAGCTCGTGCTCGAGCGCGGCCATGGCCAGCAGCGCGGTCAGCGCCTCCGCGGCGGCGCGTCGGGCGGCACCCGTCTCCTCAGCACCCGTCTCCGGGTTGGATGGCCGCGGCGGCAGCTCCGCGCCATACCGGTTCGCGGCCAGGTCATCGAGCGACTGGGCACGCAGCGCGGGGTTGAGCATGTACGACGCGATGAGTGTGTCGAATGCGGTGCCGACCAGCGTCAGGCCAGCCTGCCCCAGCGAAACGAGCAGTTGCTTGAGATCGTGGCCGATGAGCGGCCGATCTTCACGGCGGAACCAGCTCGGGATGACGCCGTCGCCGGCCGCGCCGGCCGCGGTCCACGGCAGATACCACGTCTCCCCGTCCTCTCCCGCCAGGCCGACGCCGAGCAGCTGACGATCCAACGGTCGCCCGGCGCCGCACACCCATGACAGGCCGACGCGATCGCCGTGGGTGGCCAGCCACGCGTCGAGCTCGGCGAGCTCGGCGGCGCTGCGCGGAATCCGCGGATCGACGTGCTCGATGGCGCCGCCCGGATCAGCCAGTGGGTCCGGCCTCGCCGCCGCAGCCACATCGCCGTCGCCTGCCGACGTGCCGGCGCTCAGCAGCTCGAGCGATAGCTGCAGGCCGCCCGGCGTCTCGCGCTCAGGGGCGTCGTAGCCGGTCGGCGCAATGCTCGAGGGCGGCAGCCGATCGATCAGCGAGCGGAACTCGAGCGCGCGGAAGCGTTGCGCCATTGCACGCCGGTCGTACCGTCCGGTTCGGGCCGTCTCGACGTCAAGCTCGACGGGCAGGTCGCACACGATCCGGCCGATCTCGCGGCTCATGAACGCCGACGCGCGGTGCTCGGTGAGCCGATCGTGCAGCTTGCCCTTCACCTCGTCGAGATGCTCGTAGATCGCATCGAGCGATCCGAACTGCTGGAGCAGTTGAATGGCCGTCTTCTCACCCACGCCCGGGACGCCCGGGATGTTGTCTGAGGTGTCTCCCTTCAAAGCCTTGTAGTCCAGCATCTGGTCGGGGCGCAGTCCGTAGCGCTCGTCGACCCTCGCCTCGTCGTAGATGACCGTCGAGGCGACGCCCATGCGCGTCGTCAGCAGCCGCACGTGATCGTTGACCAGTTGCAGGCCGTCGAGGTCACCGGACACGATCATGGTGTCGACCTCCTCTGCGGTCGCCTGCTGCGCCAGCGTGCCGATCACGTCGTCGGCCTCGTAGCCTTCCAGCTCGCGGACCGGCATGCCCATCATGGCGACGATCTCGCGCACCAGCGGGAACTGGCTGCGCAGGTCGTCGGGCATGCTCGGCCGCCCGGCCTTGTACTCCGGGAACGCGTCGAAGCGGAACTGCGGCTTGCCGACATCGAAGCTGACGATGGCGTAATCCGGCTTGAGATCCTGCATCCCGCGCAGCACGATCTGCAGGAAGCCGAACGCGGCGTTCACCAGCGTGCCATCCGAGGTGGTCAGCGGCGGCAGGGCGAAATAGCCGCGGTAAACCAGGCTGGGACCGTCGATGAGCATGAGCAGCGGGCGTCGTTCGGGCATGGCAGAAGCCAGTCTAGACCGATGCCGACGCTCGGCGGCCGCACCTCGGAGCGCCGCGAGCCGCCGTAGAATCGGCCCGATGCCCAATCGTCCGGAGCTCGACCCATACACCGTTCTCGGCGTGCCGCGCGACGCGTCGCCGCTCCGGGTGGCGCGAGCACACCGGCGCCTGGCGAAGCGCTACCACCCCGATCTCGGCGCCGATGGCGACACCGAACGCATGCGACGCATCAACGAGGCCTGGGCGCTGCTCTCGGCTCCGACTCGCCGCCTCGAGTTCGACCGGGACCACCCCGCGGCCGGTTCACCACCGGCCGGGCACTGGGTCGGGACGCGGCGCCCCATCACGCCGTCGCCGGCGAGCACGACGCGCAGTTGGGCGAGCTGGCGAGCGACCGCGGCCGAGACCCGCGCGGCTCCGCGCACCGTGCGTCAGCCGGGCGAGCGGCAGGTGCCACCGACCCGGCGACCACAACCAAGGAACCCCGAGATTCGGTCGTTCCGTGACTCGGGCTGGGCGGCGATCGCCGCGGCCGCGGTGCTGCTGATCCTGCTGCTGACCGCGATCGCGGTCGGCAAAATCTAGCTTTTCAGCCGGCTCGCGGCTGGACGCTGAAGCGCAGGATCAGCGCGGCAGCCAGCAGGACCAGGCCGGTGACCAGCACCGCGGGCCACGGAATCTCGAACGGTTGCGTCTCCGAAAGGCTGCGTGATCCGGCGGCCTGGCCGCCCTCGACCACGCCCTTGCTGCCCTCGGCTGCCGGTACGGGTTGCGCTGCATCCCGGGTCGTCGATCCGCCGCCCTGCAGGTCGACGTATGCCCCGCCGGCCGACGCGCCAAGGCCTCTCGCGTAGGTTCCGACGCCACCGGCCACGACGAGCACGAGGCCCGCAACGAGGGCTGGAGCGAAGAAGCGCCGGGCAAAGCCACCAGCACGGGCCGGCTCGGGAACGGGCGGGATGAGCCGCAGCGGGCGGGACGGCGCGAGGTCCGGAAGCTGGGCCAGCGCGGCGCGAAGGTTGAATAGATCGTCGACGATGGCGCTGCAGCGCTGGCAGGCATCGACGTGGTCACGCAGCGCGCGGTCATCACTCACGTCTGCATCGCCGGACGCGAGCGCAGAAAGCCGCTCATCGTCGGGGTGCCTGGTCGGGTCGTGCATCATCGGTCAGACGCCCTCATGCGTCGAACAGTTCCCGCTGGTCGGCGAGCAGCTCGCGCAGTCGCAGCCGTCCACGATGGATCCGCGACTTGACGGTACCGAGCGCCGATGAGGTCAGGGAGGCGACCTGCTGGTAGTCCATCCCATAGACGTCGCACAGCACGATCGCCGTGCGCTGGTCCTCGGGCAGGTGCTGCAGCGCCGCATCCAGGTGCCGATACATCTCGCCACGGGCCGCCTCGGCGGCTGGGCTCGGCGTGTCGACGTCCGGCAGCTCCGCGTGGCCCTCGGATGGATCGGGCAGCACCGTGGTCGGACGCCGCTGGGCTCGTCGCAGGATGTCGTAGCTGGCGTTGGCGGTGATGCGCAGCATCCATGAGCGGAAGATCCCTCCGCGGTATCGGTCGATGGCGTCGAAGGCATGCAGGAAGGCATCCTGCGTCGCATCGGCCGCCAGGTCGGCGTCGTTGAGGAGCCGCCAGGCGAGTCCGTAGCACGCGCTCTGATAGTGCTCGACCAGCCGCGCGAAGGCTGATCGATCGCCACCGACGGCTCGCGCAACGAGCGCCTCCTCGTCGGGAAGCGGCGCCGTTCGCCGGGTCGTCGATTGGTGGGGGTCGGGCATCGGCTGCCTATAATGACCGCTGCTCTATGCCGGAGTGGCGGAACAGGCAGACGCGACGGTCTCAAACACCGTTGAGGGCAACCTCTTGTGGGTTCGATTCCCACCTCCGGTACCATCACCCTGTCGGCCGGTTGCGCGGTCGGCGCGGGGCCGTCGGCGTTCTCACCGCCGGCGGCCGTTCACCTGCTAGGCTGGCGCCGCCCATGAGTCGCTTGAGGGAGTGGCACACCGTCCGATGACCGGCGAGACCGTCGAGTGCTTCAACTGTGGCCGTCCGAATCCGCCCTGGGCGCACGTCTGCCGCTTCTGCGGCGTCCCGCTTATCGCGGGCGAGGCAGCGGCCATGCAGAGCGGGGCCTTTCCGACTGACCAGCGCTCACTGCTCTCGATGGGGGCCGCGATCGGCACGATCGTGGCCGCCATAGTCATCGGGCTGATGCTTTCGAATCTCAATCCGACCAATCCAACGGTCGGCCTAGGCCCGTCCTCGACTCCGCACGCTTCCGTGATTCCGAGCGCCTCGGCCTCAACCGGGGTCGAGCCGACGACTGTCCCCGCGCCGACGGTCGCGCCCACGCCGAAGCTGCCCGGCACATTGACCTTGGGCACCGGACGCAATCGCCAGACGTGCGAGATCACCGGCCAGACAGATACGTTCGGCCCCGGCTCCGTCTTCGCCCATGCGATCGCGCTGAACGAGGCGTTCGGTGTCGATCGCCTCGGCGAGGAAGTCGTGCGCGTCGCGGACAGCAAGGAGACGATCGTCCAGACTCGCCAGGACGGTCAGAACGCGGCGCCCTCAAAGGCGAAGATCGTCTGCTACCAGGTTCCCAGCAACAACCTCATCAAGGCATGGGGTGCCGGGAACTTTGTAATGTGGATTTACCGCGGCGACGAGAAGATCGCAGAGGCCGCGTTCACGCTCACGAAGTAGCGTCTGGCGGTCAGGTGCGCGGCGGTTGGCCATCGGTGCCGGCGATCTGGGCCCAGGCGTCCGCGTAGAGATCCGCATGAAGCGGGAGGTAGCCCGGGTACCGATGCCGTCCGTCGACGATGACCTGCGAATCCAACGTCACCAGCCCGACGGCTTCGGTCGTCTCGAGCAGGACCTCGCCATCCGGTCCCACTGCGATCGATGGGCCGCCGATCAGCACACCGTCCTCCGGACGCGGCCTCGTGACGCTGAGCACGTAGACGCAGCTGGTCAGCGCGATGGCGCGGAAGACGACCTTCCAGCGCTGATAGGTCCGCGCCTCGGTCGCCCGCGGCGCCAGGATCGCATGGGCACCCTGCGCGCCGAGGATGTGCGATCCCTCGGGCCGGTTGATGTCGCTGCAGAGTTGCACGCCGATCGGCAGCCCGAATGCGTCGATGCGGCTTGGCGCCTGGGTCCCGGCCTCGTAATGGCTCGTCTCCCAGAAGCCGGGCTCCTCGGGCAGATGCAGCTTCTCGTACGTCGCGACGAGTTCGCCTGATCGGTCGAAGACGAGGCTGCGGCTCGTCCGCCGGCCGTCCTCGTCGACGTGGATGATGCCTCCCACCAGCCCGATTCCGGCCTGGCGCGCCGCCTGCGACTGCTCGGTCATGCGCGGTCCGCCCATCGGCTCCGCGTCTTCGTTGACCGCATGCTTGGTGGCCGGGCGCCACGGGTTGAACGGCAGCTCCGGCAGAACGGCGAGATCCGCGCCGCGTTCGGCAAACTCACCGAGGCGTTGACGAAGCCGAATGGCGCCGTCGGGCTCCCAGAAAACCTCGCTGACGAGGGCGACGGTGAGGAGGCCATCGCTGCGCGCAGGCACGCTCATGCCAGGAACTCCCGAACGAGCGACTGGAAGTGGTAGACGCCGTTCTCGCGCTTTGCGCTGAAGCGACCGGTGTCGTATGACCGCGAGCGCAGGCCGCGCTGCACCTGCTCGCAGATCACGATGTCCTCCTGCTGGATCTCGTCCGAAAAGGCGATCGTCTGCTGCATCGACTCCCAGCCGGCGCCGGTCCCGGGCTCCACGAAGAACCACTCGAAGATGGTGAGCGTCTTATCCGGCCCGAGCGGCAGGATCACGTTCGAGCTCATGTTGTCCTGGTAGATGTTGAACATGGTGTTCGGGAAGAGCCAGTAGTAGAGAGCGCTGTCCTCGCCGCCCGGCTGCCGCAGGTAGCGTCGGTCAACGCCGATCTCCTCTCCCGGCTTCAGCTCACGGATCGGCGCGTGCTGCTTGGAGTAATAGCGGAACTCCTCGACGCGGTACGCGTCGTAATCGAGCTCCTTGAACAGCGCGGGATGCGCAATCGGCAGGTGATATCCCTCGAGGTAGTTGTCGACGTAGACCTTCCAGTTGCAGTCGATGACGTAGTCGCGGCGCTCCACGAGACGCATCGAGCCGACGTCGTACCCGGCCGCCGCGACCTCCGCGGGGATGTCGCCCATGACCTCCGCCAGCGGCGGAGCATCGGCATCGAGGTTGGCGAAGACGAACGGGCCCCATCGGTCGACGCGGATGGGCATGAGGCCGAAGTCCTCCTTGCGGAAGTTCTCCGTGGCCTCCATCTCGGGGCAGGCGCGCAGCGTGCCGTCCAACCCGTAGGTCCAACCGTGATAGCGGCATTGCAGCGACTTGCGATTGCCGCGGGTCAGCGCCACCTGGCCGGCACGGTGGCGGCACACGTTGTAAAAGCCGCGCAACTGGTCGTCGAGGCCGTGGGTGATCACGATCGGCTCGTCCAGGATCGTGGAGGGCACGAAGTCGCCCACGCGCTGCAGCTCGTCCGTCCGGGCCACGAGCTGCCAGGTGCGACCGAAGATGCGCTCCTTCTCGAGCTCCAGGTAGCCCGGATCGGTGTAGTGGCGGCTCGGCAGGGTCGCCGCTCGCGACAATGGTGTGGTGGCCCGCTCGACAGTCATGGCTGGCAAGTCTACCGATACGGACGCCGCTCCTTGCAGGATTATCCTGCCGCCCGCTTGCGGCGCGTGCTACAACGACCGCCACCGTTGGCACGCCCGCTCTCGGGCCGCCACATCATGTCCGGAGGGTCCTCATGTCACTCGTGCGCCGGGGGGCGCTTCTCCTGATCGGTCTGATGGTCTTCATGACCGCCTGCCAGGGCGGAAGCAGCGGAGACCAGCTCGCGCGCATCAAGTCGGCGGGGAAGATCATCGTGTCGACCGATCCAAACTACCCGCCGCAGTCCTCGCTCAACAAGAGCAACCAGTACGAGGGCTTTGATATCGACGTTGCGAACGAGATCGCGAAGCGCCTCGGCGTGAAGGCCGAGTTCCTGGCCACCGACTTCAGCGCCGTCACCGCGGGCAGCTGGGCCGGCCGCTGGGACATGAGCGTCGGATCGGTGACGATCACGCCTGAGCGCTCCGATGCGCTCGACTTCACCAAGCCGTACTACTACACGCCGGCACAGATGGCGACCACGACCGACACCGGCATCACGACGCTTGACGGGTTCGCCGGCAAGACGGTGTGCGTCGGCGCCGACACGACCTACCTGCAGTGGCTCGACGGCGATCTCAAGCTGCCGGCGTCGGCGGGCGACGTCACGCCAGCACCGCAGGGCGTCAAGGCGATCACCCTTCCGACCGATATCAACTGCGCCGAGGCATGGCGCGATGGCCGCAAGGATGCCGAGGGCTGGCTCAGTGCGTCCGAGACGGTGCAGGGAGCGGTCAAGCAGGGATTGCCGGTCGTGGCGGTCGGTGACCCGATCTTCTTCGAGCCGCTCGGCGTCGCGTTCGACAAGGGCGTCAAGGACAACGACTCGCTGGTGAAGCAGGTCGACGACATCATCGCCAAGATGCACGAGGACGGGACGCTCAAGCAGCTCAGTGAGAAGTGGTACGAAGGCCGCGACCTGACGACCCAGTAGGTCGCGCGAGCATCGCAACGGGGACGTCCGGATCTGGGCGTCCCCGTTCGCACTTCATGGAGCACGCGCGTGGTGAGGAGTAAGCGATGACCGGCGGCGGCCCGGCTGGCGCGGGCATCTTCCTCGACAACCGGCCCGGACCGGTGGTCGAGCAGCTCGGCGAGGCGCATCGCCAGGCGCGACGATCCTGGATGATGCGGTTCTGGCTGACCTGGGCGGCACTCGTCGGGCTGCTGCTACTGTTCCTGTGGTACACGAACAACCTCCAGCTCGACTGGATCGCCGAGAACGGTCCGCAGATCCTGACCGGCGCCGGGATCACGGTCATCGTGTCGGCCGCCTCGATCGCCCTGGCCACGGTGCTCGCCCTGTTCGGCGCACTGGGGCGCGTCTCACGCTCGCCGGAGCTCAACGGCATCGCCTCGCTGTACGTGTCGCTCGTCCGGGGCACGCCGCTCATCGTGCAGATCTACTTCATCTTCTTCGGCCTGCCGCAGCTCGGCATCGTGCTGCCGGCCGTGCCGTCGGGCATCGTGGCACTCGGCTTCAACTACGGCGCTTACATGACCGAGATCTTCCGAGCGGGGATCCAGGCAGTGCCGAAGGGCCAGCAGGAGGCGGCACAGGCGCTCGGCATGCGGGAGCGGCTAATCTTCCGCCGCATCGTGCTACCGCAGGCGGTGCGGATCGTGACGCCCGCGATCGGCAACGAGTTCATCGCCATGATCAAGGACAGCTCGCTCGTCTCGTTCATCACTGTCCAGGAGCTGTTCTGGTACGCGGGCAAGCTCGGAACGCGCGATGCGCGAACGCTTCAGGCCCTCGCCATCGCCGCAGCCTTCTACTGGGGCCTGACCATCATCTTCAGCTTCTTCCAGGAACGGCTCGAGCGCCGCATGGCAAGGGGTGACCGATGACGTCGTCAGCGACGGCCACCAACCCGCCACACGTCGGCGACGTCATCGTGCGCGCGCGTGGCATCGAGAAGTATTTCGGCGACAACCATGTGCTGCGCGGCATCGATCTCGACGTGCGGCAGCGCGAGGCGGTCATGATCATCGGCCGATCCGGAAGCGGAAAGACCACGCTGCTGCGCTGCCTCAACTTCCTGGAGGAACCGACCATCGGCTGGGTCGAGATCGACCAGGTGCGCGTCGAGGCCGATCCGCTGCGCACCCGCGACGCACGCCACCAGGAGCAGGTTCGCCGCCTGCGGATGAACTCCGGCATGCTCTTCCAGGAGTTCAATCTCTTCCCGCACCTGAACGTCGTGGCCAATTGCATCGAAGCGCCCATTCGTGTCCGTCACCTCGACGAGAAGCACGCCGTCGAGCTGGCCGAGGAATATTTGCGCAAGGTGGGCGTCATCGACAAGCGCAACGAGTACCCCGCACGACTGTCCGGCGGCCAGAAGCAGCGCGTGGCGATCGCCCGCGCGCTGTGCATGGAGCCCAAGGTGCTTCTCTTCGACGAGCCGACCAGCGCCCTCGACCCCGAGCTCGTCGGCGA
>JBBSCG010000014.1:0-40070 GCA_038250515.1 Candidatus Limnocylindria bacterium
ATGAGCCGCCGCATTCCCGACGGTGCGTACTGCCTCTTCCGGCATCCGGTTGAGGGCTCGCGGGATGGTCGTGTGCTGCTGGTCGAGGAGGAGTCGCTGGTCGATCCCGACCACGGCGGGCGTTACACGGTCAAGGTCTACCGCAGCGAACGGGTCGCATCCGATGACGGGGAATGGCGACACACCGAGATCCGTCTGGAGCCCGATACCGACGCGTCTGGCTACCAGCCGATCGTGCTTCGCGAGATGCCCGAGGAGGCAATAAGGGTGATTGCAGAGCTCATCGAGGTCCTGCCGAGTTGAGCGCCCTCCGATGACCAGTGCCATCTGGCATGAGGTCGGCGACCGCGTCTTCGTGCGCCGCTACTCGACCTGGGTAGCGGAGCCGTTCGACCAGAATGTCGGAGCGGTGCTCGGCACCGACGGCGTGGTGGTCATCGACACGAGAGCCTCACACCGGCTGGCGGACGAAGTGCTGGCCGACCTGCGGCAGCTGACCAGAGCGCGAGTGGTCGCGGTGATCAACACGCATCACCACTGGGATCACACGTTTGGGAACGCACGCTTCCTGCCGGCGCCGATCTGGGGACACGCCCGCTGCGCGGAGCGCGTGCGCGACGAGGGCGAAGCCATGCGCCGGCGCGTCGCTGCACAGGCACCCGAGTACAGCGATGAGCTGGCGGAGGTGGTCTTCACGCCGCCAGACCAGGTATTCGACGAGGAAGCTGTGCTCGACATCGGTAACCGCCAGCTCGAGCTGCGCTACCTGGGACGTGGGCATACCGACAACGACATCGTGATCAATGTGCCGGACGCCGCGACCCTGTTCGTGGGCGATCTGCTCGAGAACGACGCGCCGCCCGGTTTCGGCGACGCGTTTCCGACAGCGTGGGCGGAAACTGCGGTCAAGCTGGTCAGCTTCAACGCGGCCGCGGTGGTGCCCGGCCATGGAACGGTCGGCGACGCCGCGTTCGCGCGTCGCGGTGCGGATGAGTTCCGTCTGATGGCCGATCTCGCCCAGCAGGCGGTCGATGGACGCATCGGTCTCGAGGAGGCCGTTCAGCAGGCACCCTATCCCGAAGTCACCGCGCGACTCGCGATCGAACGCGCCCGCCTGGAAACGTCAGCCAATACCATGGCGCAATGAATCGCTCAGACGTGCAGGCATGGCTCGACCGATACGTCGAGGCATGGCGGGCCAACGACGCAAACCTGATTGCAGGCCTCTTCAGCGAGGACGCGACGTATCGGTATCAGCCGTATGCCGGCGCGGACACCACGCTGCACGGTCGTGACGCGATCGTGGCGAGCTGGCTCGAGGATCCGGACGCGCCCGGCTCATGGGAAGCGAGCTACGAGCCCTACGCGGTGGACGGCGATCGGGCAGTCGCGGTCGGCACCAGCCGTTACGCGGCGACCGGCGATCAGCCGGAGCGCACCTATTGGAACTGCTACCTGCTGCGCTTCTCGCCCGACGGCCGATGCGCCGAGTTCACCGAGTTCTACATGCTCCAGCCGGAGGCGTAGCGGGCGCGACGGTCACTCGGTCGCAACCTCGAGCGGCGCGGCCGCCCGTTGGGCAGCGCGCAGAGCCGCTTCGAGTGAATCGAGGTCGTAGGCGCCGCGATAGCGCCGGTTGTTGATGAAGAAGGTCGGCGTGCCGGCCACCCCCGCCGCCTCGGCGCTGGCCACGTCGCGTGCCACGCGGCTGGCGAAGCGCCCGCTGCGCAGGTCCTTCTCGAAGCGCTTGACGTCGAGCCCCAGCGCCTCCGCGTGCCGCGGCAGATCGTTGGTGTTCAGCGCGGGCTCGCCGGCGAACAATCGATCGTGCATCTCCCAGAACTTGCCCTGGGTACCGGCCGCCTCGGCCGCCTCGGCGGCGAGCGCCGCGTAGGGATGCACATCGGTCAACGGCAGGTGGCGCATCACAAACCGAAGCTGGCCATTCGAGCGCGACAGCAGCTCATTGATGACCGGTGCCGCCCGGCGGCAGTACGGACACTCGTAATCGCCGTACTCGAGCAGGGTCACGGGCGCGTCCGCCGGTCCGCGGACATGCTCGCGCGCCGGGTCGACCGCGGCCGCGAGGTCGGACATCGGAGGAGCCGCGCGACGCTCGGCGCGCCGTAGCCATTCGCGAGGCAGCCGTCCGAGGGCGCGGAAGAACAGGACGCTCAGCAATGCGGCAGCGACTGACGCGCCGAGGATGCCGAGCTTCGCATCGTTCAGCAGCCTGCCGGTGTAGCTGAGGTCGCTGATGAGCAGGGACATCGTGAAGCCGATGCCCGCGACGAACGATGCCGCGATCAGCGATGGCCAGCCGACGCTCATTGGCAGGCCGCCCAGCCGCGAACGTGTGGCGAGCCAGGCAAAGCTGCTGATCCCCAGCGGCTTCCCAATCACCAGGGCCAGCACGACCCCGATCGTCAGCGGCGACGTCAACGCCCGGCCCAGGGTATCGGGGCTCAGGTCGATTCCCGCGTTGGCAAGGGCGAACAGCGGCACGACCACGAAGCTGGACCACGGGTGGAGCAGGTGCTGCAGGCGCTCGTTGGGCGAGAGCGCGAGCGAGATGCGCCGCGTCGCGGCGTTGGCCAGCGCCGCGCTGGGCTGCTGCCTGAAGCGCCGGGCCATGCCCGATGCACGCTGCAGATCGGCGCGCCGCGGGGGGTAGGCGCTCGTCAGCAGGCCGATCGCCACCCCGGCCACCGTCGGGTGGACTCCGGCTTCGAGCGTCGCGACCCAGGCCACCAGTGCGAGGAGCCAGTAGACGGCAGGACGCTCGACGCCGATCCGGCGCAGCACCAACATTGCAACCAGCACCGCGACGGCGACCACCAGGCCGATGAGCGAGACGTTGGCCGAGTAGACGAGGGCGATCACCGCGACGGCTGCGACGTCATCGATGATCACCAGGGTGAGCAGGAAGACGCGCAGGCGCATCGGTCCGTGGCGTCCGGCCAGCGCCAGCACGCCGAGGGCAAAGGCGGTGTCGGTGGCCATCACCATCGCCCAGCCGCGGGCGGCCTCAGTACCGGCATTGAGCGCCAGAAAGATGACGACCGGGACGACCATGCCGCCCAGGGCCGCAATGACCGGAACCGCGACGCGCCGGCGATCACGCAGCTCACCCATGTCGAATTCGCGCCGGATCTCGAGCCCGATGAGCAGGAAGAAGAGCGCCATCAGGCCGTCGTTGACCCAATGGCCGAGGTTCATGCTGATGCCGACGTCACCGAGTCGCAGCGACAGCTCGATGGCCCACAGTGCGTGATAGCTGTCGCGCCACGGCGAATTTGCCCAGGCGAGCGCGATCACCGTCGCCACCAGCAGAACGACCGCGCTGCCCGCCTCGGTCTGCAGGAATTCGCGCAGCGCCGAGAGGCGCGGTGTGGTTCGGGTCTGGCCCTCGAGCTCAGCGTGGGTCATGTCGTCCGAATCCTACCGGGCATCGTCTACTCACGACATTGAGCAAAACAACTCAGTCGGTTGAGTAAACTCACTGCGGCATGGCCAGACGACCAATCCGAACCCCGTACCGCCGCCCGATCTACGACACCATCCTGTCGCGCGCCCATGAGCCGCGGCGCTTCATCCAGGTGCTAGCCGGTCCCCGCCAGGTCGGCAAGACGACGCTCGCGCGGCAGGTGATGGACGCGGTCGGCGTGCCGGCGCATTTCGCATCGGCCGACGACCCGGCCCTCCGGGAATCAGGCTGGCTCGAGACGCAATGGGAGATCGGCCGTCTGCGCGCCCGCAACGGCGGACGAGCCGGCGGTCTGCTGGTCATGGACGAGATCCAGAAGATTCCGGCGTGGTCCGAATCGGTCAAGCGGCTGTGGGACGAGGACACCGCGGCTGAGCTCCCGTTGCGGGTGATGCTGCTCGGATCAGCTCCGCTGCTGGTGCAGAAGGGCCTGACCGAGAGCCTGGCCGGGCGGTTCGAGCTCATCCGCGTCTCGCACTGGGCGTTTGCCGAGATGCGCGACGCGTTCGACTGGTCCCTCGCGCAGTACCTCTATTTCGGCGGCTATCCGGGCGCAGCCGATCTGATCTCCGACGAGGACCGATGGCGCCGCTACCTCCTCGACTCGCTGGTCGAGACGACGCTCGCGCGCGACGTCCTGCTGCTCACCCGCGTCGACAAACCGGCACTGCTGCGGCAGCTCTTCCGCCTCGGCTGCGAGCGGTCGGCCGAGGTGGTGCCCTACCAGCGCATGCTCGGACGCCTGACCGATGCCGGCAACACCACGACGCTGGCCCACTACCTCGAGCTGCTTGCCGGGTCCGGGATGCTGACCGGCCTGCCGAAATACGGGTCGGTGGGGCGTCAGCGCGCGTCCAGCCCCAAGCTGCTGGCGCTCAACACGGCGTTGATGACCGCATCCTCGACCGTCTCGTTCGCCGATGCCCAGGCCGATGCCGACTTGTGGGGACGCCTGGTCGAGACCGCCGTCGGTGCGCACCTCGCCAACGGCCCCGACCCGGGTCGGCTCGGCTACTGGAAGCAGGGCAACCGTGAGGTCGACTTCGTGGTCGCGCCGCGCGCGCCGGATGGACGGCCGCTGGCGATCGAGGTGGTGAGTGGGCGAGCCCGAGATGTGCAGCCGGGCATGGCCGCGTTCGAGCGGGAGCACCCGGGTGCGCGCCGCCTGCTCATCGGTCCGCGCGGGATGGGGGTGGAGGAGTTCCTGTCCGAGCCGGCCGACGCCTGGCTGAGCTGAACCGTTGCGACGCGTTTGCTGCAAATCCGGCAGCGTTGACGCGCCCCGCGAGCGGTCAGCAGACCTCCGTGTCCTCGGGCGGCCGCTAGACTTCGGACAGCATCCTCGCCGAACGGAGCGGTATTGACCGACACTGCACCAACGCGGCCGCCGGTCGACCGCGGCAAGACCGTCCATGGCGAACCGGCCAACGCCGGCCACCGCATCCTGGCGCCAGACGACGCGGAGGTCGAGGCGTACCTCGAGACCGCGCTGCATGCGCCGCCGCCGGAGCGTTCCGAGACGATCGCGCAGCCGGACACGGTCATCGTGCTCGATTTCGGTGGCCAGACCGCACAGCTCATCGCGCGGCGCATTCGCGAGCTGAACGTGTATTCCGAGCTGCTGCCTCACGACACGCCGTGGGCCGAGATCGAGCGTCGGAAGCCGAAGGCAATCGTGCTGTCGGGCGGACCCGCATCGGTCTATGACGAGGGCGCGCCAAAGGCGGATCCGGCGCTCTGGTCAGGTCGCGTGCCGGTGCTGGGCATCTGCTACGGCATGCAGCTCATGGCGCACGAGCTCGGCGGCGAGGTCGTGCCCTCCGAGCGGCGCGAGTACGGCCCGGCGCACATCAGCGTCACCGCGGCGGATGGCCTGTTCGCCGGCCTGGAACGCGAGCAACCGGTGTGGATGAGCCACGGCGACACCATCCTGCGACCACCACACGGCTTCAGCGCCACGGCCCAGACCGATTCGACTCCGTTTGCCGGCCTGGCCGACGCGGCGCATGGCCGCTACGGCATCCAGTTCCACCCCGAGGTGGTCCATACGCCGAGCGGCAAGCAGATCCTGCGCAACTTCGTGCTCGACATCGCGGGGGCAACGCCGGGTTGGACCCCGGCCAACCTGGTGGACAGCACCGTGACGGACGTGCGCGCCAGGGTGGGTGACGGCAAGGTGATCTGCGCGCTCTCGGGCGGCGTCGACAGCGCCGTGGCGGCGACGCTGGTGCATCGGGCCATTGGCGATCAGCTCACATGCATCTATGTCGATCACGGGCTGATGCGCAAGCGCGAGTCGGAGCTGCTGCGCGTCACCTTCGACCGTGACCTCGGTATGAAGCTGGTGATGGTGGACGCCCGGGACCGATTCCTTCGCCGTCTCGCGGGGGTAGAGGACCCGGAGGAGAAGCGCCGCATCATCGGCGACGAGTTCATCCGGGTCTTCGAAGAGGAGGCGACCAAGCTCGGCGAGATCGACTTCCTGGTGCAGGGCACGCTCTACCCCGATGTCATCGAGTCGACCTCGGCGGAAACGAAGTCCGCGGCCAAGATCAAGACTCACCACAACGTCGGCGGGCTGCCGGCCGATCTGCGCTTCAGCCTGATCGAGCCGCTGCGCCACCTGTTCAAGGACGAGGTCCGTGCCGTGGGCGTTGAGCTCGGCCTGCCCGAGGCGATGGTTCTGCGCCAGCCGTTCCCCGGGCCGGGCCTCGCCATCCGGATCATCGGCGAGGTGACCGCCGAGCGGCTCGACACGCTGCGCGATGCGGATTGGATCGTGATCGACGAGATCAAGGCGGCCGGGCTGTATCGGTCGCTGTGGCAGTCGTTCGCCATTCTCACGCCGGTGCGCTCGGTAGGCGTGATGGGCGACGGTCGGACGTATGCCAATGTCGTGGCGGTGCGTGCGGTGACTTCCGACGACGGCATGACGGCGGATTGGGCGCGGCTGCCATACGAGGTGCTGGCGAAGATTTCGAGCCGGATCGTCAACGAGGTCGCCGGCGTGAACCGCGTCGTCTACGACATCAGCTCGAAGCCACCCGCCACCATCGAGTGGGAGTAGCGTCGGTCACGAGCCGAGGAGCTCGAAGCCGGCGATCGCAAAGTCGCGGTCGAACGCGAAGGCCTGACCGATGTCCAGCCGATCCATGACCGCGAAGCTGATCGCATCGGTCAGGGTGAAGTCCTGGTCAGTGAAGCGGTCGATCCATGCCAGGCCCGCGGTCAGATCCTGCTCATCGGCGTGAACCAGCTCGACCCGCGGCGTAGCGGCGATCCGTCGGGCTGCCTCGAGCGCCGCTCGGCGATTACTGCGGTACAGGGCGAGTCGGTGAAACTCCGCCAGCACGTGTCCGGTCGTGACCAATCGCGCGCGTAAGCTCGACAGTCGTTGGAGTATCGTGACGGCCGATGCGTGATCGGTATCGGTCCGATCGGCGATTGCATACCACGCCGAGGTGTCGACGAAGACGGGCGTCATTCCGTGGGGCGCGCTCGCCCCGGGCCTCGCCGCGCAGATGCGTCTGTGGTGAACCGCCATTTCGCAACCTGGTGTTCGCTGAGCACTCGATCGTGGTCATGTGCCGTGTCGGCGTGGCCGGACTCGATCATGCCGACGAGGCCGAGCAGGGGATCATCCTCGCCGATCTCATCGACGAGATAGCGTTCGACGCTCTCACGGACGAGGTGCGTCAGCGGCTGTCGCCGGCGCTCGGCGAGGTCGCGGAGCAGCTCGAGCTGCCTGGGCTCCAGATAGACCTGCAGCGGCGAACGCTGTACTTCATGCCGTGCCATCGTGCGGATGATATCACCATGTTGCCATCAGCCGGTTCACAGCGTGGCGAGCCGGTCGAGCGGGAACGGAGGCTGCGCCAGTGCACGAGGGACAGTGATTGCGGTGCGCGGTGCCGCCTGGAGGAGACCGATGCCGATTCCACGCCCGGACGACGTTTCGCGGCGCCCCCGGCGGTAATGGCCGAGCTGCGTGTGCGCCTGCAGCCGCGTGCCCGCGCCGACGAAGTGGTCGGCGAGCGATCCGGCGCTGTCGTGATTCGCGTTTCCGCACCGCCCGTCGATGGCAAGGCGAACCTGGCATTGTGCTCGTTCATTGCCCGGACGGCCGGCGTCCCGCGCGGGCAGGTCACGATCCTTCACGGCGCCGGGTCGCGCGACAAGCTCGTGCGCGTCGAGGGAATGAGCGAGGCTCGGCTGCGGCAGGCGCTTGGCCTGGGGGAGTGATCCGACCATGCCGGCGGATCGACCGAGCGGCGGATGTGTGCACCGGCACGAACCTTTGCCCGAACGGGACGTCGCGACGCCGCTCACGATGTGCCCGATGGTGTGGCGTGCAGTCCCGCTAGGATGGGCGTCCACATGTCTACCTGGTTCGACAAGCTCCTCGAGGAGATGCAGCGCCGCCAGCAGGAGGCGGATGCGCGTCGCGAGGGCCGTCCTCTGCCTCCGCGTCCCAACCGAGCCGACGGCGGTCACGACGCGCCACGCGACGTTCGCGACGAGCTCCGGCGCCGACGCGCCGCCGGAGGGAGCACCGGCAACCCGTTCGGTGGACCGACGAGCAGCTGGGACCGGAGGCGCATCCGCCGCTGGGTGCTGATCGGCATCGCCGTCGTGGCGGTGCTCTTCCTGCTCGGCTTTGCCGGCGGCCTGGTCAACCTGCTCACCGACCTGATGTGGTACGGCGCGCTTGGCCGTCGCGACGTCCTGCTCACGCGGCTCACGGCGCAGGTCGTCCTCTTCTTCGTGGGACTCGCCGCGTTCGTCGTTCCGACCGTCATCAGCATCCTGGTCGCCCGCCGCGTGGCGCCGCAGGTGCCGCTGCGGCGCATCGGTCAATTCGAGCTGCCGGACGCGCCCGGAGTCGCCCGCTGGGTGACCATTGCGCTCGTCGGGCTGGCCGTTCTGCTGGGGCTCGGCTCGGGCGCCGCGTGGGCCGGCAACTGGGAGCCGATCTTGCTCGCGATCAACGGCGGCCAGTTCGGGAGCGTCGATCCGCATTTCGGCCGCGACATCGGCTTCTACATCTTCGACCTGCCGGTCTACCGATTCCTGCAGGGCTTCGCGGTCACCACGCTGATCGCGGTGATCCTGTTCACGCTGGGCAGCTACGCGGCGGGCGCGCTGAAGTGGCAGTTCCGCCTGACCGCGCCGGTGCGCGCACACCTGAGCGTGCTCGGCGCGCTGCTGCTGGCGGCGATCGCCATCGGCTTCCAGTTCGACATCGCCGAGCTGTCGTACTCGACGCGCGGGCTGGACGGCGGGATCCAGGCGGCGACCTACACCGACATCAACGCCCAGGTGCCGGCGTTCACCATCCTCACCGTGCTGGCCGTGGTGGCGGCGCTGCTGCTGCTCGCCAACATCTGGTTCCGCACCCTGTGGCTGCTCGTCCTCACCGGCGGAGCGTGGGTGGCGGCATCGCTGCTGATCGGCGGTGTCTACCCGGCGTTCGTGCAGAACTTCCAGGTCAACCCGAACGAGCTGAACGCGGAGCGGCCGTACATCTCGGCGCACATCGGCGCCACGCGAGCCGCGTTCGCTCTCGACGCGATCGAGGAGCGGCGCTTCACCGGTGAGCAGCAGCTCACGCGCAAGGTCTTCACCGAGGACGCGTCGACGGTCGACAACCTGCGGCTGTGGGACTACCGGCCGCTGCTGACCACGATGGGCCAGCAGCAGATCCTGCGGCGCTACTACGACTTCGTGGATGTCGACATCGACCGCTACAAGATCAACAACGAGCAGCGCCAGATCATGCTCAGCGCCCGCGAGCTGGACGTCGACAAGCTGGCCGACCAGGCGCGGACGTGGACCAACGAGCGCCTCGTCTTCACTCACGGCTATGGCATCACCGCCGTGCCGGTCGACGGCGTGACGCCGCAGGGCACACCCGACTACCTGGTCAGCGGCATCAACAACCAGCCGCAGTTGCCGGTCGGTGAGCCGCGCATCTACTTCGGCGAGTCGACCGACACGTACGTCGTGACCCAGACCAGGACCAGCGAGTTCGACTATCCGCTCGACGAGTCCGGCAGCGACACCGGCGCCACGACCACCTGGAGCGGCACGACCGGGGTGGGCATCGGCAACATCTTCAGCCGGATGCTGTTCGCCATGCGCTTCGGCGACTTCAACCTGCTGATCAGCAACCAGCTGACCGATGCGTCTCAGATCCTCTTCCGCCGCACGCTGCAGGAGCGCGTTCCCGAGATTGCGCCGTTCCTAACCTACGACGCCGATCCGTACGTGGTCAGCGCGGCCGGCCGGCTGCTATGGGTGTGGGACGCCTACACCGTCTCCGACCGATATCCGGATGCCCAGCCGCTGCCCGCAGGTAATCGCTTCGCCGGCGCGAACTACGTCCGCAACAGCGTCAAGGTGGTGGTCGATGCCTACGACGGCACCGTGCGCTTCTTCCTGGCCGATCCGAACGAGCCGATGATTGCGGCCTATGCGCGCATCTTCCCGTCGCTGTTCGAGCCGCTGGATGCCATGCCCGCCGAGCTGCGCGCGCACCTGCGTTACCCCGAGGACCTGTTCACGGCGCAGAACCAGGCGTATCTGCTCTACCACCTGCCCGCGACCGATGGCGGCGCCACGACCTTCTACAACCAGGACGACCGATGGGCGTTTCCACAGGACGTGGCGGCCGGCAACGGGCAGCCGATGGAGCCGTATTACGTGATCATGCGCATCCCCGGCGACGACCAGGCCGAGTTCGCGCTGATTCAGCCGCTCGTGCCGGAAGGCCGGCCGAACATGATTGCGTGGGTCGCGGCGCGGATGGACCCGGGCGTCTACGGCCAGCGGATCGCCTTCCAGTTCCCGACCTCAACGACAACCCAGGGACCGGCGCAGGTCGAGGCGCGGATCGATCAGAACGATGCGATCGCCGCGCAGTTCGGGGTGTGGAGCCGCTCCGGCTCGTCGATCATCCGCGGCAACCTGCTGGTGCTGCCGATCGGCGAGGACGGCCTGGTCTACGTCGAGCCGATCTTCCTGCAGGCCGAGGGGGCGAAGTTCCCCGAGCTGGTGCGCGTGATCATGGTCAGCCAGGATCGGGTGGCGTTCGCCCGGGACGTGCCGGACGGACTACGCCAGCTGCTCGGCGAGGCACAGCCGCCCGCGCCCGAGGAGCCGTCACCGGGCGGGACGCCCGGGCCACTGCCGTCGGATGTCGCCGGGCTGGTGGCCGAGGCACAGCGCCTCTATGACCAGGCGCAGACCGCGCTGAAGGCTGGCGACCTGGGCACCTACCAGGCACGGATCGACGACCTGCAGGGCGTGCTGGCGCGGTTGGCCGCATTGACCGGTGCGTCGCCGGCACCGTCGCCCGCCGCCTCGCCCGGCGGCTGAGGTCGTGGCGGGCCTCGACGTCCTGGTTCTCGGCTCGGGCGGGCGTGAGCACGCGCTCGCCTGGCGGCTTGCGCGCGACGAATCGGTGGGGCGCGTGCGCATTGCGCCGGGCAACGGCGGGACCGCCGCGTGCGGCACCAACGTGACCGACCTGAATCCAATGGATGCGACCGCCGTCGCGCGCTACGCCGCCAACCAGCGCATCGGCCTGGTCGTGGTCGGGCCGGAGGCATGTCTGGCGGCTGGGGTGGCCAATGCGCTCGAGCAGGCATCGGTGCCGGTCTTCGGCCCAACCCGATCGGCCGCGCGGCTCGAATCGTCGAAGTCGTTCGCCAAGGAGCAGATGCGACGCGCCGGCGTACCGACCGCTGACAGCGCGATGTTCGTCGACCCACAGGCGGCACTGGATCACGCGCGCCGCGCGACGGAGCCGCTGGTGGTCAAGGCCGACTGGCTGGCCTCGGGCAAGGGCGTGGTCGTGCCGGAGACGGTCGATGAGACCGAGACTGCCATCCTCGGCCTGTTCAGCATCGCGCCGCCCGGCGCGACCGTGATCCTGGAGCAGCGGCTCAGCGGTCGCGAGGTATCGGTCTTCGGGCTGGTGTGCGGCGAGCGGGTGGTTCCTCTGGTGGCGGCGTGCGACTACAAGCGGCTGGGCGACGGCGACATCGGTCCGAACACCGGTGGCATGGGGGCGTACACGCCGGTGCCCTGGTTCGGGCAGCGCGAGGTCGAGGCGGCGATGGCCGAGATCTTCGAGCCTATCGCCTGGCGCATGGTCCGCGACGGCGCGCCCTATCGCGGCGTGCTGTATGCCGGGCTGATGGTGACCGAGCATGGACCGATGCTGCTCGAGTTCAACGCACGCTTCGGCGATCCGGAGGCGCAGGTTCTGCTGCCGATGCTGGACGGCGATTTGGCGCAGGCGCTGCTCGGCGTGGCGACCAATGATGTCGGATTGATTGAGGGCGCCGTTCAGCTGCGTCACGGCGCGGCGGTCGGCGTGGTCATCGCGGCGGAGGGCTATCCAGCGGACGCCGTGCGCGGTCGCGAGATCGCTGGCGTCGAGCCGTCGGGTCCCGCCGACGACGGCGCGGCCCTGTGCTTCCACGCCGGGACGCGGCGGACGGCACGCGGCTACGAGACGGCGGGCGGTCGGGTGGTGACGGTGGTGGGACGCGGCGCCGACCTGGCAGCTGCGCGCGAGGCCGCATACGGGGGAGTGGCCGACGTCGAGCTCGAGGGCGAGGAGTATCGGTCGGATATCGGCCTGCGGGAGACATGAGCCGTGAGGCCTTGCCGCAAGCCGATTGAGGTGTTGCGCGTAATGAGTCTGGGCGGGACCGCTATCTCGGGCCGAACCTGCGCCGGGACCTTAACGGTCGCCCTTGGAATCGGTAACGCCGTTCCATCGGTTCACGGCCCTGATAAGGGTTCTGCGGGGAGCCGGTATCGGTTGCGCTCCGCGTCTCTCCGAGATAAGGCATCTCCACGGAACCGGTATGCACCGACATGTCCCGGATCCGGCCAGGTTGCTGGAGTGTCGGGCGCTTGTCGGGATGCCGGTGCCGCCCGATCTGCGGCTAATGGCGCTCGTCGAGCTTCGCGATGATGCGCCGCTCGAGGGTCAGGATTCGCTCCTCGAGGGCCTGCACGTGCTGAAGGATCTCGCGGTTGCCATTGAGCAGATCGTCGTTCTGCTTCTCCTCGATATCCGCCTCGGCGGCGGCATGCTCGAGCGTCAGCCGGTCGCGCTGCGATGAGCGGTTGCCGGCGAGCAGGATCAGTGGTGCCGCGTATGCCGCCTGGGTCGAGAAGGCGAGATTGAGCAGGATGAACGGATACGCATCGAAATGGAATAGCAGGTAGATATTGCCGCTCACCCAGATCACGACGATGACCGTCTGGATGATGATGAACTTCCAGCTCCCCATGAAGCCGGTCACCGCGTCGGCGATCCGCGCCCCGACGGGCGCCTGGTCGATCATCAAGCGGTTGACTGGGTGGCGACTTCCTCGTCGGCGGTGCGGCTGCTCGCTCACGGCTGGCTCCTGACGGATCGCGCTGCTGTCCCGACGGGACGGCGCTTCGCCCATGCTATGCCAGCAGGGCACGCGGCTATGCTTAGCGGCGATGTCCCAAGTTGCCGTCATCTGCGGCTCTCGATCCGACCTTCCGACGCTCAAAGGCTGCTTCGACGTGCTTGACGGCTATGAGATTGGCTGGGAGGCGAGCGTCATCAGCGCACATCGCCAGGCGGACGCGCTGCGTCGATACATCGCCGAGGCAGAGGGGAGCGGCGTGCAGCTGTTCATCGGTGCGGCCGGGTTGGCTGCCCACCTGCCGGGCGTCATTGCCAGCCTGACGGCGAAGCCGGTCATCGGCATCCCGCTCGACGGTGGCGCGCTCGGCGGTGCGGATGCCCTGTACAGCGTCGTGCAGATGCCGCCCGGCGTGCCCGTGGCGACCGTGGCGATCGGCTCGGCGGGTGCCAAGAACGCCGCTCACCTGGCAGCACGCATCCTGGCCCTGACCGATGCCGGGCTGGCGGCGCGGCTGAATCGCTTCCGGGCCGAGCAGTCGGGCCGCGCGGAGCTGCGCATCGACCCACGGGCATGATCGACCGGTACGCGCTTCCCGAGCTGCGCGAGATCTTCGGTGAGCGGCGCAAGCTCGAGCTCTGGCTGCGCATCGAGCTGCTCAGCGTCGAGGCGCTGAACCGCGCGGGCGTCGTTCCCGACGACGACTGGCAGCGAATCCGGGATGCGGCGACTGATGTCGACCCCGAGCGCGCGCATGAGATCGAGCAGGAGTCACAGCACGACGTCATCGCCTTCCTCCGTTCGGTCACCGAGCGGCTCGGCGCCGAGGGCCGCTGGCTGCACTACGGGTTGACCAGCTCGGACGTGCTCGACACCGCGACGGCGGTCCAGCTGCGCGACGCGACGCGCGTCGTCGAGGTCGAGCTGGAGCGGCTGCGCGCCGTTGCCCGCCGCCTCGCCATCGAGCACCGTCACACGCCGATGGTCGGACGCAGCCACGGCATCCACGCCGAGCCGATCACCTTCGGCTTCAAGGCGGCCGGCTGGTACGCCGAGCTCGGCCGGGACCGCGTCCGCCTCCAGCGAGCGCGCGAGGTCGTCAGCGTCGGCGCCATCAGCGGTGCGGTCGGCACGCATGCCAACGTCAGCGTCGAGGTCGAGCGCTTCGTGTGCGCGGCGCTCGACCTGCAGGCCGATCCGGCGAGCACGCAGGTCGTCAGTCGCGACCGGCACGCCGAGCTGCTGAGCGCGCTGGCCATCCTGGGCGGCACCCTGGAGCGCATCGCGATCGAGATCCGGCACCTGCAGCGCACCGAGGTTGGCGAGGCATTCGAGCCGTTCGGCACCGGCCAGCAGGGAAGCAGCGCGATGCCGCACAAGCGCAACCCGATCCTGGCCGAGCGGGTGAGCGGCATGGCCCGGCTGCTGCGCGGCGACGCGCTCATCGGTCTCGAGAACATGGCGCTCTGGCACGAGCGCGACATCAGCCATTCCAGCGCCGAGCGCTTCGTCTTCGAGCGGGCGCTGGGCGTCGCTGCATACGCCACCCGGACACTGGCCACGATCTTGGATGGCCTGGAGGTCGACGCCGGGCGCATGCGCAGCACCCTGGACTCGAGCGGCGGGATGGTCTATTCCGAGGCGCTGCTGCTGGCCATGATCGCCAAGGGCGCCGATCGGCAGTCAGCCTACCGCCTGGTGCAGGCGGCGGCCAAGCGCTCGTGGGGCGGCGAGCGCAGCTTTCACGACGAGCTGCTGCGTGACGAAGGGATCGGCGCCTGGCTGGCACCGGCTGAGATCGAGCGGGCGATGGACCTCGAGCATCACCTGGCCGGGATTGCGGCGACGTATCGCGCCCTCGGGCTCGACGACGAGGCAGCTGCGGACCGGGATTCCTAGGCCGATGCGCGGGTCGCTCAGGGCGGCGTTGACCGCCGCGCGCATCGCCGGCGACCGATCCGACCTGTGGATTCCCGGCGCCCTCGCCTCGCTCGCCTTCCTGGCATGGCTGCCGTTCGTGCTGGCGGTCGTGCCGCTGCCGAGTGCCGCCGACCTCGCCTTCTTCGGGGCCGACCTGTACACCTCGTCGCGCTGGCCGCTGAATGCGGTCGTGCTGCTCGGCGGCCTCGCGCTGCTGGTGCTGGCGGCCAGCGTCCTCGTGGCACTCGGCGAGGCGACGCTGCTGCGGCGCCTGTGGCTCGATGTTCCGGCGCGGCCGTTGCGCGACGACACGGCGAGCCTCTGGCTGGTGCAGCTTGTGGCGGCGCTGCCAGCCCTCGCCGCCGCGGGGGTCCTTCTGTTCGGCCTCGCGGCGGTCGCGCCGGGTGAGTACCAGTCGCCGGACATCGGCGGCCCGCTCGAGATCCGCATCCTGCGTGACATCGCGCCGTTCCTGGTTCTGCTGCTGATCGCCACGTTGGTCGGCCAGGCGCTCGGTGCCGCGGCCACGCGACGTGCCATGCAGCTGCCGGCCGTCGATGCGCTGTCCGCCGGTCTGCGCGACCTGCGCCACGGAACGCTGCGCCTGGCCGGCGTGGCGCTGGTCACGCTGCTGGTCTATGGCATCGCGCTCGGCAGCGCATTCGGGCTGCTGCGGGTGCTCTGGTCGCCCATCGCGCTGCAGCTCCAGGGAGGGCATCTCGGCGGCCCGCAGACCCTGCTCCTGCTGGTAGGCTTCGTGGCGATCTGGCTCTGCCTCCTCGTCGGTGCCGGGGCGCTGCACGCGTGGGCATCGGCCTGGTGGACGATCGAGCTCGAGCGAGGCAGGCGCCAGCCTGCAGAGCCGGCGTCGGGAGTGGAGGGAATCGGTCGAGCCTGATGGAGATCAACCCAACCCTGAGCCTGGGCGTGCAGATCGAGCTCGCCGTGCGACTGACCGCCGGACTGGTGCTTGGCGCGATCATCGGCTTCGAGCGCGAGCTGCACGGACAGCCCGCCGGCTTTCGGACCCACAGCCTGGTGGCGCTGGGTGCCGCCATGTTCGCCATCATCTCCGCCTACGGCTTCGCCGGGGCGAATGCCGATCCAACGCGCATCGCGGCGCAGATCGTGTCGGGTATCGGCTTTCTGGGAGCCGGTACGATCCTGCACTATCGCGGCCACATTCGTGGGCTGACAACCGCCGCGTCGCTCTGGTCGGTGGCGGCGATTGGCACTGCCACGGGTACCGGCCTGTACGTGCTCGCCGTGGTGGGCACCATCCTGATCCTGATCATCCTGTCGCTGTTCGACCGCGTCGAGAAGGCG
Source organism: Candidatus Limnocylindria bacterium (assembly GCA_038250515.1). Lineage (GTDB taxonomy): Bacteria > Chloroflexota > Limnocylindria > QHBO01 > QHBO01 > JAICUY01. Next base: position 16,153 of record JBBSCG010000014.1, read on the forward strand.
GCACGGCGTCATTACGGCCTTCCACCGGAGCGTTACGACCTCGCCGAGGACGAAGGCAAGACGGAGGACCTCCTGCCATGACCCTGCTGCGCAGCTCGATCGCAGATCTCCCGCTCATCCATCGCGGCAAGGTACGCGAGACCTACGCCGTCGGCGACGACCGCCTGCTCCTGGTCGCGACTGATCGGATCTCGGCCTTCGACGTCATCTTCGACCAGCCGATTCCGGACAAGGGCCGCCTGCTGACCCAGCTCTCCGCCTACTGGTTCGAGCTGCTCGACGGGCTCGGACCGACGCATTTCGTCTCGGTCGACGCCGATGCCCTGCCGGCTGCTGCGCGGACATCCGAGCTTGCCGGCCGCACGATGCTGGTGCGGCGTGCCGAGCGGATCGATGCCGAGTGCGTGGTGCGCGGCTACCTGGCAGGCTCCGGCTGGGCCGAGTACCAGCGCTCGGGGACCGTGGTCGGCCATCAGCTGCCGGCCGGCCTTCGTGAGGCGGACCGGTTGCCGGAGCCGATCTTCACGCCGTCGACCAAGGCGGAGGTCGGGCATGACGAGAACATCACCCGCGAGCAGCTCAGCTCGATGATCGGGGCCGATCTGGGGCGCGAAGTCGAGGAGCGGTCGCTTGCGCTCTACCGCGCGGGAGCCAGGCGGGCCGAGGAGGTTGGCCTCATCCTCGCCGACACGAAATTCGAGTTCGGCGTGATCGACGGGCAGGTGGCACTCATCGACGAGGTGCTCACGCCGGACTCGTCGCGCTTCTGGGATGCATCGGTCTATGCGCCGGGGCAGAGCCCGCCCAGCTTCGACAAGCAGTACGTGCGCGACTTCGTCGCTGCCTCCGGGTGGAATAAGGAGCCGCCGCCTCCGACGCTCCCGCCGGAGGTCATCGAGGGCACGCGGCAGCGCTACACGCGGGCGTACGAGCTGATCACCGGGTTGCGCTGGACTGAGGCCGCCTAGTGCGCTGGCTGGCCGAGGTGCACATCTCGTTGCGACCGGGCATTGCAGATCCGGAGGGCCAGACCGTGGCCGGCGGCCTGCGCTCGCTCGGCTTCGACACGGTGAGCGAGGTGCGTGCCGGGAAGCTGCTGCGCGTCGCGTTCGAGGCCTCGGACCATGCCACGGCGGACGCGGCCGTCGCCGACATGTGCAGGCGGCTGCTTGCGAACCCGGTGATCGAGACCGCTGGCTGGGAGCTGCGCGCCGACCAGGAGCCCGGCAAGGAGGAGATGTGACGCCGAGCGTGGCCGTCGCCGTGTTTCCCGGGACGTGGAGCGAGCGCGATTTCGCGGACGTCGCCACGGCGCTCGGTTGGCAGGTGCGCCTGGTATGGCATACCGAGGACGACCTTGGCGAGGCTGATGCGGTAATTCTGCCCGGCGGCTTCGCGCATGGCGATCACCTGCGCACCGGGGCAATCGCCCGCTTCTCGCCGTTGATGCGCGCCGTCGAGGCCTTCGCGGCGCGCGGCGGACCGGTGCTCGGCTCCTGCAACGGCTTTCAGATACTGACCGAGGCGGGCCTGCTGCCCGGCGTGCTGATGCGCAACGACCACCTCGAGTTCCGCTGCGACTGGCAATGGCTGCGCGTGGAGCACGCCGGCGGACCGTTCCTGGGGAGCCTGACCGATGGCCAGACCCTGCGCCTGCCCATCAGCCACGGCGAAGGCCGCTACGTGGCCGCCGCCGCTGTCCTCGACGAGCTCGAGGCGGCCGGGCGGGTCGTGCTGCGCTATGCCGACGCATCGGGCGCGGTCACGCCGGACGCGAATCCGAACGGCTCGCTGCGCGGCATCGCCGGGATCGCCAATGAGCTTGGCAACGTGCTCGGCCTGATGCCGCATCCCGAGCGCGCCGCGGACGTCGAGGTCGGTGGCCAGGATGGACTCTTGCTGTTCCGCTCCCTCGAGCGCTGGTTGCAACGGCAGCCGGCCGTTGCAGAGCGTCGGCTATGATCCGTGGCGGTCGAACCGGCCGCTGCACGGAGGTGAACTCTCGATGAACGACGAGCGCGACCCGCAGGACACGCGGCCAGGGCCGGAGCCGCTGGACGAGCAGAATCCCGTGGCGCAGCCCGAGGACGAGCAGAATCCCGTGGCGCAGCCCGAGGACGACCTCCCTGCAGAGGAGTTCGAGTCGCAGCCGGCGGCCACGCATTCGGCCGACGAGGATGCGACCAGCGAGTGGCCGGCGAATGATCCTACCGATGCGGTGACGACCGAGCCGCCGCCCGGCGAGGTGGAGGCCTACGCGTCCCAGCCGCCCGCCGGCGAGCTGCAGGCTGACCAGACGGCCCACAGCGTGCCGGCGACCGGCGTCGGCGAAAGCACGCAGTGCCCGCGCTGCGGGACTGAGAATCGACCCGGCCTCGCCTTCTGCCGGAACTGTGGCCAGCGGCTGATGGACGCGAACGTCGCCGCCCCGGTCGAGCGGCCCGGCACGCCCGAGGGCACGCAGGCCTGTCCGCGCTGCGGCACTCACAACCGGGCCGCCACGGCCTTCTGTCAGAACTGCGGCGCGAATCTGCGGGCCAGCGCGGCTCCGGGCTACGTCCCGCCCGCCGTCGCCAGCGACCAGGAGTCGGCCGAAACGACGGTGACCGCCGAGCGAGCGCACGCGATCCTCGGGCCGATTGTGCTGCTCATCGGCGCAATCGGCATGACGACCGCCTGGCTGCTGCCCTTCCCGTACGGGGCGGGATCGCTCTTCGAGCGTGCGTCTGGAGCCGGCGGTTATGGCGCCTCGTTCTGGAACGGCTACCCGGAGGTCCGCGCGCAGCTCGCGGACCAGGGCTACTTCGGATTCGCGGCGCCGGCTCCATTGCTGATACTTCTGCTCGTGGTGCTGGCCATCGCCGGGGTCACGAAGGCGCGTCCGGGAACCTTGCAATGGGCCGGCCTGGTCATTGCGCTGGTGTGGAGCATCGGTCTCGCCGCCCTGTTTGTGGTCGCCGAGGTCCTTGGCGGTTCGGCGAGTGACCTGGCGGGGATGCTGCGCAACCTGACTCCGGGCGGGATCATCTTCTTCCTCGCGTCCTTGATCGTGCTGATCGGAACGATCACGCGCTTCGCGAGGGGCTGACCGATGGCGACCCGCTTCTGCGGCATCTGTGGCACCGAGATCGACGAGAACGCCGCCTTCTGTCCATCATGTGGCAATCCGCTCAATGGTCCGGAGCAGCTCGCGGAGGAGATTCCGCCGGCGCCGTCGTGGCCAGAGCCACAGCGCGCGGCCGAGGCTGAACCCGACCACGAGCCGGCGCGGCCGGCAGATGCGCCGGCGAACGAACCGGACCAGGTGCGTACCTCGGAGGCCGGCGACGGCAACTCGCACGCCGACGAGCCGGCGCCCGAGCCGCAACCCTCGGCGCCACCCGGATCGGCGACTGTGCCGCCGCCGACTCCGTTGCCGGCCGATGCGCGGCCCGCCGATGCGCGGCCCGCGACGGTTACGCCTGCTGCTGGCGCACGGCCAACTGGCGCGCAGGTCGAGCTGCCCTTCACCTGGCCGGTGACGCTTTCCGGCTGGTTGATCGGCGTCGGTTCGCTGGTTGGAGCCCTATCGCTGCTGCTCGACTTTCGTACCTTCGTCAACCCGGTCACGCTGATCGCGTTCCTCCTCCTGCTCGCCGTGGCCGCCAGCGTCTTCCTCGCGTCGAACCTGCCCGACATTCCGAACCGCCGACTGTGGGTCCTGGTGGTGGTGATCGTGGCCTTCGGCATCGCGCTCGATCGGGTCGGCTTCGGGACGAGCTTCGCCGGCGTCGTCTACTTCCTGGGCACGCTTGCCGCAGCGATCGGTGCGGTCATCCTCGAGCTCGGTCGTGATCGGCCGATGGGAGGACCGGTCGGCTGACGCTCACCGTCCCGCTCGAGCGCCACGGCCTGACCGAGGAGGAGTACGCCGGCGTGGTCCGCGCGCTCGGGCGTGAGCCGAACGCGGTGGAGCTCGGCATGTTCGGCGCGATGTGGTCCGAGCACTGCGCCTACAAGAACTCTGCTCCGCTGCTGGCAACGCTGCCGACGCGCGGTGATCGGGTGCTGGTCGGGCCGGGAGAGAATGCCGGGGCGCTCGACATCGGTGACGGGCTGGCGGTCATTTTCAAGGTCGAGTCGCATAACCACCCGAGCGCGGTCGAGCCGTACCAGGGTGCTGCGACGGGTGTGGGCGGCATCATCCGCGACATCTTCACCATGGGCGCCCGTCCGATCGCGCTGCTCAACGGCCTGCGCTTCGGGCCACTGGAGCCTGACGACCGGACCGATGCACAGGCGGCCACCCGCAACCGCTATCTGTTCGGCGGCGTCGTGGCGGGGATCGCCGGCTACGGCAACTGCATCGGCATTCCCGACGTGGGCGGCGAGCTCTACTTCGACGCCAGCTACAGCGGCAATCCGCTGGTCAACGCCATGTGCATCGGGATCGCGCGGCATGAGGAGATCACCCTGGCCCGAGCAGCCGGAGCCGGAAACGCGTTGCTGCTGGTCGGCGCCTCGACAGGCCGCGACGGGATCCAGGGTGCTTCGTTCGCCTCCGCGACACTTGGCGACGATCGCGAGGAGCGGCGCCCGGCCGTGCAGGTCGGCAATCCTTTCCTGGAGAAGCTGCTGATGGAGGCCTGCCTCGAGCTGTCGAAGCTCGACGTGGTGATCGCCATGCAGGACCTCGGGGCCGCCGGGCTGACATGCGCGCTGGCCGAGCTCTCGTCGCGCGGCGGGTGTGGCGCCGAGGTGGACCTGGACCTGGTGCCGCGTCGCGAGTCCGGCATGTCGCCGTACGAGATGCTGCTGTCCGAATCGCAGGAGCGGATGCTGATCGTGGTCGAGGCGGGGCGCGAGGCGGAGGTGCAGCGCGTCTTCGAGAAGTACGAGCTGCATGCGGTGACCGTCGGACGGGTGACCGATGCGCCCGTGGTGCGCTGCTCGTCACGCGGCGAGCTCGTCGGCGAGGTGCCCGGACGCGCATTGACCGACGATGCGCCGCGCTATACCCGCGACGCTCATCCGCCACGCGACCTCGCCGAGCGCCACGCGGTGGACCTGGGGCCACTGGCGGCGCAGCCCGCATTGGTCTCTGACCTGCTGGAGCTGCTGGCGAGCCCGAATGTGCGCAGTCGCAAGCCCATCTGGCGTCGCTACGACCACATGAACGGCACGAACACGTTGGTGGGGCCGGGCGCCGGCGACGCCGCGCTGCTGCGCATCAAGGGCACGCGGCGGGCCCTGGCCTTCAGCCTCGACGGGCCGGGGCGTCAGTCAGCGCTGGATCCGCGGACGGCGGCGGCCAGCGCCGTGCTCGAAGGGGCGCTCAACGTGGCGGTCTGCGGCGCGGTCCCCATCGGGCTGACGAACTGCCTCAACTTCGGATCGCCCGAAACGGCCGAGGGCTACTGGCAGTTGTCGGAGGCGGTGGCCGGCATGTCGGACGCGTGCCGCACGCTCGGCATCCCGATCGTGAGCGGCAACGTCAGCCTGTACAACGAGACACCGGATGGACCGATCCTGCCCACGCCGCTGATTGGCATGGTCGGCCTGCTCGACGACCGATCCACGGCGATTCCGATGCGCTGGAGCGATGGCGACGAGCTGTGGCTGCTCGGCGATCCAGCGTTCGAGGCGTCGGCCCTGGCCGGGTCGGAGCTCGCGACGCGGCGCGCCGCAGGCGGCGGACGCCCGACGCTGGATCTCGGCGCCGCGGCGAGGGTCGTACAGCTGCTGCCGCGGCTCTGTTCGGGCCAGGTCATCAGCGGCGCCCACGATCTGTCAATCGGCGGGCTTGGGGTTGCGCTGGCGCGCATGGCCATCTCATCGGGGAGCGGCGCGAGCATCTCGCTGCTGCAGGCCACGCTTCCGAGCGCTGCGCTGTTTGGTGAACGTGCCGGCCGCGTCGTCGTAGCCGTCGCGTCCGCGCGTGTCGCCGAGCTGCAGCGCGCGGCGATCGACGCCGGCGTTCCCGCTCTACGGCTCGGACGCGCGGGCGGCGACAGGTTGCAATTGCGTCTGCCGGGGGTGGAGCTGAGCGCCAGCCTCGACGTACTGCTCGAGGCGTACCAGACGCCGTTCTAGCCTCGGCGGCTCATGACCGCGGACGGCCGCGCCGCGTGGCGATCGATCGCTCCCCGGGGCCGATGTTGACCTGTCCGGCTCGGATGCGTGGCGCAGTGTCGTCGTGTGCCGGAAGGTTCATGGCAGCCAGGATCGGATCGTCTGACGGCTCGAGACGCGACCGGCGCACGGCGCGACCAACCGACGGGCGGCCGGCAGCGTCCAGCACCTGATCTTCGTCGTCCTCTCCCCGGCGACGTCCGAACCCGAACCAGCTGATGCCGGTGATCGCAATTGCGGCGACACCGAACGCGCCGAGCGCCAGCATGCTCCACGACGCGTCGACAAGCGGCAGCGGAGGTCCGCTGCGATCCCGCTCAGTGGAACCTGGCGCCACCACGGCGCCTGCGCTCGAGCTCTTCGGAACAGGAGCATGCGCCGCCGGCGTCGGGCTTGCCTCGGCTGGCGCGCCGGCTGCCCCGAGGAGTGCCGCAATGGTCGCGATGAGCATGACCGCCCGCACGAAGGCTCTCACCCGGCGGCCTCTCGGAGTCGCTCCCGACGTGGACGTGTGCGTCGTGACGGCGGCTCCTCGGTCGGGGACGTACCCTCGAGGATCGCCATTGCTGCCTGCGGATCGAGACGCTGCAGGTCGCCGCGCGCACGCTCATGGAGCCGGTACACCTCGTCGAGGCCGTCCGGCGGGACCTCTTTCGCATAGATTGCGCAGAAGACCCTCACCACTTCCGGATCGAACTGCGTGCCGGCATATTGCTGCAGCTCGTCGAGGGCCGCGGCATGCGTTCGCGCCTGGCTGTACGGGCGCTCGTTGACCATGGCGTGATACGCGTCGGCGACCGAGACGATCCGCGCGCCGAGTGGAATCTCGTTGCCCTTCAGGCCGTGAGGATACCCGCCGCCGTTGAAGCGCTCGTGGTGATGCAGGACGATCGGGATCGCCTCGCGCAGCCCCGACGCCTGCTCCAGGATGACCTGACCGATGCGGGGGTGCTCGCCGATCGCCTGCCATTCACCGTCGGTCAACGCGGTTGGCTTGTCGAGGATCTCCGAAGGAACTGCCAGCTTGCCAAGGTCGTGCAGCAGGCTCGCGATGCGGACCCGCTCGATCTCCTCGTGCGGAAGCCCCAGCTCCAGCGCGATCCCGGTCGCCAGCGAGGCGATCATGTCCGAAGGCCGTCCGCGATGGTGTGGCTGCGGAGCAAGGACCGATGCGAGCGCCTGGGTCGCGGTGTCGTTGGCCCACTGACCGATGGCGGCGGCGGCGGCCCGACTCTCCGCGGAGATCGGCGCCTTGCGCACCGGCGCTTCCTCGTCGATGCCCCGGAACAGGTAGGTACGGTTGCGGCCGAGCGACTTGGCGGCATACATCGCGGCGTCCGCCTGGTCGACCAGCGAGTCGACATGCAGCCGGGCGCCGCGGCCGCCGGCGATGCCGATGCTGATGGTGACCTGCAGTCGCTGATCGTTGGCAATGACCATGGGTTCGGCTGCGACGCTGGCCCGCAGATGCTCGGCCAGGATGATGCCCTCGTCCGGAGTGGTCTCGGGCATGATCAACATGAACTCCTCGCCACCGTATCGGCCGAAGACGTCGCTGGCGCGAATGCCGCCGGTGATCATGGCGGCCATCTGGCGCAGCACCGCGTCTCCGGAGTTGTGGCCGTAGGTGTCGTTGATCGGCTTGAATCGGTCGATGTCGATGAAGGCGACCGAGAGCGGCTTGTGGTGGCGAGCCGCGCGCTCGACCTCGCCGACCAGCAGGCTGAGCAGCGTTTCGCGGTTGACGACGCCGGTCAGGCGGTCATGGGTTGCCTGCGCCTCCACCTGCAGAAAGGCGCCCGCGGCGGCGTTGAAGGCCCGCGCCAGGCGACGCTCGGCCGGGATGCCGACCTCTCGCAGGCGGGTGGGTGTGTCGGAGTCGAGTGTCGTCTCGAGCGCCCGCGCGATGCGGTTCAGGCGCCAGCCGACGTAGCTCCAGGCGGCCAGTGCCATGGTCGTCATGCCGGCGATGGCGGCCAGCGCGACCAGCATCAGCAGCGTTTCGCGCGCGCGCGGTCCGAGGCCGATGAGCAATGCCGCCACCAGCGAGGCGCACAGCGCCACCGCGAGTGGAGCCATGAAACCCAGCGCTCGGACGAATCGAAGCATTGAACCTCCGGATTGGGCGGTGAGGTGTCCCGGGGGAAGCATGCGCCGGGGACCGGTGCAACGACCATGGCCCGATGGTCCGGCGGCGCGGCGAAGCACCGTCGCGCGCTGGCAACGAAGCCCCGAAGTGCGGTGGGATGCAGTACCCCCGCGGTACTCGTGGATTGGACTTCGCGGTAGGGCGCGACCCGTCACTCCCAGCTGGGGCCCAGCGGCGGTATGATCGACGATGTGCCACGTCCCTCCGCCGCGCATTGACGATGCCTCGATCGATGCACGCGCTGCCGGTCGTCGAGCTGCCCATCTACCAATCCCACGGACCGCGCGAGGAATGCGGCGTGGTCGGCATCCACGCACCCGGCGCGGACGTCACGCGGCTCGCCTACCTGGGACTGCACGCGTTGCAGCATCGAGGGCAGGAATCGGCCGGCATCGCGACCAGCAATGGCGCGGCCTTGAAGCTGCACAAGCGGCTCGGGCTCGTCAGCCAGGTCTTCGACGTCGAGGCGCTCGACCGTCTGTCGGATGGGAACGACGCCAGGATCGCCATCGGTCACACGCGTTACAGCACCACCGGAAGCAACAGCCTGCCGAACGTGCAGCCGGTGTACGCCGGCAGTGACCTCGGGGAGCTGATGCTCGGCCACAACGGCAACCTGGTGAACGCCACCTGGCTGCGCGACGAGCTCACCGAGCAGGGCGTCGACTTCGTCACCGCGTCGGACACCGAGGTGCTGGCCAAGCTCATCGCTCATGCGCCGGGACGGACCTGGACGCAGCGGGTGGAGCACGCCTTCCATCGGGCTACCGGCGCGTACACGTTCACCATGCTGACGCCGACCGCGCTGGTCGCGGCGCGCGATCCTATCGGCTTCCGGCCGCTGGCACTGGGTCGCCTGCCGAACGGCGGCTGGGCGGTCGCCAGCGAGAGCACGGCGCTCGACGCGATGGGCGCGCAGTTCGTGCGTGATGTGGAGGCCGGCGAGATCCTGGTGATCGACGACGAGGGGGTGCATTCGCATCGGCCGAGCATGGGACGCGACCGCGAGCGGCTTTGCATCTTCGAGTACGTCTACCTGGCGCGGCCTGACAGCGTCATCGGCGGCAAGCTGTTGTACGAGGCCCGACTGCGCATGGGCCAGCGGCTGGCGCTGGAGCATCCTGTCGAGGCCGATGTCGTCATCCCCGTGCCCGATTCGGCCATTCCGGCCGCCATCGGCTACGCGGAGGCGGCGGGTCTGCCGTACCGCGAAGGCCTGATCAAGAGCCGATACATCGGTCGCACGTTCATCCAGCCCGCTCAGAGCAATCGCGACGAGGCGGTGCGCATGAAGTTCAACCCGCTGCCCGAAGTGCTGCGCGGCAAGCGGGTCGTGGTTGTCGACGACTCGATCGTGCGCGGCACGACGACCGGACCGATCGTGGCCATGCTGCGCCGCGCGGGAGCGAGCGAGGTCCACGTGCGCATCCACTCGCCGCAGATGCAGTTCCCGTGCTATATGGGCGTCGACACCGGGCGCCGCTCGGAGCTCATTGCGGCCACGCACACGCTGGACGAGATCCGGCAGGGCATTGGCGCGGATTCGCTGGGATACCTCTCGCAGGAGGGGCTCGAAGCCGCCGTCGGGCGCGGCGAGGGCCGGCATTGCACCGCCTGCTTCGACGGCCGATACCCGACCGACGTGCCGCTCGACGTCGACAAGTTTGCCCTGGAGCGAGGGTAGGCGAGCCCATGGCGCGCAGCTACCGCGAGGCGGGGGTCGACATCGACGAGGGGCGACGCGTGGTCGACCTCATCGCCGGGGCTGCAGCCTCCACGTCCACGCCGGCGGTCCTCGGCGGGATTGGCGGCTTCGGGTCATTGTTCCGCTTCGATCCCTCGACGCATCCCGACCCGGTGCTGGTCGCCTCGACCGACGGCGTGGGCACCAAATTGAAGGTGGCGCTTGGCCTCGGGCGCCACGACACGATCGGCGTCGACCTGGTGCACCACTGCATCAACGACATCGCGGTGCAGGGCGCGGATCCGCTCTTCTTTCTCGATTACCTGGCGATGGGCTCCCTGCGCGCCGAGGTCGCCGTCGCCATCGTCGGCGGCATGGCGGCGGCCTGCTCCGCCTCCGGCGTCGCGCTGGTCGGCGGCGAGACCGCTGAGCTGCCCGACCTGTATCGCGGCGAGGATTACGACCTGGCAGGCTTCATCGTCGGCGTGGTGGCGCAACGCGACCTGATCAGCGGCGCCGACGTGCATCCCGGCGATGCGCTGCTCGGGCTGCCGTCGAGCGGCCTGCACACCAACGGCTACTCGCTGGCGCGGCGTGTCCTGCCGCAGGCGCAGTGGGAGCTATCCGCACCGGGGCTGGATGGGACGATCGGCGAGGCGCTGCTCGAGCCGCATCGGTCGTACCTCGACGAGATCCGTCTGCTGCGAAAGGGGTTGCGCGAGGCCGGCGGCGACGCGCTGGCCTTTGCCCACATCACCGGCGGCGGTTGGGTCGAGAACATCCCGCGCACACTGCCCGAGGGGCTGGGGGTCGAGGTCGAGACCGGCTCGTGGAAGGTGCCGGCGATCTTCACCCTGATCCAGCAGCGTGGTGACATTCCCAACGAGGAGATGGTGCGCACCTTTAATTTGGGAATCGGTCTCACCCTCGTCGTGCGGCAGGAGCTGGTCGACGCGGCCGTGGCGGCGGTTCCGGAGGCGGTGCGGCTGGGCTCCGTGGTCGAGGTGCCGCCCGGCGAGCCGCGCGTCCGCTTCGTTTGAGGCGTGGATCCGCTCAGAAATGCCAAAAAGGGGGTATCCACGTGCGCGCAGTAGATCCCACTCGTGGCGATGGCTCCCATCAGCCTCGCCATCGCAGCTGGTCTGTGGCCGCTGCGGCACCGAATGGTCTTCTCCCTGCGTGTCGTGGCGCTCGTTCTCACGATCATCGCCTGGTTGGCGGTGTGGGCTCTTGGCGCACTCGTCGCCTTCTCGGACCCAGCCACGCCGGAGATTACTCAACGGACGACTCTCGTGGTTGCCGTCTGCGTCCCACTTTCGGTCTGTTCGTTCCGGTTCCGGAGCGGCGTCAGGCTAAACCCGGCCGCGCCATGGCCAAGGATCGAGCTGGAGGACGAGACTTCGAGGAACCCGCCGAGACGACGGTGCACCCGGCTTCTTCCCTTTCTTCACGGGATTGACGACCAGGTCTCGGTAGCTGCTGCGCCCATGTGCATACCCCCTCCATGTCAAATTCCGCCGACAGCGGAGTTAGGCGCGGTCACGACCTGCTCGATGTCTCCAGGTGGACCGATGCCAGCGTGGGCGACCGGTCGCCGGGCATGGATTGGGCGGACTCGGCGGCCTAACACCGATCCGAGCGGAATCTGTCAAGTGAAGGGGTTCGGATGAGGCTCGGCGTGCTCGTCTCGGGGCGAGGCTCGAACTTGGAAGCCATCCTGCGCGCCTCCATCAGCGGCATCGAGCCAGTGCTGGTGATCAGCAACCGTGCGGGCGTCCGCGCGCTCGAGGTTGCCGTGCGACACGGCGTGCCGACGCTGACGCTTGAACGCCATGACTTTCCGAGCGGGGAGGTGCGCGACGGGCGCATCGGTCAGGCCATGAGCGCGGCCGGAGCCGAGCTCGTCCTGCTGGCGGGCTACGACCAGCTGTTGCGGCGCTCGTACTTCGGCACGTTCGCGGGCCGGACGATCAACGTCCACCCCAGCCTGCTGCCGCGCCACGGCGGAAAGGGGATGATGGGGCGTGCGGTGCACGCGTCGGTGCTCGCCGCAGGCGACGCGGAAACGGGCGTGACGATCCACGAGGTGATCGACGAGCTGGATGCGGGACCGCTGCTGCAGCAGGTCCGCGTCCCGGTGCTGCCCGATGACACGCCCGACCGGCTCGCCGAGCGGGTGCTGGCCGTGGAGCATCGGTCTGTGGTGGAAGTCCTGCGCAGGCTTGCCGGAAGTCAGCCGACGTAATGGGCGCAGTCGGAGGCGTTATCTCGAATGTTCGGTCCGACTCGACGCATCTCGGGCGATAGCGACTCCCAAACGAGCCGATAACGCCGCTTCAGCCCGCTGCCGGAGGCGAATCCGCGAATAGCGGTCCCGGTGGGAGTCGCAACGGCCCTCCGGAAGGTCGCCTCCGAGATAACGCACCCCAGGGAGCCGTTACCGAATGGGAGGGATCTTCTCCAGCATGGAACGGCCTGCGACGGAACCGAGCGTCGGTACGGTGCGTGCTAGGATGACCGGCGCGCATCCCACGCGTACCTAGGAAAGGCGAACTCCGAATGCCTGACGGCCTGCCGGATCCCGGAAAGATCTGGTCCGACTTCATCAACAACCCGATCGTCGGCCTCGCCGGTCAGCTGATCGTCATCTACGCCATGCTGCTCTGGCTCGGCACGGCCTACTGGGCGTTCCGCGACATGCAGGCGCGCACGGAGAACCCGATCCTGCCGTACTTTGCGGCCGCCCTGATCGTCTTCTTCACCCCGCTCCTGTTCCTCTTCGCGCTGATCCTGTACCTCATCATTCGGCCGCGCGAGACGCTGGCCGAGGTGTACGAACGTTCGCTCGCGGAGGAGTCGCTCCTGGCCGAGGTCGAGAAGAACGAGCTGTGCCCGGTCTGTCGCGATCGCGTGGACGACGACTGGCTGGTCTGCCCGAACTGTCGCACGCGGCTGCATCGGGTCTGCCCGTCGTGCAATCGCCTGGCCGATCCATCTTGGCCGCTGTGCGCCTACTGCGGTCGTGAGTTCGAGCGGACGCCACAGCGTCCGGCCGAGCGTGTGGCGGCCTCGCACGTCGGTCCTCAGGACGATCGCGGCGACGAGCATGGCGACCTGACTGCCGAGCACACGCGCCTGCGTCGCGCGACGAACCCGAACCCCTAGGCGCGCTCGCGCCTTGATCGACCCGCCATCCTGGGAGTGGCAGCACCCCGCTGACCCGCGGCCGCTGAGCCGCCATCGCGGCTGGCAATGGCTCTCGATCGGCATGATCGTCGCCGGCGCGATCCTGGCGCTCGGCTCGGTTGGCCTGCGCGCCGCCGCCGTTCAAGTCCCACGCCTGCAGGCCAACCCGGATGTCTTCCTGGTACTGCTGGAAGTTGGCGCTGGACTGCTGCTCATCGGCTGCCTGACCAACCTGGCACGAGCAATCGTCGTGCGCCGACGACTCCCGGCGATGCGCTATCGGGGCGGCTCGGTGCTCATCATGCTGCTGCTGGCGGGCCTCGTGGCAACCGCCGTCGAGATCCCGTTCACGGCAGATGTCATGGCGTTGACCAGCGGACACGGGCAGATGAGCCAGCTCGGTACGCTCGTGCTGCTGACCGTGCTCCAGGTGACGCTGATCGTCATCGCGGCGCTGTTCGTCTTCCGGCCGCAGGCGCTCGCCGGTGCGCGGCTCTTCCCGCGCGCCAGCCTGGCGCGCTCGGTGCTGACCGGCATCGGGTGGGGCATTCCGGCGTGGATCGTTGCCTCCCTGCTGGCCGCGGTGGTCAGCCAGCTGCTGCGCCTCGTCAACATCGAACCACAGCCGCAGGTCGCGGAGGAGGTCATCAATCTCGCGGACCCGTTCATCGCCGTGCTCGCCACGGTGGTGATCGCACCCATCGCCGAGGAGATCTTCTTCCGCGGCGTGGCGCTCAACGCTTGGGTCCGAGAATATGGCGTAAAGCGCGCGATCATCGGCTCGGCGCTGCTGTTCGCGCTGATCCATGGGTCGCTGGCGGCCCTGGTGCCCATCTTCGTGCTCGGGCTGGTGCTGGCGATCATCTACCTCCGCAACGGCAACCTGGCGAGCGCGATCGCGCTGCACGCCACGTTCAACGGGATCAGCGTCCTCCTGGCGCTCCTCGTCCGATTCGGCGTCTTCCAGATACCCAACTAAGCGGCCAGTAAGCGGCTGGTGATGGGTCGTGTCGTACGCTCATCGCCATGATCGCCCCCGTCCCTATTTCGCTCCATCGGCGTCTGCAAGCTGATTCTGCGGCCCGCGTTCAGACTGCCCTTGACATGCTCGGACCAGCTGCATTCGGCGACGACCAGATCCTGGCACTTTTGCTGGGCGGACGCGGTGGTCTGTCTGCAGCGAGGCGGTTGCTGCGCGTCTTTGGCGACCTGCCGTCCCTGGCGGACGCGTCGGTGCCTGAAATCGGTCCGCACGTCGGTGAGCGACGCGCCGCCTCGATCGTCGCGGCATTTGAGCTCGGACGCCGCCGTGCGGCGGCGTTGCCGGAACACCACTGGCTCGTCCGCACGCCGGGCGACATCGCCGAACGGCTCGTGCCGGCAATGGATCAGCTCGACCACGAAGAGCTGCGGGTCGTACTACTCAACACCAAGAACGTGGTGATCGCCATGCGCACCGTGTACGTCGGCAACCTAGCCGGCTCATCGGTCCGGGTGGGCGAGCTCTATCGGGAAGCGGTGCGCCGTCAAGCGGCTGCCATCGTGGTGGCTCATAACCATCCGAGCGGCGACCCGGCGCCGTCGCATGAGGACCTCAAGATCACCGCGGAGCTGGCCCAGGCCGGAAAGCTGCTCGACATCGAGCTGCTGGATCATCTGATCGTTGGCCACGACCGGTGGGTCAGCCTGCGGGCGCTCGGCGCCCTCGGCAGTCAACCGGCGGCGACGTGGTAGACACCTCCGCCACGCTGATCGACCGCGTAGATCTCGCCGTCCTCGCTCTCGCCGAATGAGGTGATGCCGAGATCGACCTGCGCCACGACCTTGGGCGTGACGGTGCCCTCGTCGACCTGCAGGCTGAACACGATCCCGCTGCAGTAGTCGGCAAAAACGTAGATGCCGGCGAGGTTGGCCTGCCGGGTGCCGCGGTACACGACGCCGCCGGTCACCGAGCAGCCCTGGTCGTGACCATATTCGGCGACGGGCTTGACGTAGGGCGTCTGGTCGCAGCTGTCGTTGCCGTAGCAGTGGCGGCCCTCCATCACGTTCCAGCCGTAGTTCTCGCCGCCCGACGAATCACTCGGCTGGCGGTCGATCTCCTCCCAGCTGCCCTGCCCGACGTCGCCGATGTACAGGTCGCCGGTCTTCCGATCGAAGCTGAAGCGCCACGGGTTGCGCAGGCCGAAGGCCCACACCTCGGGGGCCCCGCCGCCGTGCGCAAACGGGTTGTCGTCCGGGATGGCATAGGCCCGGTCGCCGGCCTGTGCACCATCCACGTCGATCCGCAGGATCTTGCCGAGCAGCACATTGGTGTTCTGGCCGTTGCCATGCGGGTCGCCGCCGGAGCCGCCGTCTCCCAGGCCGATGTACAGGTCGCCGTCCGGCCCGAAGGCAAGCTGCCCGCCGTTGTGATTGGGATACGGCTGGTCGACGCGCAGCAGCGCCTTCTCGCTGCTCGGATCGGCGCTCAGACCGTCGTCGGCGGCGCGCAGCTCGGCGACGACGGTGTTGCCGTCCCTGTTCGTGTAGTCCACAAAGAACCGATGGTTCTGACTGAAGTCTGGATGGAAGGCCAAGCCGAGCAGGCCGCGCTCCCCGCCCGAGCCCACGCGGTCGCTGATGTCGACAAAGGGCTGCGGCCGCAGCGTGCCGTCAGCCTCGACGATGCGAACCCTGCCGGCCTGCTCATTGACGTACAGCCGACCGCTGCCGTCAGCGGCGTTGGTGATGTTGATCGGCGAGGAGAGACCAGCGGCGAACGGCTCGAGGCTGAGCTTGTTCGGACCGGTGTCAAGCGGCGGGACGGTCGAGCCGGGCTGGCTGGCGCCGGATGGATCGATGCTCGGCTGCGAGGAGCCCGTCTGGGTCGTCTCCGGCGTCGCGCTCGGCGATGCGGTCGGACTCGCTGTGCATGCGGCGAGAACCAGCAGCGCCGCGACCGCTGTCGCGGCACGGTGAGATCGAATCGTCATGACCCGAACAGACTAGCGTTCGTGGAGGAGGCCGGTTCTGGGGCCAGCCGCCGTTGCGGGAGCGGAAAACGCGTTGCACGGCGAACGGCACGGCGAGGCGCGGGACGATCGGGTAGGGTTGAGCGGTAGCCATGACGACGACCAGATCGAGTGTCAGGCGGGCGGCCGAACGCGCCCGCGACGACCCGCGCACCACAACCCGACAGGAGCCGGGAAGCGAGGCGGTCGGCACGCGACGCACCATCGTCATCGAGCGCGTCGTGCCGGAGCTGGACGGCGGCCGTCATCCGGTGAAGCGCATCGTCGGCGACACGTTGCACGTCAGCGCCGACATCTTTGCGGATGGCCACGGCATGCTCGACGCAGCGCTGCTGCTGCGCGCCGCTGACGAGGACGAATGGCGCGAGGCGCCGATGCGCCTCGTCGACAACGACCGCTGGGCCGGCGAGATGGTCCTGGAGCGCAACCGCTGGCATCGGTACACCATCGAGGCCTGGCGCGACGAGTGGGGGAGCTGGCGCGATGGCCTGCTGAAAAAGGTCGAGGCCAAGGTCGCAGTACCGAGCGAGCTCGCCGAGGGCCGACTGATGCTCGAAGCCGCCGCCCAGCGTGCCAACGCGGACGACGCCGCACGGGTCCGCCAGGCGCTGCAAATCATGGACGCCGCAGGCGACGAGAAGGCGGCCGTGGCCGCCGTTGCAGGCGACGAGCTGCTCACCGTCATGCGTCGCAATCCGGACCGTGCCGCCGCGACGCGCTACGACCGCGAGCTGGAGCTGATCGTGGATCGGGAAGCTGCCAGGTATGCCGCGTGGTACGAGCTCTTCCCGCGGTCGCAGGGGCGCACGCCCGGCGAGGCGACGACGCTCAGGCAGGCGGAGTGGCGCCTGCCTGAGATCGCCAACATGGGGTTCAGCGTCGTGTATCTGCCGCCCGTGCACCCCATCGGTCTGACCAATCGCAAGGGCCGCAACAACGCGCTCGACGCGGATCCGGCCGATGTCGGCAGCCCGTACGCCATCGGCTCAGCCGAAGGGGGCCACGATGCCGTCGCGTCAGAGCTCGGTGGGCTGAAGGAGCTCGAGCATTTCCGGCGCGCCGTCGAGGAGCAGGGCATGGAGCTGGCGATCGATTTCGCCATCCAGGCGTCGCCGGACCACCCGTGGGTCGCAAGCCATCCGCAGTGGTTCCGTCGCGCGCCGGACGGCGCGATCAAGTACGCCGAGAACCCGCCCAAGAAATACCAGGACATCTACCCGGTCAACTTCTACGACCACGATCCCGCAGCCCGGCAAGCCCTCTGGGAGGAGCTGCGACGCGTCGTGCTGCTGTGGGTCGAGCGTGGTGTGAAGATCTTCCGCGTCGACAACCCGCACACCAAGCCGCTCCGCTTCTGGGGGTGGCTCATCCGCGAGGTGCAGCGCGAGCACCCCGAGGTGCTCTTCCTGTCGGAGGCGTTCACCCGGCCGAAGATGATGCGGGCACTCGCCAAGATCGGTTTCAGCCAGAGCTACACCTACTTCACCTGGCGAGAGTCGCGTGACGAGCTGCGCGACTACTTCACGGAGCTGACCCGGGGTGAGATGCGCGATTACTTCCGCGGCAACCTGTTCACCAACACGCCCGACATCAACCCGCACCACCTCGACGCCGGTCGCCCGGCTTTCGTGATCCGCAGCGTGCTGGCCGCCACGCTGTCGAGCGCGTGGGGCATCTACTCCGGCTGGGAGCTCGGCGAGAACGCGCGGCTCGCCGATCGCGAGGAGTACCTCGACAGCGAGAAATACGAGGTTCGGGTCCGCGACTGGGACGCGCCGGGCAATATCAAGCCGCTGATCACCGGCCTGAACGCGCTGCGCCGCGAGCACCGGGCGCTGCAGGGCTACGACAACCTGCGTTTTCAGGACGTGACCGCCGCCCGGACGCTCTTCTACCGCAAGGCGTTGCCGGCCGGCAACGCCGACCCGCTCAGCGGTGAGCCCCGGCTCTGGCGCGACGCGGTCTTCGTGGCGGTGAACGTCGATCCAAGCGTCCCCGAGCGTGGCATCCTGCACCCGAACCTGGCCGAGATCGGCATCGGCTGGGATGACCCATACCGCGTGACCGATCTGCTCAGCGGCGAGACGCGCGCGGGGCGCGGTGCCGAGATTTCGATGGAGCTCGACCCGAAGGGGACTCCGTTCCAGATCTTCAGCATCGCTCCGCTCAAGGAATGACGGTCAAACCGATGGCCACCCGCCAGGCGACGCGACGGCCGGACGCCGCCGCCCCGCAGCTGCTCCGCGACGATCCGCACTGGTACAAGGACGCGATCATCTACGAGCTGCACGTCAAGGCGTTCAACGACTCGACGGGCGACGGCATCGGCGACTTCGCCGGCCTGGCGGAGAAGCTCGACTACATCGCCGAGCTGGGCGTCACCGCCATCTGGCTGCTGCCGTTCTACCCTTCGCCGCTGCGCGACGACGGCTACGACATCGCCGACTACACCAACGTGCATGCCGACTACGGCACGCTGCGCGACTTCCGCGGCTTCGTTCGGGAGGCGCATCGCCGCGGGCTGCGGGTCATCACCGAGCTGGTCATCAACCACACCAGCGACCAGCATCCGTGGTTCATCGAGTCGCGCTCGTCGCGCACGAGCCCCAAGCGCAACTGGTATGTCTGGTCCGATACGGATGAGCGCTACGCCGACGCGCGCGTCATCTTCACCGATACCGAGACCTCGAACTGGGCGTGGGACAACGAGTCGCACCAGTACTACTGGCATCGGTTCTTCGGTCATCAGCCGGACCTGAACTTCGACAACGCCCAGGTGGTCCGGGCCGTGCTGCGCGTGATGCGCTTCTGGCTGGACCTGGGTGTCGACGGTCTGCGGCTCGACGCCGTGCCGTACCTCGTCGAGCGGGAGGGGACGAGCTCCGAGAACCTGCCGGAGACGCACGCCGTGCTGAAGCGACTCCGGGCGCAGATGGACCAGCGCCATCCGAACCGGATGCTCCTCGCCGAGGCGAACCAGTGGCCGCCCGACGTGCGCCCGTACTTCGGCGACGGCGACGAGTGCCACATGGCGTTCCACTTCCCGCTGATGCCGCGGCTGTGGATCGCGCTGCGACGGGAGGACCGCTACCCGATCATCGAGATCATGGAGCAGACGCCGCAGATCCCCGACGAGGCGCAGTGGGCGCTCTTCCTGCGCAACCACGACGAGCTGACGCTCGAAATGGTGACCGATGAGGAGCGCGACTACATGTACGCCGAGTACGCCGGCGAGCAGCGCATGCGCATCAACCTCGGCATCCGGCGACGCCTGGCGCCGCTGGTCGACAACAGTCGACGCCGGATCGAGCTGCTCAACTCGCTGCTTCTGTCGCTGCATGGCACGCCGGTGATCTACTACGGCGACGAGATCGGCATGGGCGACAACGTGTTCCTGGGTGACCGCAATGGCGTCCGCACGCCGATGCAGTGGACCGGTGACCGCAACGCCGGCTTCTCGCGCGCCGACGTCCAGGCCTTGTACTCGCCGGTGGTCGCCGATCCCGTGTACGGCTACCAGGCGGTCAATGTCGAGGCCCAGCAGCGGGTCCCCGGCTCGCTGCTCAACTGGATGAAGCGGATCATCCGCGTGCGGCGCGCTTATCCGGTCTTCGGTCGTGGCTCCCTCGAATTCCTGCACCCGCAGAACCGCCGCGTGCTCGCCTACATGCGCGAGCACGAGGGCGTCAGCCTGCTGTGCGTCGCGAACCTGTCGCGCTTCGCGCAGTACGTCGAGCTCGACATGTCCCGGTTCGACGGCCGCGTGCCGATTGAGCTCATCGGGCGCGTGCATTTCCCGCCGATCGGCCAGCTGCCGTACCTGCTGACCCTGGGTCCGCACGACTTCCTGTGGTTCGAGCTCACCTGACCGATGCACTCGGTGGGCTGATGGCGCTCGACATCGCCACGCTTGAGCGGATGGTCGGGCAGATTCCCCATCCGCTCCTCGCGTCGCAGCGCTGGTTCCGCTCGAAAGGCCGGCCCATATTTTCGCTGGCGCTGGAAGAGGCGGCGCCGCTCGATGCCGCGTCCGGCTCGCGCGACGCGGCGTTGCTCGTCGTGCGGGTCAGCTTCAGCGATGCCGGACCCGACGAGCTCTATTTGCTGCCGATGGTCTCCGAGCCCGACGGTCCCGGCCCGTCGCCCGCCGAGGAATGGGGGATCGTCGCGATACGCGACGCGGAGACGGGCATGGTCCTGCGCGAGCCTCGCGACGGCGACGGCGTGTGGACCAGTCTGCTGGCTGGCGTCGCCGTTGAGCTGACCCTGCCAGCGCTGCACGGCAGCTTCGCGTTCCATTCGCTGCGACCGATCCCGCAGGCGCTCGACGAGCGACGGCTGGGCGGCGAGCAGAGCAATACGTCGGTTGCGCTGGGTGATCAGCTGCTGCTCAAGCTGTACCGGCGCCTCGAGCCGGGTGAGAATCCGGATCTCGAGCTGCCGCGCTTCCTGTCGCAGGCCGGGTTCGACCGGGTGCCACAGGTCGCGGGCTTCGTTCGCTACGTTCCGGCACGCGGCGAGCCCACCGCGGTGGCCATGGTCCAGACGTTCCTGCCGGACGCCGTCGACGCCTGGCGCTGGCTGCTGGACGAGCTGACGCTGGAGGTGGCGCCCATGGCGGCGCTGCGCGCGATCGCCCGCGTTGGCGAAATCACGGCGCAAATGCATGCCGCGCTCGCCTCACGATCGGACGATCCGGACTTCCCGGTCCGACCTGCCTCACCCGAGGATCTGCAGGCGTGGCGAGCATCGGCCGAGGAGCAGCTCGACCGAGCCATCGCGGCCGCGGCCCAGCTTGCAGCCGGCGCGCCGAGCATCCGGCGGGCGTTCGACGGCATTCACGCAATCCAGGACGCGCAGCTGAGCCGGATCCATGGGGACTATCACCTCGGACAGCTGCTGCGCAGCGGCGGCGACTTCTGGGTCATCGACTTCGAGGGCGAGCCGGCGCGGCCGCTGGCCGATCGGCGTCAGCCGCAGTCGCCGCTCAAAGATGTGGCAGGCATGCTCCGCTCGCTCGACTACGCGGCGCGCACCGTCGAGCGCAACGAAACCGCATCGGGCTTTGACGCGGAAGGCTGGCTGCCAGAGGCCCGCGCAGCATTCCTGGGGGCGTATCGGTCAGGCGGACGGCCGGCTGATGACGGACTGCTGCGTGCGTTCGAGATCGAGAAGGCCTGCTACGAGGTGTATTACGAGGCGAACAATCGGCCCGAGTGGGTCTGGCTGCCGCTGCAGGCCCTCGATCGGTTGGCGCTGGGCGGTGGGTCTCGAGGTTGAGGGTATCCTGGCGTCACGATCGGGCTGGTCGAGGTCGCCCGGGCGCATCCCGTGCAGCATCGGCGACGGTTCCGTCAAGGGCCACCGAGCGCGGGCCGTGACGAGCACGTTCGTCACATGGCTGAGTGGAGCTTTCCATCTGGCGATTCAGAAGACCGGTGGCTGCGCATTCAATCAGTAAGTCCCCAACAATCGCGGGGTAAGCGCTCGTCGCCATCATTGTTCCATGCAGGACACCCAGGTTTGAGCCGTCATTCGTGCGCTGCGGCATCGGCTTGGCTGGACCCAGAAGGTTCTTGCTCGAAAGGCGAGCGTCAGCGACTCGGTCGTCTCGGATCTCGAGCGCGGGAGGATGGAGGGAGTGAGCTTCGGGATTCTCCGACGGGAGTTCGCCTCGCTCGGAGTGACCCTGAGGCTCGATCTCGGTTGGCGCGGCGCCGAGCTGGACCGGCTCCTCGACGCGGGTCACGCGGCGATCGCCGAGCAGACGAAGCGGCTTCTCGAGCGCGATGGGTGGTTGGTGCGTTCGGAGGTGAGGGCATCCTCTTCTTCGCGAACTTGCCAAATTCCGCTCACACCGGAGTTAGGCGGTCTGGCAGGCAACGCGTTCGGGTTTCGGAGGCCGATGCGAGCGTAGCGCGACCTGCCGGCAGCCGTCTCTCGAAACGATTCGGTGGCCTAACTCCGCCCTGAGCGGAACCTGTCAAGAACCTGGGCCGAACTGGCTCATGAACCGTATCTGAGCGGAATCTGTCAAGAACTGGGCGTATCGGCCGCGGTCGAGGCGGACGGCACCAGGATCAGGGTCGCCAGCGGCGGCAGAGAGAGCTCGGCCGAGGCCGGCAGGCCGTGGAACGGCAGCGCCTGCGCGAGGATGCCGCCGAGGTTGCCGACGTTCGAGCCGGCGTAGTGCTCTGAATCGGAGTTGAGCGCCTCGTCGTAGGCGATCGCGCGCGGCAGGCCGATGCGGTAGCCATGCCGCACCACCGGCGTCAGGTTCTGGATGACGACGGCGAAGTCGCCCGTCTCCACGGAGCCGCGAATCCAGGCGAAGATCGATGCCTCGACGTCCGAGCAGTCGATCCAGGCAAAGCTCGAGGGCTCGGGATCGGACGCCCACAGCGCCGACGTGCGGAGGTACAGGGCGCCGAGGTCGGCGAGGAAGCGACCGAGGCCGGCCCGTATCGGCTCATCGGCCAAGGACCAGTCAAGGCTGATGTCTTCGTTCCATTCGGTCCAGGGCGCCAGCTCGGTGCCCATGAACAGCAGCTTCTTGCCGGGCTGCGCGTACATGTTGGCGAGGAGGCAGCGCAGGTTGGCGAACTTGCGCCACTCGTCGCCCGGCATCTTGTCGATGAGCGAGCGCTTGCCGTGGACCACCTCGTCGTGCGAGAGCGGCAGCACGAAATGCTCCGTGTTCATGTACAGGCCGCGGAAGGTGAGCCGGTCGTGGTGGTGACGGCGGTGGATCGGGTCTCGGGAGAAGTAGTCGAGCGTGTCGTGCATCCAGCCCATGTCCCATTTGAAGCCGAAGCCCAGGCCGCCGGCGTACGTCGGTCGCGTCACGCCCGGAAAGGCGGTCGACTCCTCCGCGATCGTCATGAGCCCCGGGAAGCGGCCATAGCAGCGCTCGTTCATCTCGCGCAGGAAGGCGATCGAGTCGAGGTTCTCGTTGCCGCCGTGGATGTTCGGGATCCACTCGCCGCGCTTCCGGGAGTAGTCGAGGTAGAGCATCGAGGCGACGGCGTCGACGCGTAGGCCGTCGATATGGAACTGTTCGAGCCAATACAGGGCATTGGCGACCAGGAAGTTACGGACCTCGTTGCGCCCCGTGTTGAAGATCAGCGTTCCCCAGTCCGGCTGCTCGCCGCGGCGCGGGTCCTCGTGCTCGTACAGCGCCGTGCCGTCGAAGCGGGCGAGGCCGAATGCGTCACGCGGGAAGTGCGCCGGCACCCAGTCCAGGATCACCCCAATGCCCGCCCGGTGCAGCGTGTCGACCATGTAGCGCAGGTCGTCCGGCGATCCGAAGCGTGAGGTTGGTGCGTAGTAACCGGTCACCTGGTAGCCCCAGCTGGCGTCGAATGGGTGCTCGGCCAGCGGCAGGAATTCGATGTGGGTGAAGCCCAGTCGCTTGCAATGCTCGACGAGCAGCGGCGCCGCTTCCCGGTAGGTCAGCCACGAGCCGTCGGGGTGGCGACGCCACGAGCCGAGGTGAACCTCGTAGGTCGTCATCGGCGTGCGCAGCGGATCGCGGTTTGCCCGTTCCGCCATCCACGCCTCGTCGTTCCAGTCGTACTCGTCGAGCGCGACCACGCGCGAGGCCGTCTGCGGACGCAGCTCCATGGCGAAGCCGACCGGGTCGCCCTTCAGGCGCAGCTGCCCATCGGCGCCGAGCACCTCGTACTTGTAGAGCTCGCCGGGACCGATATCCGGCACGAACAGCTCCCACACGCCGGAAGAGCCCAGCGAACGCATCGGCATCAATCGGCCGTCCCAG
>JBBSCG010000015.1:0-38722 GCA_038250515.1 Candidatus Limnocylindria bacterium
ACTCCTGCTCCGCGGAGCGTCACGCGCTGGCAAATCGGCGAACGAGGGCCGGTGGAGGAGTCCGAACCGGCGTCCCGTTCTCCGATAGCTCCACCACGTGAAACGGGACTGTGGAGCGGAGCGCGATTCGACGGATCGAGCCCGTTACTGGCCCGACGCGGGTGCCTCCGTTGGGCAATAGAGCGACCGGCCGACGGCGACCACGAAGGCCGCTCCTCGGTTCGCCTGTACGGAAAAGTCGCGAGATCCATCGGACCAATAAGGATCGGGTCGGCGTGGATCACAACCGAGTTGTACGGTGCGAGCGCGACCAGCGGTGGCAGTGGGTGGCGCCCGTGTTCCACTAGAAGGGGACCGACTCCCATGCGGTCCTGGTTTCGCCGGCCTCGGCCGCGGGTTGCCCACGCCGCGTTTCAGCCGGCGGACGTATCGGACAATGAGCGAGGCGAGCCGGGCTCGTCACGGGTGCCGAACGCCCTCCTTCTCCGGGAAACCTCACCGGCTGGCAAATCGGCAAACGAGCGCCGGTCGAGGGTGCCGGAGCAGCGTCCCGTTCTC
This sequence comes from Candidatus Limnocylindria bacterium, assembly GCA_038250515.1. Classification (GTDB taxonomy): domain Bacteria; phylum Chloroflexota; class Limnocylindria; order QHBO01; family QHBO01; genus JAICUY01. Next base: position 559 of record JBBSCG010000015.1, read on the forward strand.
CGTTATATCCACCAGGCGAAAACCGACGTCGCGCCCGAGGTGCTGACCGGTGGATCGGCCATCCCGCGTCAGCCCTCGACCGATACGGGCTCCGCAGCCTCGTCAACGTCCACGCCACCCTCGCCATCCCAGAAGGTCATGTTCTCGACGAGTGCCGCCTCGGACGAGAAGAGGGCACCGACGCTCTCGCCTCGGTGGATGCGCTTGATCGCCTCGCCGAAGAGCGGTGCTACCGACAGAACGGTGATCCGGTCACGATTCGCCTCCGCGGGGAGCGGGATGGTGTCGGTGACGATGACCTCGCGCAGGGAGGAGGCTTCGATGCGCTCCATGGCCGGCGTCGAGAAGACGCCGTGCGTGGCGCAGGCGTAGATCTCGTGGACGCCGTCGCGCTCCAGCGCGTCGACCGTCTCGATCAGCGTGCCGCCGGTGTTGATCTCGTCGTCCACGATGATGGCCCGCCGGCCGCGCACCTCGCCGATGACGTTCATCAGCTCAGCGCGATCGAGATTGCCGATCCGCCGCTTCTCGACGATCGCCAGCGGCGCGTTGAGCAGCTCGGCGAAGGCTCGGGCGCGCTTGGCGAAGCCGAGATCGGTCACCACCACGAGGTCCTCGAGCTCCTTGGCCCTGATGTGCGCGGCCAGGATGTTGACCGCGGTCAGCTCGTCGACGGGGATCGAGAAGAAGCCTTGGATCTGGCCCTGGTGCAAGTCCATGCTCAGTACCCGGTCGGCACCCGCCACGGTCAGCATGTCGGCCACGAGGCGCGCCGTGATCGGTACGCGCGGCTGGTCCTTCTTGTCGGAACGGCCATACGAGTAGTACGGGACGACGGCCGTGATGCGGCCCGCCGAAGCACGCTTGAAGGCGTCGATCATGATTAGCAGCTCCATGATCGACTGGTTCACCGGCCGGCTGGTGGGCTGGACCAGGAAGACGTCCTGCTCGCGAACGTTGTCGAGGATCTTGACGAAGATGTTCTCGTTCGCGAACTGAAAGACCTCCACGTCGCCGCGCCGCGTGCGCAGGTAGCGGCAGATGCGGTCGGCGAGCGCGGGATTGGCGTTGCCGGCGTAGATGCTGAACTCGTCGGCGTACACGTCCATCTCCGTAGGGCGGTCTGGCATCGCGATTCTACTCGCCTTCGGGTGGCTGCTCCGGCGGTCGGTCGTCGACGAACACGGTGATCGACACGATTCGGTTACCCGGCTGCGGCCGCATGACCGTCACGCCGCGGGACGAGCGGCGGTACTTGTTGATGGTGCTCACCTCCGTGCGCAGGATGGTGCCGTCTTCGGTGATGAGCATCAGCTCTTCGTCCTCGCGCCCGACCACGCGGATGGCCGCCACGTCGCCCGTCTCGGCGTTCAGCGAGTTGGCGATCACGCCACCGGTGGCCCGATGCTTCCTGGGAAACTCCGCCAGATCGGTGCGTTTGCCGAATCCCTGCTCGGTGACGACCAGCAGCTGCTCGTCCGGCACCACGACCTCCATGCCGATCACTTCGTCACCCTTGTGCAGCCGGATGCCGGTCACGCCGCGTGTGTCGCGCCCCATGGCTCGCACCTCCGACTCGCTGAAGCGCGCCGCCTGGCCCTTCCGCGTGGCGAGGATGATGTCGGTGCTGCCGTCGGTCAGGCCGACCCAGCGCAGCTCGTCGTCGTTGACGAGGCTGATGGCGATCAGTCCGTTGGCGCGAATCTTGGCGTACTCGGCCAGCGACGTCTTCTTGATCATGCCGTGTCGCGTGGCCATCACCATGTAGTGACCCGGTTCGAAGCGGGGCAAAGCGATGATTGCGCTCACGTATTCGCCCGATTCGACCTGCACGCCCGGCAGGTTGATGATCGGCAGTCCCTTGGCCTGGCGCGTCGCCTCAGGCAGGGCGTAGACCCTGGTGATGAAGACGCGGCCCCTGTTGGTGAAGAACAGGATGTTGTCGTGGGTGTTCGCCACGAGCAGATGGCGGACCGCATCCTCCTCACGGGTCAGCATCGCCAGCTTGCCGCGTCCGCCGCGGCGCTGAGAGCGGAACGTCGCGATCTGCTGGCGCTTGATGTAGCCGCGCTGGCTGAGGGTGACCACCACGTCCTCGGCAGTCACCAGGTCCTCGGCGGTCAGCTCGCGGTTGGCATCGGCCTGTATGCGGGTTCTGCGGTCGTCCCCGTACTTGCGCTTGAGCTCGGTGAGCTCGTCGGTGATGACGGTCAGGATCTTTCGAGGGTTGCCGAGGAGGTCCTCGAGCTCACCGATGAGCCGGATGATGGCTTCGTACTCATCCTCGATCTTCTTGCGTTCCAGGGCCGCCAGCCGGCGCAGCTGCATCTCCAGGATGGCGTTGGCCTGCACATCGGACAGCCCGAAGCGCTGCATGAGCGCCGAACGCGCTGCGTCGCTGTCCGCGGAGGCACGGATGGTGGCGATCACCTCGTCGAGGTTGTCGAGCGCGATCTTCAACCCTTCGAGGATGTGCGCCCGTTCCTGTGCCCGGGCGAGGTCGAACTCCGTCCGGCGCCGTACGACCTCGCGCCGATAGGTGATGTAGTGCTCCAGCATCCGCTTCAGGCCGAGCGTCTGCGGCTGGCCGTCGACCAGCGCCAGCATATTGGCGCTGAAGCTGGTCTGCAGCTGCGTGTGCTTGAAGAGCTGCTGCATGACGGTGTGCGGCGAGCCGTCGCGCTTCACCTCGATCACGATCCGCATACCCGTTCTGTCGCTTTCGTCGCGAATGTCGCTGACGTCGTTGATGCGCTTCCCGCTGACCAGATCCGCCATCTTCTCGATCAGCGTCGTCTTGTTGACCTGGTACGGCAGCTCGGTGACGACCACCGCCATGCGTCCGGCGCGAACCTCCTCGAAGGCGACCTGGCCGCGGATGATCACCCGGCCGCGCCCCGTTGCGTACATGTGCCGGATGGCGTCCTGGCGCTCCTTCTCGCCGGTGACCGTGTTGCGCACGTCCTCGTAGCGGAAGACCGTCGCGCCGGTCGGGAAGTCCGGCCCTGTCACGATCTCGCACAGCTCGTCGACGCTCATGTCCGGGTTTTCGATGAGGCCGATGACGGCGTCGCAGATCTCGGTCAGGTTGTGCGGTGGGATATTGGTGGCCATGCCCACCGCGATGCCCGACGAGCCGTTCACCAGCAGGTTGGGCAGGCGCGCCGGCAGGACTGTCGGCATGCGCAGCCTGCCGTCGTAGTTGTCGACGAAGTCGACGGTCTCCTTGTCGATGTCGGCCAGCATCTCGTCGGCGATGGCGGCCAGTCGTGCCTCGGTGTAGCGCATGGCGGCGGCCGGGTCGCCATCGATGGAGCCAAAGTTGCCCTGCCCATCGACCAGCGGGTAGCGCAGGCTGAAGTCCTGCGCCATGCGCACCAGCGTGTCGTACAGCGCCACGTCGCCGTGCGGGTGGTACTTGGCCATCGTCTCACCGACGATGCCGGCGCATTTCCGATACGCCGCCGTCGAGCGCAGCCCCAGGTCGTGCATCGCGTACAGGATGCGGCGATGGACCGGCTTCAGACCGTCGCGGACATCGGGCAGCGCGCGGCTGACGATGACGCTCATCGCGTAGTCGATGTACGCCGTGCGCATCTCGTTTTCGATCGACACCGGCCGAATGCCGTCGGTGCGCTCAGTCTCCATCGGTCCTGCTTGCTCCTTACTCGGCCGGAGCGGCCGCGCCCACTTCGACGGGCATCCCGTAGCGTTGCTTCAATGCGGACTTCTGTGCCGGCGTCGCGCCCAGGAAGCGACCGTCGGCCTCGGCGATCAGCCGGCCGTCGGTGCCATGGATCTCACCGTGAACGTGGTAGATGCGGCGTCGTCGGTCGGTGACGCGGCCGGTGGCCAGGAGGCGTTCACCGGGATTCGCCGGCGAGCGGTAGCGAATATTCATCTCGGCCGTCACCGCCCAGGAGTCATGGCTGGAGGGCGCCCAGGCCATGACCTCGTCGAGCAGCGTGGCCAGCAGGCCGCCGTGCACCTTGTCCTCCCAGCCGGCGAAGTCGGCGGTCGGCGTCCATTCGGTGCGCGCCTCCCCATCGCCCAGCTCGATCTGGAGCCGCATCCCGATCGGGTTGGCGTTCCCACAGGCGAAGCAGGTGTGGTCCGCGAAGGCGTAGCGCCTCACCAGGGACTGCTCTCCGGATCGTAATCGGCATAGTCGTCCGATCGGCGCAGGCAGTGATCGGCGATCGCCAGGGCGAACGCATGGCTCACGGCGTAGCCGTCCCGCAGGAAGTTGACCGCCTCCCGGCGGTCGCCGATCCCGTTGGATTCGAGCAGCTCGCACCACTCGTCAAGCGAGCGGCCGGTCTTGCCTTCCACCTGGCGGATATCGGCGATGTGTCGCGATGGCATCGGTCTGTCCTCGTTGACCTACTGCTAGATGTCAAGATTGCGGACCTTGCGGGCCTCGCCACGAATGAAGTCGCGCCGAGGCTCGACGCGCTCGCCCATGAGCGTGCTGAAGACCTCGTCCGCCTCGGCGGCATCACCGACGTCGATGCGCAGCAGCGTGCGCGTCTCCGGATTCATGGTCGTCTCCCACAGCTGGTCAGGGTTCATTTCGCCCAGGCCCTTGAAGCGCTGGACGCTGACGTTCTTGGTGCGCCCCTCGCGGCTGAGGTCCTTGACGGCCTGGTCGCGCTCCTTCTCGGTGTGCGCATATTTGGTCACCTTGCCGGTGCTGATCCGATACAGCGGGGGCTGGCAGAGGTACAGGTACCCCTGGTCGATGACATCGGGCATGTGCCGGAAGAAGAAGGTCAGCAGCAGCGTGCTGATGTGCGCGCCGTCGACGTCGGCGTCGGAGAGCAGGCAGATCTTGTGGTAGCGCAGCTTGGTGATGTCGAAGGTGTCACCGATGCCGGCGCCCAGGGCGATGACCAATGGCCGGATCTTGTCGCTGCCCAGCACGCGGTCGAGGCGCGCCTTCTCGACGTTCAGCATCTTGCCGAACATCGGCAGGATCGCCTGGTTGCGCCGATCGCGGCCCTGCTTGGCCGAGCCTCCGGCGGAGTCGCCCTCGACGATGTACAGCTCGCTGCGTGCCGGGTCGCGCTCCTGGCAGTCGGCCAGCTTGCCGGGCAGCGCCATGCCGTCGAGCGCGCCCTTGCGGATGACGAGGTCGCGGGCCTTCCGGGCCGCCTCGCGCGCCCGGGCCGCGGTGACCGACTTCTCGATGATCCGGCGCCCGTCGGCGGGATTCTCCTCGAGGTGCTGGATGATCCCGTCGGTGAGCACGGTCTGCACTGCGCCCTTGACGTCCGCATTGCCCAGCTTCGCCTTGGTCTGGCCCTCGAACTGTGGATCGGTCAGCTTGACGCTGATCACGGCCGTCAGGCCTTCTCGCACGTCGTCGCCGGAGAGGTTGGCTTCCTTCTCCGAGAGCGTCCCGGACTTGCGTGCCCAATCGTTGAGGCTGCTGGTCAGCGCAGCGCGGAATCCGGTGACGTGCGTGCCGCCGTCGACGGTATGGATATTGTTGGCAAAGGCGAGCACGTTCTCGGTGAAGCTGTCGTTGTACTGCAGCGCCACCTCGACGCTCGTGCCGTCAACGATGCGCTCGACGTGGATCGGTCGCTGGTTGAGCGCCACGCGGCGTCGGTTGAGGTGCCGCACGAACGATGTCACGCCGCCCTCGAAGAAGAAGTTCTTCTCGCGGTCAATGCGTGCATCGGTCAGACGAATCCAGAGGCCCTTGTTGAGGTAGGCCGATTCACGCAGGCGCGTGCTGATCGTGTCCCACGAGTAGTCGAGGGTCTCGAAGATGGCGTCATCGGCCTGGAAGAAGGTGCGCGTGCCGCTGTTTCGCTCCCAGCTCTCCAGGCCCCGGTTGGCCTCCGCCGAACCGCCCTGCTGGCGCACCGGTCCGCTTGGCGCGCCGCGCTTGTACTCCTGGACGTACCGCTTTCCTTCCCGCAGCACCTCGACGCGCATATCTGAGCTGAGCGCGTTGACGACGCTGACGCCGACTCCGTGGAGCCCACCCGAGACTTTGTAGCCGCCGCCGCCGAACTTGCCTCCGGCGTGCAGGACGGTGTGCACGATCTCGAGAGCGCTCTTGCCCGTCGCGTGCTTGCCGACCGGGATGCCGCGGCCGTCGTCGACGACCTCGACCTTTCCATCGGCATGCAGGGTCACGTTGATTCGGGTCGCCTGGTTGGCCATCGCCTCGTCGATGCTGTTGTCGACGACCTCCCAGACGAGCTGGTGGAGGCCGCGAGCATCGGTCGAGCCGACATACATGCCCGGGCGCTTGCGCACGGCCTGCAGGCCCTCGAGCACCTGGATGTTCGCGGCGGTGTAGTCCGATGCCGTACCGGAGCGACGCGTCTTGCGCGCGGGTTCGACGGTCATGCGCGTTCAGCCACCTCGTGGTTGGATACCGATGCCGCGGCGCTCACCGCGCCGCGGGTGATGATCGAATAGATGCGGTCGAGCTCCTCGTCCGAGTAGAAATCGATGACCAGCCGGCCCCCGCGCCGTGTGCGCTGGATGCCGACCTTGGTGGCCAGCATGCCGCGCAGCTGCGCCTCGACATCGGCCAGGTCGCCACTCACCGGCTGTCGTCGTTGCGGCTCGCCATGATCGCGCTTGCGCCGGACCAGCTCTTCGGTCTGCCGCACCGAGAGGTGGCGCTCCAGCACGACCTGCAGCGCGGCGCGCTGGAACTCGGCGACGGTGAGTGCCGCGAGCGCGCGGCCGTGTCCCTCGGTGATGCGGCCGTCCAGGATGGCACCCTGCGTCTCCGGCGCCAGGTCGAGCAGCCGCAGCGCATTCGAGATGGCGACCCGGCTCTTGCCGACCTGCCGCGCAACCTGCTCGTGCGTCAGACCGAAGCGCTCGGTCAGCTCCCGAAATGCCTGGGCCTGCTCCATGGCGTTCAGGTCGGCGCGCTGGACGTTCTCGACCAGTGCCAGCTCCAGCGTATCGTCACCGGTCGAGTCACGAATGACGGCCGGGATGGTCGTCTTGCCGGCCAGCTTGCTCGCCCGCAGGCGGCGCTCGCCGGCGATCAGCTCGTAGCGACCGTCCGAGCTGGTACGGACGACCACGGGTTGCAGGACGCCGTGCACCGCGATGGACGCCGCCAGCTCGGCGAGCTGCTCGTCATCGAAACGGCCGCGCGGCTGGTGCGGGTTACGCGTGATCCGCTCAATGCCGAGGTCCTTGACCGAGCCCTCGTCGTGTGCTCGCGGAATGAGCGCGTCGAGGCCGCGACCGAGGCCGAACGATCTAGTCACGGGCCACAATCTCCAGCGCGAGCTCGTTGTACGCGGTGGCGCCGCGCGAGGCCGGATCGTAGAGCGCGATCGGCAGGCCGTGGCTCGGCGCTTCGGAGAGGCGGACGCTGCGCGGCACGACGGTGCGGTAGACACTGCCATTCATGTGGCGCCGCACCTCGGCGGCAACCTGCGCGGACAGCCGCGTTCGGCCGTCGTACATGGTCAGCACGACGCCTTCGATCTCGAGGCGCGGGTTCAGTTCCTGGCGCACCAGACGAATGGTGTTCACGAGCTGGCTTAGTCCCTCCAGGGCGTAGTACTCGGTTTGAATCGGGATGAGCACGCCGTCGGCGGCGGTGAGCGCGTTCAGTGTCAGCAGCCCCAGCGAGGGCGGGCAGTCGATCAGCACCCGCTCATAACGTCCGTTGAGGCCGCTCAGACTGGCCGACAGTCGACGTTCGCGCGCCGCCACCCCGACAAGCTCGACCTCCGCACCCGAGAGCGCCGGAGCCGACGGCACGATGTCCAGGCCGTCGATCGATGTCCCGGCCACCAGCTCGCCGATCGGGACCCGGTCGATGAGCGCGTCGTATATGGAACGGTCGAGCGAGCGCCGCTCGATTCCCAGGCCACTCGTGGCGTTTCCCTGTGGGTCGAGATCGATGACGAGCGTCGAGATTCCAGAGAGGGCCAGATACGCCGCCAAGTTGACGACGGTCGTCGTCTTACCGACTCCGCCCTTCTGATTCGTACAGGCTGTGACCCTGACCACGGACGCTCCGCTGCGAGTTGAATGAGCACCTGCATTCTACCAGTTTTCGCCTTACCGGACGCTTACTGACGGCCTACCGAAGGCCCGAATGTTTCACGTGAGACATTTCGTGTCGCTCAGGATCCGGGCGGCCCCGATCGGTCGTCGCGCCGGTATACTCGGACCCAGTCCGACCTCCGCCGCAGCTCCTGGGGGCAGTCCCGATCACCTACACCAGTGCACTCGTCGCGGTCCTCGTCGGGATCGTTCATGCCGGCCTCGCGCCGGCGATCATCGTGGCCGGGGTCAAGCCGAACCTGCTGCTCGTTTCGGTCGTGCTCGTCACCTGCGTCGCCGGTTTCGAGGCGGGCTTCCTGTGGGCCTTCGTCGGCGGCGTCGTGGCCAACCTGCTGATCCCCGAGCCACTGGGCAGCATCCCGTTCGCCATGCTCGTGGTCGCGGCGTTCGTCGGGGGCGGCGCTCGGCTGCTCGGCCGGCTTGTGTGGGTCTACCCGGTGCTGGCGGTGTTCGGCGGCAGCATCCTGGCAGACGTCGTGTCGCTCACGGTCTCGCGGCTGGTCGGCTCGCCGCTCAGCTCGGCCATCCCGTTTGAGCTGATCCTGCCGGCGGCCGCGCTGAATGCGGCGATCTGTGGCCTGCTTCTCTACCCCGTCCGTCTGCTGGCGCTGCGCTACTGGCTGGACGAGAAGCCGGCCTGGTAGCCACGGCCGATCTCAACGAGGGACGCCTCGACCTCCCCCGTTCGCCCGCCCGCTTCGTCGCCTTCGGTGTTATCGCGGCGCTGCTCTTCTCGGTGCTCGGAGGACGCCTCTTTCAGCTCCAGATCGTCAATGGCGAGCTCTACACCCAGCGTGCCGTCGCGGCGCGAACGGCCGAGGTCCCGATCCCCGCTCTCCGTGGTCTCATCTTCGACCGCGCCGGCCGCCCGGTGGCGGTCAACGTTCCGGCCTGGGCCGTCAAGGCGCGCCCGGCCGATCTTCCGGAGGCCGGCGCCACGGCGGTGCTGCAGCGTCTCGCTGGCCTGATCAACGCGGACCCCGATACGTTGCAGCGACGCTACGCTGCCTTTCACGGCTCGCCATACGATCTCGTTCCGTTGGCCGCCGTCAGCCGCGAAGCCGCGCTGGTCGTCGGCGAGCGCAGCGAGGATCTCCCGGGCATCGTCGTCGAGGTCGATCCGACGCGTCGATATCTCGACGACACGGGCAAGACGAACGGCGGCCTGCTCGCTCACGCCGTTGGATACACAGGCCCCATCTCTGAGAGCGAGATTGCCAACCTGGCGAGCAAGGGCTACCTTCCCGACGACCCGATCGGGCGCGACGGCGTCGAATCGAGCTTCGAAAACGAGCTCCGGGGCACCTACGGCAGCGAGCTGGTCGAGCGCGACGCATCCGGGCGCACCACCAAGGTGATCGACACGGCACGCGAGCCGGTGCCCGGCAAGAACCTGATGCTCACGATCGATGCGCGCACCCAGCGGCTGGCAACCGAGGCGCTGACCTGGGGCATGAAGGCGGTCGGCGTCCAGGAGGGCGTCACCGTCGTGATGAATCCCCAGACCGGTGAGATCCTGGCCATGGTCTCCATGCCGGCCTATGACAATAACAAGTTCGCATCGGGCATCAGTGGGAAGGACTACCAGGCGTACCTGACCCAGTCGGGCAAGCCACTCCGCAACCACGCCATCGCCGACACGTATCCACCCGGCTCCACCTTCAAGTTGGTCACCGGCCTGGGAGCGCTTGAGAAGGGAGTGACCAACCCGACGCAGAAATGGCCGACGTACGGCTGCTACCAGATTCCGGGGGCGCCGAATGGTCAGTGCCTGTTCGACTGGAATCATCGTGGCTTCGGCCCGCTCGACCTGCCGAATGCCTACGTCGTGAGCTCGGACACGTTCTTCTACCAGATGGCCGTCAAGCTCGGTGTCGATCGGCTGGGCGATGTCGCGGCCGAGCTTGGATTCGGCGAGCCGACCGACGTGCGACTCCCCGGTGAGGCAGCGGGCATTGTGGCGAGCACCGAATGGGCGCGGCGCAATGGGCGGCCGAACCTGTTCACGGGCGAGCTGGCGCAGGCGGGCATCGGTCAGAACGTCATCGCCGTCACGCCCATGCAGCTCCTGAACGCCTATTCGGCGCTGGCCAACGGCGGCCAGCTGATGCGACCCATGATCGTCCGCGGCGAGACCGACGCAAACGGGAAGCTGATCAAGGAGTACAAGCCCGAGGTGCTGCACGGGCTGACCGCCAGCGCCGCGGACCAGCGCGTCATGCGCCTTGCCGCCCGCCAGGTCGTGACTTCCGGACACGCCTACAACATCCGTGATCTCAAGCTTCCCGGCGCACTCTCCGGCAAGACCGGCACGGCAGAGTTCGGTCAGCTGACCAAGAACGAGACCTTGCCGTTCCACTCCTGGTTTGTCGCCTACCTGCCCTCGAAGCCGGGCGCCAGCGACGCGGATCTGGCCGTGGTCACGTTCACCTACTCGGCCGTCGTACCGGGCAACGTGTCGCTCGAGGTCGTCAAGTACTTCCTCCAGAAGTATTTCAACCTCGACCAGGATCTCCGTCTCGACCCCAAGAACTTCTCGCTCGTTCGGAACGCCAACTGAGGTGAGCGCCATGACCTCGACCTTCGTCGAGAACGTCCGCGTCAACACATGGCGCCTGTTTGACTGGCAGTTGTGCCTGTACGTGCTGCTGCTCATCGGATTCGGCGTGGTGATGGGCTATTCGGCGGGCTATGGCGAGAGCGGAGCAGCGGGCATGAGCCAGACGGTCAAGACGCTCATCTGGACCGGTATCGGCCTGACCATCTTCTTCGTCGCCGCCAGCCTTGACTATCACTGGCTGACGACCTTCACCGTGCCCATCTACCTGGCCGCGCTCCTTTTGCTGGCGATCACCATGGCCATCGGTACGAGCCTCTTCGGCGCACAGATGTCGGTGACCGTGGCAGGGCTCGATTTCCAGTTCAGCGAGGTCTGCAAGGTGCTCATGATCGTGGTGCTGGCCAGCTTCCTGACCGGCCGCCGCGAGAAGATCGGGCGACTCTCGACGATCGCCGGCGCCGGGATCCTGATGGCCATTCCGACCGCGCTCGTCTTCCTGCAGCCTGACCTCGGCACGGCGCTCGTCTTTGTAGCGATCGTGGCGGGGATGCTGTTCATGAGCGGCGCGAGCATCGGCTGGCTCGGTGTACTGACCGGAGGGGCAATCGCCGCGGCGCCATTCGCGATCGACCGGTTCCTGCATGGCTACCAGCGCCAGCGCCTGTTCTGCTTCCTGGATCCATCGGCCGATCCGCTGGGCGCCTGCTACCAGCTGATCCAATCGTTGAACGCGGTCGGCTCCGGCGGCTGGTTCGGCCAGGGCCTCACCGCCGGTGGACTGAACCGATCCGGATTCCTGCCGGTGCAGTCGACCGACTTCATCTTCACGGTGGTCGCCGAGGAGCTCGGCTTCGTCGGTGGGCTCATCGTGCTGGTGCTCTTCGCATTGTTGGTGTGGCGGATCATGGTCATCGGTTGGGCGGCCGGCGATGCGCTGGGCAGCATGGTGGCGATCGGCCTGGCGAGCATGATCCTGTTCCAGTTGCTGGTGAACGTCGGCATGGTGATGGGCATCATGCCGGTAACCGGCATTCCGCTGCCGTTCGTGACGTACGGCGGTTCGTCGATGATCTCCCTGCTGTTCGGCATGGGGATCCTGCAGTCGATCCGGATGCACTCGCGCAAGCCGTCGTTCTAGGCGGCTACGGGGCTGGAGCCTCCGCTTCACGCTCGGTCTCGACGGTCTCGACGGTCTCGACGTCCTCAGGCATCACCGGAGCAGCCGCGCCATGGACCGCGAGCTGGAAGGCGTCGAGCGGGGGCTCGCCGGAGAGGCGGTGGAAGCCGTATCGGTACAGATCACGCCCGGCCGCAACGGTCGGTGCCGCCAAAATGGCACCGCCGATCCCGAACAGTGCGCCGCCAACGACCAGGGCGAGGATGATCACTGCCGGGTGCAGGTCGACCGCATCGCCCATGACCTTCGGCACCAGGATGTTGTTCTCCAGCTGTTGAATACCGGTGTACAGGATCACGATCGCGATGACAGCGGCTGGCGATAGCGTCGCCGCGACCAGCAGGGCGGGGATTGCGGCCAGAATGGGACCGATGATCGGGAACCACTCGAGCACCCCGGCGATCAGCGCCAGGACCAGCGTGAACTGTCCGAAGGCGCCGAAACCGAAAAACGTCAGGATCGTCAGGCCGATCGCGGTCGCCGCGAAGATGGAGGCGCCGAGCAGGAGCTGACCACGCACCCATCGGCCGCCGACGCCGCCGAGAATCGCGAGCAGGTTCTCGCCATCCGGACGCCACGTCGGAGGCAGCGCGCCGGCGACCGCTCGCGGAAACGCCTGTCGGTCCTTCAGCACGAAGAAGAGCCAGACCGGGACTACCACCAGGCCAAGCACGAACGTCGCCGTTCGGAGCAACGTGCTGAGGGTCGGCCCGATGATGCCTCCCAGGACGCCGCCGGCCGCCTCCTGGCCACGCTGGATTGAGGCATCGACCGCGCTGCGCAGCTCCGGCGGCAACGGCAACGACCGGTACCACGTCTCCAGCCCGCGCTCGAGATTCCCGACGGCGGCGCCGAGCGCCGGCAGATGGTCCACGAACTGGCGCGTCTGAGCGACGATCGGCGGTAGCGCGAAAACGATGAGCAGCCAGGCGAGGCCGACCACCACGGCGTACATGATCAGCACGCCCGCCCAGCGCGGAAGCCCGTGCCGCTGGAGCAAGGTCACGCCAGGATCGAGGACGAACGCCAGCGCCAGACCGATGAAGAAGGCCGGCAGGGCGCCGCGCGCCGACCAGAGCAGCCATGTAACCAGCACGATCATGGCGAGCGCGAAGATCGAGAGCCGATGTCGCCGGACGGTCGCGATCAGGTCAGCCATTGGCCGGCAATCCTAGCGGAGGCTGGCCGCAGATCGATGCGGCAGGTACCATCCGCAGTGAGATGAACGATTCTTCCGACGGCCAGCCGCGTCAGCGCTGGCAGCTTCTGTTCGCGCGTCATGAGCCGGCCCTCCGCATGCGGCAGGCCGACCTGGTTGACGAATTCGAGCGGATCTTCAAGGAGGCCGGCCTGCCGCTCGCCTATACCAGCGCCCAGAAGCCACGTCCGCGGCTCAAGCTTGCGGCCAACCCGCCGGTGGGGATCGAGCTGCGCGGCGAGGTGCTCGACGCGTATTTCGACGAGCTCGTGCCGGCCGATCGGATCACGGCCGCCGGCGAGCTGCTGGCCGAGGGCGTCGACCTGGTCGATGCCCGCGAGGTCTGGCATGGCTTTCCGTCCGCGGCGTCCCAGCTGCGTGGCGCCGAGTACGAGGTCAGGGTGCGTGGTGACAGCGATTTGACCAGCGACGCGCTGCGCGGCGCCGTGGTCCGCCTGCTCGCCGCGCCACGGCTGCTCGGGAAGCGCCGTCGCGGCGAGAGCGAGCGCCGCAGCGATGCCGGGCCGCGCGACCTGCGGCCGTACATCGACGATGTGGAGGTGCTTGACGTCGACGAGGAGACGCATCGCGGGCGGCTGCGTATGGTGCTCCGCCTGGATCCGAGTGGCGCAGGCCGGCCGGAGGACGTGGTCGGCGCGCTGGACCTGCCGCTGCGCAACGAGGGCGCGCTGCGAACGCGGCTGCTCTTCGTTGACACTCCGCCGATCGCCCGGTAAACTCGTCGCTCCCGCGGGCTTCTCGTGGGCCCGCTTCGCCGTGCGTCGGCGGAAGCCCCACGGAACCAATGGAGAGCCTCATGTACGCCGTCGTCAGCTCCGGCGGAAAGCAGTATCGCGTCGAAGCGGGCAGTGAGCTCATCGTGGAGCGCATCGCCGGCGAGCCCGGTGCATCGGTCACCTTCGACCGTGTCCTCCTCATCGGTGATGGCGACGACGTGACGATCGGAACGCCGATCGTGACCGGCGCCTCGGTGAGTGGCACGTTGCTGCGTGAGGAGCTCGGCCCCAAGCTGATCATCTTCAAGTTCAAACAGAAGGTGAAGTACCGCCGCCGGACCGGTCATCGGCAGCACCTGATGCGGGTGCGCATCGACGAGATCAACGCGTCTGGCAAGCGGAGCACTCGCGAGAAGGCGGAGACGAAGCCAGAGGCATCGGCCGCTCCAAAGGCGGAAGCGAAGCCAAAGGCCGAAGCCAAGTCGAAGCCCGAAGCGAAGCCGAAGGCGGAAGTGAAGCCAGCGGCCAAGCCGCGGGCACGCGCAACGGCCAAGCCGAAGGCGCAGGCGAAAGCCGCCAAGGGAGCAACCGCAAAGGCAGGCAGCGCCGAGGGCGCGGCTGAGAAGCCGAAGCGCAAGCCTCGGGCGACCAAGCCCGCCAAAGCCGACAAGCCGGCGCAGGAGTAACAACACATGGCACATAAGAAAGCCGGCAGCTCATCGCGCAACGGTCGCGACAGCGTCGGTCAGCGACTCGGCGTCAAGCGCGGTGATGGACAGCACGTCCTCGCCGGCACGATCATCGTGCGGCAGCGCGGCAGCACGTTCCACCCGGGCGGCAATGTCGGGATGGGGCGGGATTACACGCTCTTCGCCACATCCGAGGGTCAGGTCAAGTTCAGTCACAAGACGCGCGATCGTAAGCGCGTGAGCGTCGTCACCGCGCCGGCCTGATCGGCGCGGAAGGCGGCAGGAGTTCCAAGTCATGAAGCCAGAAATCCATCCCAAGTTCCACCAGGCGCAGGTCACCTGCGTCTGCGGCAACTCCTTCACCGTCGGTTCGACGGCGGAGACTATCAAGGTCGAGGTCTGCTCGAACTGTCACCCGTTCTACACGGGCACCCAGAACATCGTCGACACGGCAGGCCAGGTCGAGCGGTTCCAGCGGCGCCTCGAGCGCTCGTTGCGCTGAGCATACCGATGCGCCGGCCCGCCAGGTCGTGGCCGGCGCGCCTCGCGCCACACCTCCTGTTTCTCGTCCCCGAGCTGCTGATGGCCACGGGGCCGTTCGTGATCCAGTCGGTCGGCACCGCCGCCGCCCGGACACGCTTCCGGATGCCCGATTTCTTCTACGGCGGGCAGGCCCTCATCGAGGGGGTCATGATGCGCGGCCGCACGACGGTGGCGATGAGCGTCCGACCACCGGATGGCAGCATCCGCACGCTCTCCGAGGCGCTGCCCGATGCGCTGACGCACGGCCGGCTCGTGAAGATTCCGCTCGTGCGCGGCGTGTTCGTGCTGTACGAGACGCTCATCATCGGCACACGCATGCTGATGCGTTCCGCCGCCATCGCCGCCGAGGGCGAGGACATCCAGATCGGCAAGGGAGCCATGACCGGGGCGATGGTCGCCTCCATCGGCTTCGCGGTGGCGCTCTTCTTCGTCCTGCCGCTCTTCCTGTCGACCTTCGCCGAGAACGCGACCGACAGTGACCTGCTCGCCAACCTCGCCGAAGGCGGCATTCGCCTGGCGATCTTCATCGGGTACATCGCGGTGATCGGCATGATGGCCGACATCCGCCGCGTGTTCGGCTACCACGGTGCCGAGCATAAGGCGATCAGCGCGCATGAGGCGCATGAGCCATTGACGCCGGAGGCGGTTGACCGATTCAGCACCGCACACACCCGCTGCGGCACGACCTTCATCCTGATCGTGGTCGTCATCAGCATCTTCTTCTTCGGCCTGGTGCCGCGCGCCGGTGTGCCGCTGCCGGTGCTGATCCTGTCGCGGATCATCCTCGTGCCGATCATCGCCGCATTCGGCTACGAGCTCGTGCGCTTCGGCGCGAAGCACTATGGCAACGGTTTGGTCCGGGCGATCTACACGCCGGGCCTGTGGCTCCAGGCGCTCACCACGCGCCCGCCGGATCACTCGATGCTCGAGGTCAGCATCGCCTCGCTGAACTCGTGCCTCGACTCCGACCGGCGCGCTGACGGCGCCGCTTCCGCAGAGCCGACCGCCGCGGTCGTGGATCCGACCATCGGCATCATTCCCTGAACCACCCATGATCGATCGGCTGCGGGAGATCGAGGCGCGATACGAAGAGGTCGCCCGCCTGCTGTCGACCCCCGAGGTCGGCGTTGATCCGTCACTTCTCGAGCAGTACGGTCGCGAGCTTTCTCGGCTCGAGCCGGTCGTCTCCGCCATTCGCAGCTGGACCGATGTTCGCGAGCAGCTGACTGCCGCCCGCGACATGGCGCATGACCCGGACGAGGAGGTCCGTGCCATGGCTCGCGACGAGATCGGCCTGCTCGAGGAGCGAGAGAGCGGCCTCTCCGACGAGCTGAAGCGCCTGCTCGTGCCGCGGGACCCGAATGACGAGCGGAACGTGATCCTCGAGGTTCGCGCCGGAGCCGGCGGTGAGGAGGCGGCGCTGTTCGCCGCTGACCTGTTCCGCATGTACGCCCGGTACGCCGAGCGGCATCGCTGGAGGATCGAGCTCCTCTCGTCCAGCGAGAGCGAAGCGGGCGGCTTCAAGGAGGCCATTGCCGAGATACGCGGTGGAGGTGCTTATTCCCGGCTCAAGTACGAGAGCGGCGTGCATCGTGTGCAGCGAGTGCCGGCCACCGAGGCATCCGGCCGGATTCACACCTCCACCGCCACGGTGAGCGTCCTTCCCGAGGCCGACGAGGTCGATATCGAGATCCCCGAGAAAGACCTGCGCGTCGATGTGTATCGGTCGAGTGGTCCGGGCGGCCAGAGCGTCAACACCACCGACAGTGCCGTGCGCATCACGCATCTGCCGACCGGGCTGATGGTCGCCATCCAGGACGAGAAGAGCCAGCACAAGAACAAGGCGAAAGCGCTATCGGTCCTCCGCGCCCGGCTGCTGGAGATCGAGCAGCAGCGCCAGGCCGAGGAGCGCGGCGACGCGCGACGCTCACAGGTCGGCAGCGGCGAGCGCGCCGAAAAGATCCGCACCTACAACTTCCCGGATGACCGCGTCACGGATCATCGGGTCGGGCTCACCGTGCACAACCTGCCGGGGCTGCTCGAGGGCGACCTCGATCGGCTGGTCGAGCCACTGGCCGACCGCGACCAGGCGGATCGCCTCGCCGACATTGGCGGCGATGGCTCCCTCTGAGCTGCATCCCCTCACCGTCGCCTCTGCCGTGACCGATGCCGCCGAGCGTTTGCGCTCGCGCCGGTCCCCAACCCCGCGGCTCGATGCCGAGCTGCTGGTCAGCCACCTGTTCGACCGCGAGCGGACCTGGCTGTACGCCCATCCGGAGGCCACGCTGGACCCCGACGCCGTGGCGGCGCTCGATAGCTGGCTGGAGCGGCGTGTGGCTGGTGAACCGATCGCCTACATCCGTGGCTACAAGGAGTGGCTCTCGCTGCGTGTCGCCACCGATGCTCGAGCGCTGATCCCCCGACCCGAGACCGAGCTGCTGGCCGAGGCGGCAATCGCCGAGATCGCGGCGCGCCTGGTGCTCGACGATGCGCCAATCGTCGCCTGGGACGTGGCGACGGGAAGTGGCGCCGTTGCGCTGGCCATTGCGCTGCGCTTCCGCACCGCCCTGGCCCTTGCGCGGCTGCGGCTGATCGCCAGCGACGTGTCGGCGGATGCGCTGGAGCTCGCCAGCGAGAACCTCGCGGCTCACGGGCTCGGCGGCCTCGTTGCGCTGGCGTGCGCCGACCTTCTGGAGTCTGCCGGCGGGATCGATCCCAGCGCGCTGCCGCTTCCCGACGTGCTGACCGCGAACCTGCCCTACGTTCGGTCGGATGAGGTGGATCTCGGCCATGGGAGCCATGCGTTCGAGCCACGCGCCGCGCTGGACGGCGGCCCGGACGGGCTCGGCGTCGTGCGACGGCTGATCGGGCAGCTGCCCGCGCGGCTGGCCGCCGATGGCGTGGCGCTGCTCGAGGTCGGCGCGGGCCAGGCGGACGCCACGCGCTCGCTGGTCGAGGCGACTCCGCTGCGCAGCGCGGTGACCATCCTGCCCGACCTCGCCGGGATCGACCGCGTGGTGCGGATCGCTCGGCTGTAGGAAGATACCCGCCCATGAACGAGCGTCTCGCCGCAACCGAGCAGGGAATCGAGCGTGCGGCGGCGATCCTGGCGGATGGCGGGGTGGTCGCCTTTCCAACCGATACCGTCTACGGCATCGGCGTCCGCGCCGGCGACGAGGCGGCCCTCGCCAACCTGTTCGCCGCGAAGCGGCGATCGGTCGAGAAGCGCGTTCCGTGGCTGGTCGCCTCGCTCGATCAGGCACTGGCGCTCGGCTACGTCGACGACGGCCGAGTTCGGAGCTTGGCCGCAGCCTTCTGGCCCGGCGGACTCACCGTGGTGCTCGCGGCGGCGAACGATGGCGAGAGCCAGGCCTTTCGCATTCCCGACCATCCGGTGGCACTCGAGCTCATCCGGCGCTCGGGGCCGCTGGCCACATCGAGCGCCAACCGCGCCAACGAGCCGGAAACCTATGAGGCCGACGACGTGGCCATCGCGTTCGCGGACGGCGATCTGCTCGACATCATCCTCGACGGCGGGCCGGTGCCTGGTGGCGTGGCGTCATCGGTCGTGGATCTCAGCGTCGAGCCGGCGAGGCTGTTGCGCGACAGCGCCATCGGTCGATTGCAGATCGAGGCCGTCATCGGCCCGATAGACTGACAAACAATGCGTGTCGCGATCGGTTCCGACCATGCCGGCTTCGCCCTGAAGGGTGACCTGTGCACGCTTCTCGACGAGCTCCGCGTGGAGTATCGCGACTTCGGCACCTTCTCGAGCGAGCCGGTCGACTACCCCGACTTCATTGCACCGGTCGCACGGGCGGTGGCACGCGGCGACTACGAGCGGGGCATCGTGCTCGGCGGCAGCGGCACCGGTGAGGCGATCGTCGCGAACAAGGTCCGCGGCATCCGCTGCGTCGAGGCGGCCGATCCGGTCGTCGCACGGCTGGGCCGTGAGCACAACGACGCCAACGTGCTTTCGATGGGAGCGCGGATCACGGGCGTCGAGGTGGCGCGTGCCTGCGTGCGTGCGTTCTTGGCCGGCGAGTTCCAGGGTGGTCGGCACCTGCCGCGACTCGCCAAGATCGCCAAGATCGAGGCGGAGGAGCGCTGAGCCGCTCCGTGTTGCCTGGGCGGCGCGGCATCCGTAGCGCCACTGCATCGGTCTACACTGCGCCGCATGGACTTTTGGGCACCGCTGGAGACTGAAGACCCGGAGATCGCGCAGGTCATCCACGACGAGGAGGAGCGCACCCGCACCCACCTCGAGATGATCGCGTCGGAGAACTATCCGTCGCTGGCCGTGCTGCAGGCGATGGGCTCCATCCTGACCGCGAAGTACGCCGAGGGCTACCCGGGACGTCGCTACTACGGCGGCTGCGAGGTGGTCGACGTCGCCGAGAACCTGGCACGCGATCGTGCGAAATCACTCTTCGGTGCCGAGCACGCCAACGTCCAGCCGCATGCCGGCGCGCAGGCCAACATGGCCGTCTTTCACGCGCTGCTCGAGCGCGGCGACACCGTCCTGGGCCTCAGCCTGGACCAGGGCGGCCATCTGACCCACGGATCGCCGGTCAACTTCTCCGGCCAGTACTACAACTTCGTTGCGTACCACGTCGATCGTCAGTCGCACCTGGTCGACATGGACGAGGTGCGGGCGCTGGCGCGAGAGCATCGGCCCAAGCTGATCATCACCGGCGCGACGGCCTACCCGCGACATTGGGACTTTGCGCAGTTCCGTGACATCGCCGACGAGGTCGGCGCGCTGTTGATGTGCGACATGGCGCATTTCGCGGGGCTCGTCGCGGCCGGCGTTCACCCGTCACCGGTTCCGTTCGCCGACGTCGTGACCACGACCACCCATAAGACACTGCGCGGTCCGCGCGGCGGCATGATCCTGTCGCGCGCCGTACTGGCCAAGGCGATCGACAAGGCGGTCTTTCCCGCCATCCAGGGCGGTCCGCTGATGCACATCATCGCCGCCAAGGCCGTCTCGTTCCTGGAGGCTCGCTCGCCTGAGTTCCGCCGCGACCAGGAGCGAACGGTCGAGAATGCACGCGCGCTGGCGGCTGAGCTGGCTGCGCTCGGTGCTTCCATCATCTCCGGCGGGACCGATACGCATCTCCTGCTGGTCGACGTCACTCCCTTCGGCGTGACCGGCAAGGAGGCCGATGCCGCCCTCGGTGAGGTTCGCATCACCGTCAACACGAACACCATCCCCTACGATCCGAATCCGCCCATGGTGGCGAGTGGCGTGCGGTTGG
Organism: Candidatus Limnocylindria bacterium; assembly: GCA_038250515.1. Lineage (GTDB taxonomy): Bacteria > Chloroflexota > Limnocylindria > QHBO01 > QHBO01 > JAICUY01. The sequence continues at coordinate 20,788 of JBBSCG010000015.1, forward strand.
GGACGCCGGCGCTGACCTCTCGCGGGATGGGGACCGACGAGATGCGGCAGATCGCGGCGCTGATCGTGGAGGGCGTCCGCGTGCGCGGCGACGCTTCGGCGCAGGCGGAGCTTCGCCAGCGCGTGACGGCCATCGCTGACCGATTCCCGGTGCCGGGGCTGCCATGGACGGTGCGTGCGGCTGAGCCCGTCCGCTGAGGCGCCGTACTGCCCAGCCGACGGGAGAGCCGCCGCGGGCCGTTGCCGCTGCGCCTCGCGCGCGTCGCGCCGAGACCGACATTCGCGGCGTCGGAAGGTTCGGCCTTCACTGAGTTGCCACCGACTCAAACGAGTGAGAGGCCGCGGCTCACCTGCGACCTATGCGTCAGGCGACTCGAATGAGCGCCTTTGACTGACTTCCATGGTCAAACTGGTCGGTTTCATGCGCCACACGACTCAACCGCACGACAGCCGCACGTTCGCCGTCGTCTGAGTCACCACAGACTCAGGAGCCCGCAAGACAGGCGTCAGATGCGCCGCGTCGCAGCATGCCAACGGCTCGGCTATACTCCCCGCGTCCGACCGCTGTGAGTCGAACCTGCAATGACACAACTGACGAGCATGGACCTCATCAAGATCCTGGGCCAAGTGTCCGCGATTGTGGTAATCCCCATGTTGGGTGGCGCGGTAGGCGGGATTGTGATCGATAAGATCCTGCGCACCTCGCCCATCTTTGTGTTCGGCGGCTTCGCGGCCGGCAACATCATCGCGATCGTGGGAATCCTGTTGTACATCCGCACGCACGCTCCGGCGAAGTCTGTGGATCGCCCCGATGGAGATCGCTCGGCTGATGTGGCGGATGACCGTGACACCTGAGGAGCCCGACAACCCGGACGAACGACCCGACAAGCGGCCGGTCATTCCGACGGCGAACTGGGGACTGGCCTTCGACCTCGGCCTGCGCCTTGGTCTGGCCATCGTCATCGGTCTGCTCCTGGGGCTGGCGGTCGACAACTGGTTGCACACCAGTCCGACCTTCACGCTCATCGGTCTAGTATTCGGGGTCGTTGCGGCCTTCTACACGATCTGGGATGTGGCCAAGAAAAGCATGAACAGGTAGCAATTGCTTCACGTTGAGATCAAGGCGGAGCCGCTCTTCGGGATCGGACCGCTGACCTTCACCAACAGCATGGTCGGGGCGTTGATGACCTCGGTGATCCTGCTCGCGGCCGCTTGGTTCTTCCTGCGTCGCGCTTCGCTGGTGCCGAGCCGCGTGCAGAGCCTCCTTGAATTTCCGATCGAATGGACCGCGCAGATCGTGCAGAGCAACGGCGGACGCCACTGGCGCTCCTTCGCGCCGCTGGTCGTGGCGATTTTCGTCTTCGTGCTCCTCGCCAATTGGGTGGGCCTTCTGCCCGGCGTCGGGACGATCGGCTACAAGGCGGTCGTCGACGGGCACGAGATCCTCGTCCCGTTCGTGCGCTCCGCCTCGGCCGATCTGAACTTCACGCTCGGACTGGCGCTCGTCTCGTTCTTCGCATTCATCGGCTTCGGGGTCAGGGTCAACGGGATCCGGGGCTACCTGAAGCACACCTTCGTTGCCGAGCCCGCCTACATGACACCGCTCATGACGCCGATTCACATCATCAGCGAGCTGAGCCGGTTGATCAGCCTCTCGATGCGACTCTTCGGCAACGTGTTCGCCGGCGAGGTGCTGCTGGCGACCATGCTGTTCCTGACCACCGCCACGATCTTTGTCGTGCCGCTGGCCTTCTTCGTGCCTGGCCTGTTCCTGGGCCTGGAGTTGATCTTCGGCTTCGTGCAGGCACTCGTCTTTGCGTTCCTGACCATGACCTACATCGTGCTGGCCGTGCCAGAGCACGAGGAGCACGAGGAGCTGGGCATCGATGCGGGTCAGCCATCGCAGCATTCGACCGCCGATCCCGCACCCGGGGCGGCCTGAACCAAGCGGGCAGCTCTGCCCCGAATACCGCAGGGCGTACAGGAGGAACCTCTCTCGTGGATCTCACCCCTCTCGCTGCCGGACTCGCCATGGGCCTCGGCGCGATCGGCCCAGGCATCGGCGTCGGAATCGCCGTCAATGGGGCGATGAACGCACTGGGGCGCAATCCGGATGCTTCCGGCGCGATCTTCGTGCCCTACATCCTCGGCATCGCGCTGGCAGAGGCGATCGGCATCTACTCGCTGGTCGTCGCCCTGCTCCTCATCTTCGTCGGATAGCCGGCAACGCTGAAGGATGGAGTTCTTCAACGCCTTCGGGGTCGACGTCTTCAAGCTCGTTTTCCAGATCGTCAACTTCCTGCTCCTGCTCTACCTGCTGAACCGATTCCTGTTCAAGCCGGTGATGGGCATGCTGGACGAACGCCAGCAGCGCATCGCGAAGGGGTTGGAGGATGCCGAATCGGCAGCGCGTGACCGCGAGCTTGCGAGTGCCGAGCGCGAGGCTGCCCTCGCCGAGGCGCGCAAGGAGGCGCAGACGATGATCGCTCGCGCCAACAAGATCGCCGAGGACTCGCGGGTCGAAATCCTGGCCGATGCGCGCAGCAGCGCGGAGCAGCTGGTCGCCAAGGCACGCGAGGAGATCGTGGCCGAGAAGGAGCGCGCACTGAGCGAGATTCGAGGCCAGGTCGCGGACCTGGCGTTGGCCGCCGCCGGAAAGCTGGTTCGGTCGGAGATGGACGGCGCCCACCAGCGTCGACTGGTGGAGCAGTTCCTCGCCGAGATGCCGGCCGAAGTGCCGTCCACGCCCGAGGCGCGCAGCTAGTCCATGCCACGACGCGACACGGCGGCACGCAGATACGCGGAGGCGGGCTTCGAGCTCGGCGGTGCCGACGGAACGCTCGACGAGTGGGAGCGTGGCCTCGCCATGCTGGCCGAGGCGCTGCACGATTCCGAGCTGCACGCCCTGGTGGAGCATCCCGAGGTGGCGTTCGGCGACAAGGAGAAGGTCGTGCGCCGCGTGGCGCGCGAGGCGGGCGAGCAGCCCACCAACCTGGTGCTGCTGATGATCCGCCGGGGTCGCCCGGGGGCGGTCGATCGAATGATCGACCGATTCAGGGAGCTGGTACGTCGCGAGCGGGGCATCGCGCTGGCCGAGGTGCGCACCGCGTTGCCGCTCGATGAGAAGGAACGCGACGAGATCGCCGAGCGGCTTCACGCATTGACCGGCGACAAGGTGGAGATGAACGTGGTGGTCGACGAGGCGCTCATCGGCGGGATCGCCGTGCGCATCGGTGACAGGCTCTACGACGCGAGCGTGCGCAGCCGCTTGGAACGACTCCGCGCACGACTGACGACGATCTAGGCGTCGCGATCCAGCGCCGCAAGACAGGAAGGAACCAATGGCGATTCGATCCGACGAGATCACGTCGATCATCAAGAGCGAGATTTCCGGCTTCGATACGAAAGCCGACGTCAGTGGCGTCGGCACGATCGTGGAGGTCGGCGATGGCATCGCCCAGGTCTACGGGCTCTCCGGGGCGGTCGCCTCCGAGCTGCTCGAATTCCCCGGCGGGGTTATGGGCATGGCCTTTAACCTCGAGGAGGAGACGGTCGGCGTCCTGATCCTGGGCGATTACACCGGCCTCAAGGAGGGCGACCAGGTCAAGACGACCGGGCGCATCGTCGAGGTGCCGGTGGGTGACGCCCTCATCGGCCGCGTGGTGAATCCGCTCGGCGAGCCGCTGGATGGCAAAGGACCGATCGACACCACGAAGGTGCGACCGATCGAACGCATCGCGCCGGGCGTCATCGTCCGCCAGCCGGTCGACACGCCGGTGCAGACCGGCATCAAGGCAATCGACTCCATGATCCCGGTCGGTCGTGGGCAGCGCGAACTGATCATCGGTGACCGGCAGACGGGCAAGACGGCGATCGCGGTCGACACGATCATCAACCAGAACGGTGGCGACCTGATCTGCATCTATGTCGCCATCGGCCAGAAGCAGTCGACGGTCTCGCAGGTGGTCGCGCAGCTCGAGGAGGTCGGCGCGATGGAGCACACCATCGTGGTCATGGCCACCGCGTCCGATCCGGCACCGCTGCAGTTCCTGGCGCCGTATGCCGGCGTGACCATGGGCGAGGAGTTCATGGAGGCCGGCCGCGACGCGCTGTGCGTCTACGACGACCTCTCGAAGCACGCGTGGGCGTACCGCCAGGTGTCGCTGCTCATGCGTCGCCCGCCCGGCCGCGAGGCGTACCCCGGCGACATCTTCTACGCGCATTCTCGGCTGCTGGAGCGCGCGGCGCGGCTGAACAAAGACAACGGCGGCGGTTCGCTCACGGCGCTGCCGATCATCGAGACGCAGGCCGGTGACGTATCGGCTTACATTCCGACCAACGTGATCAGCATCACCGACGGGCAGATCTTCCTGCAGTCGGACCTGTTCAACAAGGGACAGCGCCCGGCCGTCAACGCCGGCATCAGCGTGTCGCGGGTCGGCGGCAACGCCCAGATCAAGGCGATGCGCCAGGTCGCCGGCAAGCTGCGCCTGGATCTCGCGCAGTATCGCGAGCTGGCGGCGTTTGCCCAGTTCGCATCGGACCTCGACAAGACCACGCGCGATCAGCTGACCCGCGGCGAGAAGCTCACCGAGGTGCTCAAGCAGCCGCAGTTCCACCCGCTGCCGGTCGAGCGCCAGGTGGCCATCCTGTGGGTCGCCACCAACGGCCATCTCGACGACGTCGAGACGAGCCGCATCGGTCAGTTCGAGACGGACTTCTACCGATTCCTGGACTCGGCATATCCCGAGCTGCTGCCTACCATCGCCAAGGAGAAGGCCCTCTCCGATAAGCTCGTGGAGCAGCTATTGAAGGCGATCGGCGAGATGAAGGAGCAGGGCGGCTACGGCGGCAAGGCCGAGAAGGCCGAGAAGGCCGAGAAGGTCGAGACGGAGGAGGCCCAGGAGGAGGCTGCCGACAAGCGCCTCGAGGATGGCGTGAAAACGATGCGTCGTGAAGAGGAGCCGAAGCCCGAGTAATGGCCAGCCTCAAGGACATCCGTAGCCGGATCGGCTCGGTCCGCAACATCGCGCAGATCACGCGCGCCATGGAGATGGTGGCGGCATCGCGCATGAAGCGCGCCCAGGACGCCATTCTGGCGGCGCGTCCCTATTCCGATGAGCTGCGCGACGTGCTGAGCCGCGTCGCCGCGGCGGTGGACGAAGGGGTCGATCCGCTGCTGGCGCGGCGGACCGTGAAGCGCATCGGTCTGCTGGTGGTCACGACGGATCGTGGACTGGTCGGCTCGCTGAACGCGAATGCCATCCGCAGCGTGCTGCGCTACGTCAGCTCGCATTCGACCGGCGGGTCCGGCCAGCAAGTCGAGATCGAGGCCATCACCATCGGACGGAAGGGCCGCGATGCCCTGCGCTCCGCCGGCATTCCAGTGGCCGCGCACTTTGCGGCGCTGGGTGATCGACCGTCGTTCGGCGCAGTCACGCCGGTGGCACGCCTGTTGGTCGACGACTTTCTTAGCGGGCGCTACGACGAAATCGCGATCGCTTACAGCACCTTCGTCTCGACGCTCACCCAGCGCGCCGAGATCGTCGCGATCCTGCCGGTCGAGCGGCCGCAGATGGACGAGGCCAGGACCAAGACCAACGACGAGTACCTGTTCGAGCCGTCACCCGCGGCGGTTCTGTCGCGCCTGCTGCCCCATTACGTGGCCGTGTCGATCTACCGCGCCGTACTGGAGAACAACGCCTCCGAGCAGAGCTCGCAGATGATCGCCATGCGCAATGCAACCGATAACGCCCACGAGCTGATCGACGACCTGACGCTCGTCTACAACAAGACACGCCAGGCCAATATCACGCGCGAGATGATCGAGATCGCCTCCGGCGCCGAAGCCCTCGCAGGCTAGACGTTCCGCAGGCACCACACGAGGAGATTTGTCAGACCGATGGCCACCGGAAAGGTGATCCAGATCACGGGCCCCGTGATCGATGTCGAGTTCCCGCCGGGCGAGCTGCCCGCTATCTACAGCGCGCTGCGCATCGAGCGTGGCGGCGACGGCAAGGCAAAGTCAAACGGTCACGGCGGCGCCGCCGGCGCCAATCCCGACGAGAACGTGATCGTCGCCGAGGTGCAGCAGCACCTTGGCAACAACTGGGTGCGCACGGTGGCGATGTCGACCACCGACGGCCTGGCGCGCGGCATCGATGCGGTCGATACCGGATCGCCGATCACCGTGCCGGTCGGCGAGGCGACGCTCGGTCGTGTCTTCAACGTGCTCGGACAGCCCATCGACGGCAAGGGCGCCGTGAAGTCAGAAACGACCCTGCCCATCCACCGCAGGCCACCCAAGTTCGAGGACATGGAGACCGAGGCGCAGGTCTTCGAGACCGGCATCAAGGTCATCGATCTCGTCGCACCGTTCAAGCGCGGCGGCAAGGTCGGCGTCTTCGGCGGCGCCGGCGTGGGCAAGACCGTCATCATCCAGGAGCTGATCCGCAACATCGCCTCGGAGCACGGTGGCTACTCCGTGTTCGCGGGCGTGGGCGAGCGCTCGCGAGAGGGCAACGACCTGCTCGGCGAGATGACCGAATCGGGCGTGCTGCCCAAGACGGTGATGGTCTTCGGCCAGATGAACGAGCCGCCCGGCGCGCGCCAGCGGGTCGGCCTGACCGGACTGACCATGGCCGAGTATTTCCGCGACGTCGAGCATCGCGACGTGCTGCTGTTCATCGACAACATCTTCCGCTTCACGCAGGCGGGCTCGGAGGTATCGGCCCTGCTGGGTCGCATGCCATCGGCCGTCGGATATCAGCCGACGCTGGCCACCGAGATGGGCGACCTGCAGGAGCGCATCACCTCGACCAAGGACGGCTCGATCACTTCGCTGCAGGCGATCTACGTTCCGGCCGACGACTACACCGATCCGGCTCCGGCCACGACCTTCGGTCACCTCGACTCGACCGTCCGCCTGGAGCGCTCGATCGTGGAGCTGGGCATCTATCCGGCGGTCGACCCCTTGACCTCTACGTCGACCGTGCTCGACCCGCGGATCGTGGGCGAGGACCACTTCGCCGTAGCGCGCGAGGTGCAGCGCACGCTCCAGCGCTACAAGGATCTGCAGGACATCATCGCCATCCTGGGCATGGACGAGCTGTCGGAGGAGGACAAGACCTCGGTCGGTCGCGCACGACGGCTGCAGCGCTTCATGTCTCAGCCGTTCTTCGTCGGGGAGCAGTTCACCGGGCGCCCGGGGAAGTACGTCGAGCTCAAGGAGACGGTCCGCGGTTTCCAGGAGATCCTGGAAGGCAAGTACGACCAGCTGCCCGAGCAGGCGTTCTTCATGGCGGGCCCGATCGAGGATGTCGTGGAGAACGCAGAGGGGATGAAGTGATGGGCCGGCCCGCCCACGGGCTTGCGCGGCTCGGCCTGACGGCTCGCAACGCGCTGCGCCCGCGGCTCGGCCTGACGGCTCGCAACGCGCTGCGCCCGCGGCCCGTCCGTCCCCTCGACCCCGCCTCCGCGGAGGTGTGCTGAGTGCCGTTGCAGCTGGAGATCGTCACGCCGGAGCGTCAGGTGTTCACCGATGAAGTGGACATGGTGGTCGTGCCGGGCGTCGATGGTGAGCTGGGCATCCTGCCGCACCACACGAAGCTGATCAGCGCCCTCGGCACCGGCGAGCTGCGCATCAAGCAGTCGGGCAGCGAGCAGGTGATGCTCATCTCCGGCGGCTTCGTCGAGGTTCGGCCCGACAAGGTCGTGGTGATGGCCGATCTCGCTGAGCACTCCGAGGAGATCGACCTCGCCCGCGCCACCGAGGCACGCAAGCAGGCGGAGGCTGAGCTCGAGCAGGTGCATCAGCCGGCCGACCTCGCCCGTGTTCGCGCCGCGCTGCAGACCGCTCTCATGCGCGAGCGCATCGCGACCCGGCGCCGATCCCGCGGCTAGCGGCTGGCGGGTGTCTCGGCGCAACGACGCGCACACTCCAACCGGATCGGCCGCGCGAAGGTGCAAATGTCGGTCTGATTCGCGGTAACCCGGTCCAGCTCGCCATCGATTCGGTCGCTGAGCACGAACGCGCGGCGGATCCAGGACTGCTGACGCGCTTAACGCGACTGTGACCGACATGCCGAGTTCGCCACGACGCTTACGGGTTCTCCTGGGGGTCGCTATTTCAGGGATCCCTCCTGAGGGGCCCATTTGGACCGATACCGACCCCCGCAGGATTCGAATATCGATGCAGAACGCCGGCAGGTCGAAGATAAGCGCTCTGAGAGGGAGCATTAGCGGGTCTGCCCCGGTTCTCGAGGCCGGACGCCCGCTGGGCGCCTGCGGTAGCATCGGTCCATGCCTGACGAACGCTCGCAGCAGAGCGCCGAGCAGCACGAGATGACGGCCGACGAGGCCGAGCGCGCCCACCTGCGCGGACCCGCGGGCAAGCCGGAGCCGCCGTTTCGCAGGATGCAGGATCTGCGCAAGATAAGCCGCGACTATCCGTTCATCTGCCCCGTCGACAGCCGGCCGCACAGGGGCAGCCCGCCCGGCGATGATCCGAACGACGACCCGACCTTCATCGAGCGCCACGATCTCAACGACGGCGCCCACTTCCTCGGCTGAGCGCCGACACCCACCATGCAGACCTGCGACCAGTGTGGCACGAGAGCGCCGCAGCTTCCCGTTCGGATTGAGATCGTGCGTGAAAGCGGCCCCATCGGTCTATCAAGCGCACCCCGACCGGGCGAGACCGTCAATTTCACCAAGGGCTACAGCTTCTGCAAGGGCGACCACGCCTACGAGTGGGCGCGCGAGCGGCGTTACATGATCTGCAACCGGGCGCCGACCTCGTTCGAGGCCGGCATGCAGCCCTATCTGCCAAGCCGCCACATGGGCGGTCGCCTGGGGCTGTGCGACGGGCATCATACCGGCGGCCACGAGTGGAAGGAGGCCTGGCCGGGCTAGTCGGCCGGGACCGAGGTGTTCCCGCCGCTACACTGGCCGACCATGCAGAAGTTCATCGTGACGGGCGGCACCCCGCTGCGCGGCGAGGTCCGTATCGCGGGCGCCAAGAACGCGGTGCTCAAGCTCATGGCGGCATCGGTCCTGACCGATGAGCCCTGTCTCCTGCGCAACGTCCCGCGCATCAGCGACGTGATGATCATGCGGGAGACGATGACCGATATCGGCTTCGACGTCCGTCGCGTCGGCGCCGACTCACTGCGCATCACCGCGACCGATGCGAACTGGCTCTTTGTCCCCCTCGAGGCGGCGGCCAAGATGCGCGCCTCCTTCATCCTGCTCGGCCCTCTGCTGGCCCGATTCGGCCGGGTGATCATTTCGGACCCCGGCGGCGATCGGATTGGGCGTCGGCCGGTCAACCTGCACGTGGCGGCGATGCAGACGCTGGGTGCCGAGATCGAGTACAAGAACGGCTACTACTTTGCATCGGCGCCGTCCGGGCTGCGTGGCGCGCACATCAAGTTTCCGTACGTGACCGTAATGGGCACTGAGAATGCGCTGCTTGCGGCGGTCCGGGCCGAGGGCAGCACCGTGATCGAGAACGCCGCGCAGGAGCCGGAGGTCGACGACCTCATCGCCATGCTGTGCGCGATGGGTGCGCTGATTTCGCGCACCGCGCCGCATCGGCTGGAGATCGAGGGCGTTCCGAGCCTGCGAGGGACCGAGCACACCGTCATGGGCGACCGGCTCGAGGCGGGCACCTTTGCCATTGCGGCCGCGGTGACCGGCGGTGACGTGACCATGCGCGGCGTCGAGCCGGACCACCTGGGCGCCTTCCTCAAGGTGCTCGACTGCATGGGCGTTCCGGTCGAAACCTTCGACGCCTCCGAAACCGATGCGGGTGGACTCCGCGTGCGGGCGGCTGGCTCCTATGCGCCGGCGACGGTCGAGACGAGTCCGTATCCCGGCTTCGCGACCGATCTGCAGGCGCCGCTGGCCGTGCTCATGACCCAGGCCGATGGCATCTCCTCGATTCATGAAACGATCTACGAGGATCGGCTCGACTACACCACCGAGCTCGCCAAGATGGGCGCGGTCGTGGAGGTGCTCGACGAGCGCCGATGCCGCATCGCGGGCCCCACCTCCCTGCATGGCCGCGAGGTGACGATCGCCGACCTGCGTGCCGGGGCGACGTTGATCCTTGCGGCGCTGGCGGCACCGGAGACGTCGGTGATCTCCGGAGTCGAGCATGTCGACCGCGGGTACGAGCAGATCGAGTCGAAGCTCGTTGCGTTGGGAGCGCGGATCCACCGCATCGACGCGTGAGTTGTGTTGCTTGTCGCGCTCGACTCGTCAAATGGCGTTGTGTTCCCGCTGTCCGGCGTACCTCTCGTTCGTCGCATGAACGCCCAGCGTTCCAAGTAGCGAAGGCGAAGGCCTTTTGAGGCGCAATTGAGACGGCCGAATGCGCCCCTGCTTCGTCAACTCGCTCGCTCAGCGTTCCAAATGCCGCCCACCGTACAACCTCAGGGCTGGCAACGCGGACACCAGTACGTCATCCGTGCCTGTTCGCCCTGCCGTCGTCCCTCGATCAGCGTCCCGCAGCGTCGGCATGGCTGACCCGCACGGCCGTAAGCCCACAGCTCGCGACCGGCCCGTCGCTGTCCGGTCGTCATGCGCGCCCCGCCGCCCACGTTCGCCCCCAACAACCGATGCGCCGTCGCCACCACTCCAGCGACAACCGACTCCTCCAGCTCGCCGCCGGCACGCCACGGATTCACGCTCTCGATGAAGCAGATCTCGCTCTTGTACACGTTGCCAACCCCGGCCATCAGCCGCTGATCCAGCAGCGCCTCGCCGATCGCGCGCCGAGCTTCCGACCGCAGGCGTCGAACGGCTTCATCGGTGTCGAACGACCGCGAGAGCAGATCGGGCCCGAGCGCGGTCAGCTGCGGATGGCGGGCGACCTCCGCATCGGTCATGAGCTCGACCTCCGGCGCATCGAAGCAGACAGCGACGGCAGTTGCGGTCTCGAGCACTGCGCTCGCCCGGCTCGCCGGCCGCGTCCAGGCTTCTCCCATCCGATACCGATGCCACGCGCCCCGCATCCGCAGATGCGTCCGCAGCGTCAACCCATTGTCGAAGGCAATGAGCAGGTGCTTCCCGCGCGCTTCGACGCTGATCACCAGGCTACCGACGATCCGCTCGAGCGCTGGGACGTGGCGCAGCCCCGGCCGTGGTTGGGCGTGCGCGGCAGTGATCGTCGAGCCGAGCAGCGTGCGTCGCAGCACCTCGGCAATGCGAAAGATCGTGTCCCCCTCTGGCATGCCTGCGATGGTAGCGGTTCGCAGTGAGCGGCTGGTCGAGGAGCAGGTACGAGCGGTACCGTCACAGGACGCACGGCCACGCGACCCGACCCCGACCGCTCAAAGCTTATCGGTATACTGCGGACTCCCCACCCGGAACCCGCTCGGACGAAGAATGCGCGCATGAAGATCGGCATCGACCTCGGCACGGCCAACATCCTCGTCTACGTGAAGGGCAAGGGTGTCGTCCTCAACGAGCCGTCTGTCGTTGCCATCTCCGATGACGACAATCGCCTCGTCGCAGTTGGCGCGGAAGCCAGGGAGATGATCGGCAGGACACCCGGCAACGTGCGGGCCATCCGACCGATGCGCGACGGCGTCATCGCCGACTATCTGATCACTGAGGCAATGCTGCGCTACGTTCTCAACAAGGTCGCCCGCGTCCGCCTCTTCAAGCCCGACGTGATGATCTCCGTGCCCTCCGGCGTCACATCCGTCGAGAAACGAGCCGTTCGCGATGCCGCGCTGAAGGCGGGCGCCAAGGAAGCGTTCCTGATCGAGGAGCCGCTGGCGGCGGCGATTGGCGCCAACGTGCCCATCAGCGGACCAAGCGGCAACATGATCATCGACATTGGTGGCGGCACCAGCGAGATCGCGGTGATCGCGCTCGGCGGCATCGTCGTCTCAGACAGCGTGAGAGTCGGCGGTAACAAGTTCGACGAAGCCATCACCAACTACATGCGGCGCAAGTACAACCTGATGATCGGCGATCGCACCGCCGAAGAGGTGAAGATCGAGATTGGCTCCGCGTTGCCGCTCGACGTGCCGCTCTTGATGGAAGTTAAGGGCCGCGACATGATCGCCGGCCTGCCGCGCACCATCCCGATCACGTCCGCCGAGATCACCGAAGCCATCGAGCAGCCCATCCAGCAAATTGTGACGGCCGTGCGCAACGTTCTCGAGCAGACCCCGCCCGAGCTCAGCAGCGACATCATCGACAAGGGCATGGTCATGTCCGGCGGCGGCAGCCTCCTGCGCAACCTCGACACGCTGCTGACCCAGGTCACGGGCATTCCGTGTCACGTGGCGGAGAACGCGCTCAACTCGGTCGCGGTCGGCACCGGCCTTGCGTTGGAGCACTTCGATACCTATCGCAAGAGCCTCGTCAACGCGTCATGACCTTCATGGACCGATGCGCGCCGCCACGTTGCACCTGAGCGCCGCCACGCCGGCGGCGCGAGCCGCCATCGCATCGGTCAGGGAGAAGACGGGGAAGGGTCCGCAGGTCAAGCGAGCCTTCGCCGACTTTCACATCCACACGCGGTTCAGCCGCGACTCCATCCTGTCGGAGGAGAAGTTCATCCGGATCGCGCTGGAGCGCGGTCTGACTCACGTGGCGATCACCAATCACAACAACGTGGAGGGCGCGATCGCCGTGCGCGACAAGGCGCGCGAGCTCGGCGTCGACGACCGGCTGACGGTGATCCTGGGCGAGGAGGTCAGCACGTCGGACGGCGAGGTGGTCGGCCTGTTCCTGACGCGGACCATCCCCCGCGGCCTCAGCGCGAATGAAACAGCCGATGCGATCCACGCGCAGGGAGGGCTCGTTTCGATCCCTCACCCGTTCGACCCGTTTCGTGCGTCGCACATCCGCGAGGAGCCGCTGACCCGCCTGGCGGAGGCGGGCAAGATCGACGCCGTGGAGGTCTTCAACAGCCGCGTGACGTTCCAGCGCCACAATCTGCAGGCCGCTGAGTTCGCGGCGCGCTACGGCATCCCGGGAATTGCCGCCAGCGACTCGCATTCGAGCTTCGAGATCGCCATGAGCTTCAACACCCTACCGCCGTTCGACGACGCGGCCGGGCTCCAGGTACTGCTGCCGCACAACGACTGGCACGGCAGCCGGTCGACCGTGCTCATTCACCTGACCACCCGATGGGCCGTCTGGAGCAACATCGGCCGCAAGTGGCTCGGCCGCGAGACCGCCACTGCGCCGGTGCTTGGTCCCGAGGCGCCGCAGCGTGTTGAGGAGCAGCCGGTCGAGAAGCCGACGACCATTGATCTCCCCGATCCGCGCGATCCGGAGTCCAGCAGCGACCGTGGCTGAGTCGCAGATCCCCGAGCGCGAGGTCAGCCTTGCGCGCCGCCTCCTGAACGTGCGCACCATCGGCTCGATCGTGTTCGCGGTGCTGCTGGTGGCGCTGCTGGTCGTGGCGGTTGGTGATCGGATCGACGAGACCGTCACGGTGATCTCGCACGCCAATCCGCTCCTGCTGCTCGCGGCGTTCGTCGTCTACTACCTGACCTTCCCACTGCGCGGCCTGCGCTGGAACTTCGTCCTGCGGCGCAGCGGGACCGCCACGCTGCCGCTCGGCCCGACTACCGAGATCCTGTTCCTGTCGTGGTTCGTCAACTGCGTGGTGCCGGCGAAGCTTGGCGACATCTATCGCGCGTACCTGCTCAAGGGCAACTACGGCGCGTCGATCTCGCGCACCATCGGCACGATCTTCATCGAGCGTATCGCCGATATCATCGTCATCTTCGGGCTGGCATTGGTGGCAGGCTTCTGGAGCTTTCGCGGCAAGAATCGGCCCGATGTCGACGCCATCTTCCTGTTCGGCTTCATCGTGGCGCTCATCCTGGTCGTGCTCGTCGTGGCGCTGCGCTTCCAGGGTCGGCGCCTGACCAGATTCCTGCCCGCGCGCATTGGTGACCTGTACGAGCGATTCCACGAGGGCAGCACCGGTGCGCTGACGGCCAAAAGCATTCCGATCATCATCCTGATCACCGGCACGATCTGGATGCTGGAAGGGCTGCGCCTCTACTTCGTCATCCACGCCCTCGCGCTGCCGGCGGTAGATCTCGGGATCAGCTCGGCGATCTTCGTGGCCCTGGCGGGTTCGCTGCTCACCGCCGTGCCGCTGACGCCGGGAGGCATCGGTCTGGTGCAGGCGGGCGTCACGGGCGTGCTGACCATCTACGGCGTCGCGCCACAGTTCGGACTCGCCGTGGCAGCCACCGATGGCGCGATCAGCACCCTCTCAGTGATAATCATCGGTGGCATCTTCTATGTGCTCAGCGATAAGGTCCGCCGCGCACATGGAATTGCCGTTCCCAAGGGCATGGCTGGCGACGTGCCGCCGTCCACGTGAGGCCCACCGATCGGTACCTTTGTCCCATTGAGGCGTACGTAGGCGACTGCGATCCTGCGGTTGCGCGTACGCACCACCGCCGAACCGTTCCGGTGGCGTATGAGATACCACAAGGGCGCCGAATGACGCTACAAACGCCGCGATCGTTCAACAGCTGGCTACGCAGCCAGCTGAAGGAAAAGAAGTTGAGCCAGCGCCAGCTGGCGCTGCAGTCGGGCGTGGATCATTCCACCATCTCCCGGCTCATTAAGGGCGACCGCATGCCCTCGCTCGGCACCGCCACCAGACTTGCCCGCGGCCTCCGCGAAATTCGCGAAGAGGCGGAGGGGCCGGCCTACTTCGCCACCCTGGCGACGCACCACGTCCTGCCGACCACGCGCGTCGAGTACGCACTGCGCGGCGACGAGGTCCTCACTGAGACCGATGTCCGTGAGCTGATGCAGGCGTACATTTCCTTGCGCAGCCGTCGCGTTCGCCCTTCGGGCGCTGGCGGCAATGGCGTGAATGGCATCAACGGCCTGAGCCGAGGTGCCTGACTCGTTACTCGGCTGCCTTCGTGGCTGGTGAGAATCAGCATGCAGGCTTGGGCGGCTGCCCCTGCAGCGAACGGCGATTCAGTTTGAATGCCTTCGGTGGCAGGATCGGCAGCTCCGTCGCTCCGCCGTTCAGGAGGCGCGCGCGGCGCATGTTGACCGCGTCGTAGCCCTTCTCGACGCCCGGCGTCTCGAGGATGAAGTTCGCGCTGCTCAGCCGCGGGTCTCGCAACAGAGCGCCCAACCCCACTGGCCCTATCTTTCCCGCCCCCACGTGCTCGTGTCGGTCGGTTCGCGAACCGAGCAGCGACCGCGAGTCGTTGAGGTGGACCAGCGCCAGTCTTTCAAGGCCGATGAGCTCGGCGAACCGGCTGACGACCTCGTCCGCGCCCTCCGCCGTCGAAATGTCGTATCCCGCTCCCCACAGGTGGGCCGTGTCCAGGCAGAAGGCAAGGCGCTCGGCGCCGATGCGGATGCCCTCCACCAACGCGGCGAGCTGCTCGATGGTCGAACCGAGGTTGTCACCGCCGCCGGCGGAGTTCTCGAGTGCCAGCGTGACCCCTGGCGGCGAAGCGGCCAGCACCTCCTCCACGTTGGCTGTGATGCGGGCGAGGCCGGCATCGTGGCCCATCCCGCGATGCGAGCCGATGTGCGTATTCACGATCGACGCTCCGTACTGCGGCGCGCGCTGCATCTCGTGGATCAACCCGGCCTTCGACTGGCTGGCGAACGGCTCGGACGTGCCGGCGAGATTGATGAGATAGCTGGCATGGATCACGATCGGAGCGATGCCTTCCGCCTCGCAGTAATTGATGAACCTCGTCGCCTCGGGCGGCAGCTCGGGACGTCGCCGCCAGGCAGTCGGGTTGTCGCTGAAGATCTGCAGTGCGGTTGCGCCGATGACGCGTGCTCGACGTGCTGCGTTGTGCAGTCCACTCGCCACGCCGAGGTGCATGCCGATGCGCGGCGCCTCCGGCGGCCAGCTGAGCCGTCGCCGCGCCTGGCGTGCTACCGTGCGGGCCATGGAATCCAAGGGTCCTGAGCCGGACGTTCACTCGGTCGCCAACCTGCAGCCGGACGTCGAGCCGCACCCGGGCATGGACACGCTGACGATCTCGCTGCTCGTCTTCTTCGTGTCGCTGATCCTGATCGTCGTGTCGCTGCTGGTCCTGCCGCTGGTCGTGCCGGGCTTCGCCGCTGCCTGAGCGGCCGCGCACCGTTCAGCTGTGCTTCCGTCGCTGGTCGGTGACCGGCTCGATCAGCCCGTAGTCGCCGTTGCGCCGTCGATACAGGATGTTGATGCGGTCCGTATCGGCGTTGAGGAAGACAAAGAAAGCGTGGCCCAGCTCCTCCATGCGGTCGATGGCGTCCTCCTCGAACATCGGCAGCATGTCGAAGCGCTTGATCTTGACCACGGTCGGCCCGCGTCTTTCGCTGTCCTCCTCGGGGGGAGCCAGGCTGCCGAGCGCCTCGCGCGCGGTGATCGCTTCGGTTGCCTCCACGGTTCTGCCCCGACTGCTGCGTGGCCGCTCCTTGCGGCGCACGACCTGGCGCTCGAGCTTGTCGAGCAGCGCATCGATCGCCGCCAGCGGATTCGGGCCGGCCCCGACCGATCGCAACACGGCGCCGTCATTCATCAGCGTCACCTCGGCGACGTGCGATTGGTCGTTGTCGCGTGAGGCATGTGCAATCAGCTCAACGGTCGCCTCGGCGCCTGGGTGGGAGATGCGATCCAGCCGCCGCAGCTTGTGCTCGATATCGGCCTTCAGGCGGTCGCTCAACTCGAGGTTGCGGGCCTTCACGTTCGTCTTCACGTCCGATTCTCCGCTCAGGGTGGGCTCCATACCGTAGCACCCGTGCGCTTGCTCGGGCTGGGTCTACACCTCTCGGGCGATCGCAAAGCCGTACACATGCAGGGCGCCCGCTTCGCGCAGGACCGATGCGCACGCTTCCAGCGTGGCGGACGTGGTCAGGATGTCGTCGATGACGACCACCACGGGAGGTGGACGCGCGTTGCGCCGTATGGCGAAGGCTCCGCGCAGATTGCGCAGCCTCCCGGCCCGATCCAACCGGTGCTGCTTGGTGGTCGCATGCGGTCGGACAAGGACGTTTGCCGTCGGAGAACCAACCAGGCGTGACAGTTCGCGGGCCAGGAGCTCGGCCTGGTTGTACCCGCGCTCTCGCTGCCGGATCACGTGCACGGGGACTGGGACCAGCGTCGCCGGGCCACTGATGTCCAGCAGCGTGCGCAGCGCGGGCGCAGCGGCCTCCGCCAGCGGCCGGGCCATGCGAGCTACGCCGAGGTACTTGAGGCGCTGTAGTGCGCGCCGCAGGACGCCTTCATAGGCAAAGGCTGCCACGGCCAGCTCGAGGGTGTCGCCAACGACAGCGCCAGCATCCGCAGTCTGGAATCGGTCCGCGTCGGCGGTCGGCGGTCGCAGGCGAGCCCGACAGTCGCCACAGAGCAGTTGTCCGAGTCGCGCGCACCCGCCACAGGCGGGCGGCAGTAGGAGATCGAGGACAGCCATCGTGTCCCCGAGCATGGCAGGCGAGGCGTTACCGGCCGCTTAGGCGCCAGTTATTGCTCCGTCCGTTGTATCGCCGCAACGCTTTGTCAGCGCCAAGCTCACCAAGCCCGCCCGGACCGCCCAAAAGGTCACCAGCGGCCAAATGTTTTAGTACTTCCCACCCCCAGCACCTCCGGTTATGGTCAAGCAGGACTTATCGGCGGCCTTACGCCGTCGCCAATTCATCAGAGGTACGACAAGTCATGTCCTCGGGTCAGCGGTCTCGGATGGTGCACGGTGCCCGTGTTGCGTCTGGGCCCATCGCGTCGGCAGTCCCAATGGGGGGAATGCTGCAGACGACAACTCCCGTGGCCATCCTGGCCGCGGCGCGTCCCCTTGTGGCGCGTCGCGGTCAGATCTATCGGCCGATCACCTCATCGGCCCGCCCAATGGCACGTGAAGGCACCGCGAGCCGCAGCAAACCCTCGACCGGAGGACCACACGTGTCCAGACTCATTGGCGCAGCGA